>NZ_JQNA01000002.1:4697784-5010969 GCF_000745015.1 Burkholderia sp. 9120 | reverse complement strand
GAAGCCATACAAGCCACCAAACTGCAATCCCGCGTAGTCGGCGCTGGTGTATTTCACCGAGTTGTTGATCCGGATGGTTTCGTTAAGGTTGTCGGCATCGAACGGATGCGAGAACAACGTACCGCCCCAGCTTCCCACCGCCGCCAGCGGCGCGACATAATCGACTACCGAGTCGTACTGCCGTCCGAGCGTCACCGTCCCGAACTGGTTCGAGCCGATCCCCACATACGCCTGGCGGCCGAACATCTGCCCATTCGGCAGAGCGCTGCCGTTATTCAGGCTAAAACCGTTTTCGAGTTGAAAGACCGCGTTGACGCCACCGCCCAGATCTTCGGTGCCTTTAATACCCCAACGGCTGCCCAGTTGCTGGGTGTTACTCACCAGCGCATAGTCAGCATGGCCGCCCAGATTGCTGATGTATTCGAATCCTTCGTCGATCGATCCGTACAGCGTCACGCTGCTTTGCGCGTGAGCCAGGCTCGACAGGACGCCAAGCGTCGGCAAAAGGAGGTATTTGGCGAGTTTCATTAATTCCCCGAGCTCTCAGAATAGTTGATTTATTGGTTGGATTGCTGTCGTGGCGGGATTCTACGGAGATAAGCTTTCATCGCGATTGCGTCGTGGTGAATTGCAATATCTGTTGCGAATTCAACGAACTGAAAGTAGTTCGTTAGCGGAGTGCTGTAGAAAACCAGTCAGACTCGCCGAATAGAAAATCAATAGCCTCATCAGGCGAGCACATAAGAATTAAAATTTTCGAGCGGGGGCTGTGTGAAAGCATTCCTGAAATGCGCGTTGTCTATTGCCGTGTTGTTGACGTCTTCATTAGCGTTGGCGCAAAGCGGGCAATACGAGGCCACCATGGCGACAATCAAGGCGATTGTCGAGAAGTCGGCGCTCGCGGGTCCGCGCAGCATCAAGATATCCGACGAAGCCACGTTTTCGCTGCCGGCGGGCGATGTATTCCTTCCCGCCGAGGCGGCGGCGCGCGTGATGCGAGCCTACGGACAAGCGGTCAACGAGAAGGTGCTGGTCGGCATGGTATTTCCCGCTCGGGACGAGGGGGGCTGGGGCGCGGTTCTCTCGTTCGCCAAAGAAGGCTATGTGCGCGACGACGACGCGCAAAACTGGAAGGCGGACGACCTGCTTCGCAGAATGCGGGTCCTTCAGGCGCAATCGAATCCGGTCCGCAAGTCGCACGGCGTTCCGGAGTTGGACGTCGAAGGCTGGGCACAGCCGCCTACGTACGACACGACGATGCACCGCGTGATGTGGGCGGCGATCTCTCACAAGCAGGGCGAACCCGATGACGACGCGCATCGGTACGTCAACTACGAGACGGTGGCGCTGGGCCGCGACGGCCACCTGCTGTTAGGCGTCGCCTCGCACCTTGCCGCGTTCAACCAGAGCAAAATCATCGCGGACGGATTGCTGGCCGACATCGACTTCGATAACGGCAAGCACTACGCGGATTTCGACAAGACGACCGATCACGTCGCCGAATACGGTCTTGCCGCGCTGGTCGTCGGCGTCGCGGCGAAAAAACTCGGGCTACTGGCCGTGTTCCTCGCGTTCGTCGCCAAGTTCGCCAAGATCGGCGTGGTGTTGCCGTTTGCCGCTGCCGCGATCAGGCGGCGCTTCAAAAAACGCGTGCCCGCGCCGCCGGTGGCGTCCGTCACAACGGACCGGCAGGAGCCCCGATGAGGCGCGCGCAATGAGCAAACTGCTGATCCTGTTGCTGGGAGGCGTGAAGCTCGGCAAGGTGCTGACGACGACCGGCTCGATGCTGTTGACCATCGCCGTCTATGCCGCGTTCTACGGTTGGCCATTTGCCGCCGGCTTCGTCGCGCTTCTGTTCGTGCATGAAGCCGGGCACTACGTTGCCGCGAGGCAGCGCGGCCTCGACGTCGGCTTGCCGACGTTCGTGCCGTTCGTCGGCGCGTGGATCCAGCTCAAGGAACTGCCGCACGACGCGGAGACCGAAGCCTATGTCGGACTCGCGGGTCCGTTTGCGGGCACGCTGGCGGCGCTGGCCTGCTATTTCATTGCGCGTCGGACGGATAGCAATCTGCTGCTGGCGCTCTCGTATGCCGGGTTCTTTCTGAACCTCTTCAACCTGATTCCGTTATCGCCGTTCGACGGCGGCCGCATCACGGCGGTGCTGTCGCCGCGCATCTGGTTTGCCGGCGTGCCGGTGCTGCTCGCGCTGTTCCTGTACCGCCCGAGTCCGCTGCTGGTGATCATGGCGATTCTGGCGTTGCCGCAGTTGAAGCGCGCCTGGCACTACGACGCCGCCGATCCGCAGAACGTGCGGTATTACGCGTTGCCGGCCTCGGTCAAGTTCAGCTACGCGTTTTATTATCTGGCGTTGCTCGTTTTTCTGGCGATGATGACGTTCGGCGTGCGCACCATGCTCACGGACATTCACCACGGTTAGGCGAGGTATTGCGTCGGGAAAAGCCGGCGGAACCCGGCAAAACCCACCCGGATTCATGCCCGGGTGGCACATCGGCGCAAGCGACGGTATACTCGCGCGATGGAAACGACATGGATCCCGCTGCAATTGAAGCGCTGGTGGCGCGCCTGAACGAGGCGGCCCGTTTCCGAACACACATTGAAAACGTGATGCCGCCAGCCTGGCGGCATCGTCGTTTTGGCGCGCTAGAAACTGGTAGTGTCGATCAACACGGAACACTCGGATCATGTCCCAAGAAACCCAAACACCTAAGCAACGCATCATTCTGACCGGCGACCGCACGACCGGCCCGCTGCATCTCGGCCACTACATCGGCTCGTTGCGCGCCCGCGTGCAATTGCAGCACGAAGCGCAGCAATTTCTGCTGCTGGCCGACACGCAGGCCATGACCGACAACGTCGGCCGGCATCAGAAGGTCACGGAAAACGTCATTGAAGTCGCGCTCGACTATCTCGCGGTCGGCATCGACCCGACGAAGTCGACCATCTTCATCCAGTCGCAGGTGCCTGAACTCGCCGAACTGACGCAATACCTGCTGAACCTTGTAACGGTCGCGCGCCTCGAACGCAATCCGACCATCAAGCAGGAAATCGTTCTGCGCGGTTTCGAGCGGGATATTCCGGCCGGCTTCCTCACGTATCCGGTCAGTCAGGCCGCGGACATTACCGCGTTCAAGGCCACTCAGGTGCCGGTCGGCGACGACCAGTTGCCCATGATCGAGCAGACCAACGAACTGGTGCGGCGCTTCAACAACACGGTCGAACGCCAGGTGCTGGTGGAGTGCGAAGCGGTGCTCTCGAACGTGACGCGGCTGCCGGGTATCGACGGCAAGGCGAAGATGAGTAAATCGCTCGGCAACTCGATCCCGCTCGGCGCAACGCCCGACGAAATCACGAAGGCCGTGAACAACATGTACACGGACCCGAATCATCTGCGCGTTAGCGATCCGGGCCAGGTTGAAGGCAACGTGGTGTTCTCGTTCCTCGACGCGTTCGAACCGGACGTCGCGAAGGTCGATGAACTTAAGGCTCACTATCGCCGCGGCGGACTGGGTGACAGCGTCGTCAAGCGCGCGCTCAACGAGCGCCTGCAAGCCATGCTGGCGCCGATCGCCGCACGCCGTCGCGAGATGGAAGCGGACCGTGGCGAAGTGATGGCCATGCTGCGCAGCGGCACGATGCGCGCGCGGGAAGTCGCGGGTGCGACGTTGTCCGAGGTGAAGAGCGCGCTGGGTCTGGATTATTTCGCCGACTGACAAGCGCGGCGTCGAGTGAAGCGGGCGATTGCAGTTTCGCGGCAATGTGAATCGTTGCCGCGACCCGCGACTCATAATCCGCCACCCGCCTGCGAATCTACAAACCCTTCAGAAACGCCACGAGCAGAGCGCTCACTTCCGCTGCGCGCTCGCGCTGAATCCAATGGCCGGCACCGTCGAGAATATGGCAGCCGCGCAGGCCGGGCAGCACGCTCGCAAGATGGTCGATACGGGCCTGCGCGCCGGGAAACTTGAGCACGTCGTCTTTCGCGCCGGCCACGAACAGCGAAGGCTGCCGGATCACGCAGCCGCGCCACGCGGCCATTAATTCCGACGTGCGCCGAATCGCGCGATACCAGTTCAGGCCGCCGCGAAAACCGGTGCGCGCAAACTCGCCGGCCACATAAGCAATCTCTTCACGATCGAGCCATGCCGGCAGCGTTTCCGGATCGACTGTGTTGTCGAGAAATCCCGCGCCCGGGGCCAATATCCCGGCGACGATACGATCGGGCCCATCGCCCGACATGCTGAAGGTCACGCGCCGAATGGCGGCTTCGGGATCCGCCTCGAACTCGGCTTCGGCCACCCCGGGCGTCTGGAAGTACTGCATGTAGAAGGTGCGCACGCCTTGCCGTTCCAGTGCCGTCAGCAAATCGTCGCGGGCAGGGGGATAAAACGGCACGCTCATACCGACCACCGCGCGGAACAGGTCCGGCCGCAACATGGCCGCATGCCAGGCGACCGGCGCACCCCAGTCGTGACCGACGATCACCGCCTCGCGCTCACCGAGAACATTCACCAGCTCGACCATATCGCCGACGAGATGCAGCAGGGTGTAGGCATCCGCCTCGGGCGGCGCATCGGTGCCGCCGTAACCGCGCATGTCCGGTGCGACCGCGCGAAAACCCGCGGCGGCGAGCGCCGCCAATTGATGCCGCCACGCGGACCACGACTCGGGAAACCCGTGGCATAAAAGCACGAGCGGCCCGCTGCCCTGACTGGCGACCCGCATGCGCAGCGCGCCGACCTGCAACGTTTCGATATGAAGTTCGTGCAAGGAGAGACTCCGTAAAAGTCAGGTTAGTAGAGTGGTCGTCGTGTCGTTAGCCTTCTGGCCGCCGCCGCGCGGCGATTCGATCCGCGCATGAATGGCTTTGCAATGTCGAACGAGTGCGGGCCGCGATAGCACGTACCGTTTTAACGGCGTGTCGATGTCGTAATAGTAGATGTTCGCGACGAAGCCATAGATCGCTGCGTCGACGCTGGTAGGGCGAGGTCCAAAAACAAACCCGTCAGGGCCGAGGAGGTCCGCCACGACGCGCAGATCGTCGATACCTCGTGCATAGATCTGGTCCGGCTCATAACGGCCGATGCCTTGGTAGTGATACCGCAAGCGATTGTATTCACGCGCCGCTTCGAGGTCGCTCGCGGTGATGTCGGCGTGCGTGGTGAGAATGGCCTCGCGGAAAGACGGCCAGAAACGCTCGTCGCGCCAGCGCGAAAAACTCATCGGCCAGTACAGATCGTCGAGCGTCCGGCGGACCAGGAAATCGAGATTCAGTTGTCCCGGCGACAGTGCGCTGTCGATGCCTAAATCGTACTTTTCCTTCAGATAGAGAATGATGCCGTCGCTGTCGCCGATCGTTACGTCGCCGTCGGCGAGATAAGGCAGTTGGCCACGCGGCGCGAGGCGGGTGTCCAGGATATGGCGATGCTCGAAGTCCATTCCGCACAAGCGCATGAACGCGAAAACTTTCAGGCCGAACGGATTGTTATCCGCTACGCCGAACAGATCGGGATAGGAAAATAGCGTTGGCATGAAGTGCTCCTCGTGAACGGCGTTGTCTCGTCGAACAGCATAGGCCGGCAAGCCCGGCGTGCAAGTTTACTTTACCGGCCGGCGCAAACCGCGAGATGCCGCGATGGGCAGCACGCCGCTCGCCGTGTAAGAGGATCGATAGGTCAGCCCGGTATAGTCGGTCGCGACAGGCGTAGACACAAAATCGACGCAGAGCAGCCGCAGAGTAGACGCAAAATCGCGCCAATGCCCGCAGCCGGTATGGACCTTATCCCTTCAGTCAACGGACCACCATCATGAGCGACGCGAAACACGAGAAGCCCCAGCCATCACACGCGCAGGGCAATCATCATTATCGATTCCATCTGCCGCATGTTCATCTCACGTCGGTTTTCGGCGACGACTGGTTCGCGCTGAAGGCGGAAGCCTTCGCGCGATTCTTCGGCACGCCGACCTTCCTGATTGCGCAGACCTTGATCGTGGCGGTGTGGATTGTCGTGAACATGCTGGGCTGGACCAAGTTCGACGTCTACCCGTTTATCCTGCTGAATCTCGCCTTCAGTCTTCAGGCCGCGTACGCCGCGCCGCTGATCCTGCTCGCGCAAACGCGCCAGGCGGATCGCGACAAGGTTCATGCGGATGCCGACGCGCGTCATCGCGAGGATATCGCCACGGCGAGCGAGCAGCGTCAGGCGCTGGCCGCGCGTCAGACCGAGCAACTGGTGGCGTTGCTCGAGCAGAACACGCAGCTCACCGCGCTGACCAAGCAGATGAGCGAACGCATTGAATCGTTGACGCTGGAATTGCACAACAAGCTGGCGCAATTCGGTCCCAGCGCTTAAATTCGCCGGGACTTCGCGCGCGGCCGTTCAACGGGCAAGCGCGGGTTCGGCGCTGTCGCGCGGCGGCTGCCCGGCGCCGTTCGTGAGCGGCTGATGCACGCATATCCTGTCGCGTCCCGAGCGCTTCGCGTCATCGAGATCGACGATCAGCAGCGAGACGGGCAGCACCAGCAGTACCAGGCTCATGAGTGCGGCGTTGGCGACGGCCACAGCGGGATCCAACATTCGAGGCATCTCCCCGAAATACGTCGTCAGTCTTTTTATGGTGTTCCGCTCGCCGGCTCAGGCTCGCGGCACACGCTGCCGAGCCGGCCGTGCTCCGCGAAGCCGAGCGATTCGTAGATTTTTCCGGCGTGATAGCTCTCGTCCGCCACCATCACCAGGTGATCGGCTGAACCCGCCGTCGCGCGGATTACCTCGCTGACCAGGGTTTTGCAGATCCCCTGGTTGCGATGCTGCTCGCTGGTGATGACCGCCTGAAAGCGCCCGATACGGCCGAAAAAGAACAGCCCGAGACTACCCACCTGCTCGCCGTCGATAAATGCCCCCCACCATGCGCCGAGGCCGCGGGCGATGACGTTTTTATGGGCGATCTGCTGCTGCGCCATGTAGCGCTGCGAGGTGGGGTCGGCTGGGTCCGGCATATTCGCGAGTTGCATGGCGGCCCAATCGTCCCAGTCGCGCTGTGAGTGGAATGCGCGGACTTCGAGGTTCGGGCGGGCGACGGCCGGGCGGATTCGATCGGGCGTTGTCGTCAGTACGCGGTACAGCGTGGCGTCGTAACCGCGCTCGACAAACGCCGCGAGATCCACGGTGCTCGCATCTTTTTCAGGCCACGTTTCAGCCCACATAAACGTGCGATGCGCGATCGACGGCGGGACACCGACGAGCCGCGCGAAATCGTCCTCCAGTCGGTCGATATCGCTGGCCGAAGGCCTCTCACGCAACACCAGCAGGTTGCCGAAAAAGTAGTCCGGCGCCTGAGGCGTGCGAACCACCACGTAGCGACCCGTCGATTCCACGCTGCCGGTTTCGGCATGCAGCAGGAGATCGGTAGCGAGTCCAAGGTTCTGGGGCAGTGCGAGCATGGGGTCGATCGTCTCGGTGTGTGCGGCAGCAGTGCGCCGTCATGCGACGGCCGAGCCGCGATTGTCGATGATTTCATTGCCGGAGTCGATCGATCGGAGCAGGCCGCGCAAAGCAGAACGAAGCCCTTAAAAGTCCGAGCGCAGCGTCAGCATCACATTGCGGCGATCGCCGAACACGCTATAGAAGTTGCCCGGCGGGCGAATGTAGTAATCGCGGTTGAACAGGTTGTTCAACTGCAGCGACGCCTCGACATGCTTGTTGAACTTATAGCCGACCTGCGCGTTGAAGATCGCATAGGCGCCTTGTTCGACGCCGCGCGTAATACGCGTTTGCGCCAGCATCCCGCCGCCTATCGTCACGCCGCTCAGCATGCCCTGCGTGAAGGCATAGTTCGTCCACAACTTGAACAGATGTTTCGGGTCCGTGCCGTCCGTCAGATTTGGCACGTCGTTTTCGTAGTTGACGTTCAGGTAGGTGTAGCCCGCGTAGACGTTCCAGTTCGGCAACGGCTGGCCGGATATTTCGAGTTCGACGCCCTGATCGCGCGACTTGCCGCCCGCAATCGAGCCGGTCGGATGATCCGGGTCGGTGATCGCGCGGTTGTTGTCGTTGATGTTGAACACCGCGACCGTTGCGTTGAGGCGGTTGTGCAGGAAACTGCCTTTGAGGCCCGCTTCATACTGCTCACCAGTGCGCGGCGCGAGGCCGAGCCGGTATAGGTCGTCGCGGTCTGCGCGGCGAGGAACTTCGAGTAGCTGGCATACGCGGTTAGCCACGGCACGATGTCGTAGACGAGCCCCGCGGAGGGCAGGAAGCGGTGATTCAGTTGCGCCTGCGTCGCCCAGTCGGAGACGGTCGGCAGCGTGGTTTGCGCGGTCTGATGGTAGAACGCCTCGCGCGCGCCGAGCACGAGTGTGAGCGGCTGCGTAATGTGAATCCGCGCCTGTCCATACACGCCTAACTGTTCGAAGCGGTTGTTGGCGCCGTAGCTGAACGGCACGTCGACCTTCGAGACCGCGTTCGGGTCGTACAGGCTAAACGTCCCGTCGGCGAAGGGACCGTTGGCCAGCACGAAACCCGAGTTCTGCGTATTCGACTGCAGCGTGTAGTTCGCGCCGAACGTCAGCGTGTGGGTCTGTCCGAACAGTTGCACCGGACCGGACACGTTGGTGTCCGCGCCGAACCAGTCGTAGGTGTTGCGTTGCCGCTGCTCGCCGTACGACGACAGACCGCTCGCGCTCGCACCCGGACCGGCGTACGCGTAGTCCGCCTTCAGCAGTTCGTGGCGATAGAACAGCGTGGTCTGCGACTGCCAGCCACTTTCGAAGCGATGCACGAGGTTCGCATTCGCCTCCTGCACCGACGTGTAGCCATAGTTCCAGCTCGGGCTGAAGTTCTGCGAATACGAACCCGGCACGCGGCCGATCAACGCGGTCTGGTCGCTGTTGACGATACCGCTCGCGCCGTAGTCGAGACCGGAAATCGGGTTGTTCTGATACCCCGCCGACAGCGACAACGTGGTGCGCGGCGTGATGTCGTAGTCGAGCGCGCCGTAGGCCATCACTTCCTTCTCGCGCACGCCGTCCACCGACTGCAGGCCGTCGCTGCCCACCAGCACCGCGCGGCCGCGCAACGAGCCGTCCTTGTTCAGCGGGCCGGTCACGTCGACCATCTGACGGATCGAGCCGAACGAACCGGCCTGCGTTTCCGTCGAGACATGGAAAGTGTCCAGCGGGCGCTTGCGCACCAGATTGACCGTGCCGCCCGGATCGCCCGCGCCGTCCATCACGCCGGACGGGCCGCGCATGATTTCGACGCGGTCGTACATGGCCAGATCGAACTGTGGCAGATACTGCAGGCCGCTGACGATCGGCACGCCGTCGAACTCGACCCCGAGCATGTTGCCGCGCGCCTTGAAGTACGCGGTGCCGTCGCCGTAATCGACCGACTCGACGCCGGTGACATAGCGCAGCGCTTCCTGGATCGTGACCATGTTCTGATCGTCCATACGCTGGCGCGTCAGCACGGACACCGACGCCGGCGTTTCCTTGATGGCGACCGGCACCTTGCTGCCGACCGTCGCGGATCGGGCCGCATACGAGCCGCTGCCTTCGGTCGAGGCATCGGCATCCGCGGTGGATGTCACGCTAACGGCGGGCAAGGTGGTGCCCGGCAGAGCGGTTTGCGCGTGCGTCGGCAGCGACCACGCGGCGAGCAGCGCGAGTGCGAGGCAGGTCATGGGCGGTGCGCTGAAACGTCGTGGTGGAACGTGGCGTCGGGCCTGGTCTGTCGTTGTTTTCATCGGGTGAAGATCGGGTGAAGAACTGGGTGCGTTTAAAAATAGAGGGACGAGCAATGCCCTTCCGGCCGAAAGCGGATTTCCTGAGACGAGTCGGGGAGGCGCGTGCGTCGTTATTCGATCCGGCGAATGGCGTCGCCGGATTTCAGCCGGTGCCGCGCGTGGTGCTCGCGAGGGCAGTCACACCCATGCCAGACGCATTCTTTCCGGTTAAGATGGGCGTCCAATTGGAGAATGAGACTCATTCCTAATATCTCGCAGGCTGCGGCCTAAGCGTTGATAGGCAAGGAGAATATCGGTTGCGCGGCACGAAAGGCCGACAATCGATGTCGATTTTTGGACAAAATGTGTCCAATCATCGGGATAGGCGGGATGAAACAGCCCGGCGGTGGTCACGTGAACACGACGCACGCGTCCCGCCCGGCAAAGAGGAACCGATGAAAGAGTTTTTACTGAAGCGTTATCCGATGACGCGGCTGCCGTTGCCGCGCAGCGTGATGGCATCGTTGACGCAGCATCGGCACGGCGAACGGATTTCGTGGCATCAGCATCATCATGGGCAACTGGTGTTCGCGGTGCGCGGGGTGGTGCGCGCGCTGACGCCGCAGCACACCTGGACGCTGCCGCAATCGCGCGCGTTGTGGTTGCCGTCGAACGTCGATCACGAATTGCACGCGGTCGGCGCGGTCGAGTTGTGCAACGTGTATATCGAACCCGAAGTGTTCGAGTGGCAGTGGAGCGAACCGCTGGCGCTGTCGGCGTCGCCGTTGCTGCGCGAACTCGCGCTCAATCTGAGTGCCGGCGGCGACGACTACGCGCCCACGAGCCAGGCTGCGCTGTCCGCGCCATTGCTGCTCAAGGTCATCGCCGAAGCCGCTACGATGCCGGAAAGCGGTGTGCCGTTACCGCACGACGAGCGCCTGCTGAAGATCTGCGAACACCTGATGAACGACCCCGGCAGCGACACGTCGCTCGATTTCTGGGCCGCACGCATGGGCGCAAGCGGCCGCACGTTCGCGCGCCGCTTCAAGGACGAAACCGGCATGACGTTCGGTCTGTGGCGTCAGCATATGCGGGTCGACGAAGCCATTTCGCGCCTCACGCTCGGCCAACCCGTGGCGCGCGTGGCGGGCGAGCTCGGCTACAGCAGCGCGAGCGCTTTTATCGTGATGTTTCGCCAGATCACCGGCAGCGCGCCTCAGCAATACTTGTCCGCCTGAATTTGCCGGTGCCGCGCCTGAGAAAAAATTCTCACGGACGCCGATGGTGCACTGCGGTGTGATCTCCTGCGGCACGCGTGCTAAAAATCGTCCCATACGTTTCAGCTTTGGAGACGATGCGGCGCCCCAGGTGGCGCACAATGCCTCCAGCACCCGACAAGCGCTGAATTCGCCGGAGACTCGCGATGCCGTACGTTCCGTCAACCCGACATATCGACCGCGTGTGCAACGTCATCGAAGGGCGGATGGTGCGTCCTGGCGTGGACGGTGCGCGGCTCGCGTCCTCGTACCGGCGGTCGCTCGAGCAATATCACCTCGATCCGGGCGCGACCGTCGGGCCGCGCGTGCTCACCGTGCCCGAATTGCGCGACGTCCAGCATCGCGAGGAATCGTTTCTGCGTGCGTCCGGGCAGTGTCTGTCGCGGCTGCATGAAATGGTGCGCGAAGCCGACTACTGCGTGATGCTGACCGACGCGCAAGGCGTGACGATCGACTACCGCGTCGACCGCGAGCGGCGTCACGATTTCAAGCGCGCGGGCCTGTATCTCGGTTCGTGCTGGTCGGAAAGCGAGGAGGGCACCTGTGGCGTGGCCAGCGTGCTGCTCGACGCCGAGCCGATCACCGTGCATCGCATGGATCATTTTCGCGCGGCGTTCACGACGCTGACCTGCAGCGCGTCGCCGATCTTCGGCCTGCATGGCGAACTGCTCGGCGTGCTGGATGCGTCTGCGGTGCGTTCCCCCGACGAACGCGAGAGCCAGCGGCTCGTCAACCATATCGTGCGGCAGAGCGCGTTGCTGATCGAAGACGCGTATTTCCTCAACGCCGCAACCGACTGCTGGGTGCTGCTCGCGCACCGCAATCGCCATTACGTGGAAGCGCAGCCGGAAATCCTGATTGCCGTCGACGCCTGCGGCAACGCGATCGCCGCGAACCGGCGCGCGCGCGAATGCGTGCCGGCGCTCAATCAATTGCCGCGCCATGTGACGACGTTGTTCGACATCCCGGCTGAGCGCCTGTTCGACGCCAAGGCGACGCGCGGTCTCGTCTCGCTCAGGCTGAACGACACCGGCTCGCCGCTGTATGCGCGGGTGCGTCCGCCTTTGCTCGCGCGCACGGCAAGACGACCAGCGCAAACGGCACGCGATCTCGCCGCAGCGCAGACGGCGACGCAGACCACAGCGCAGACCACGCCGCCCCTGTCCGACAACGACGCGCTCGAACGCAGCCGCATCGTCGCCGCGATGAGCGACGCGAAGTGGCGCACCGAACTGGCCGCGCAGGCGCTGGGTATCTCGCGTGCCACCTTGTACCGGCGCATTGCGCGGCTGGGCATCAAACCGCCGCACAAGTGTTAGCCGCGCTGCACCGATTCCTTTAGCGGGCGTAGAACCCGCGTTTCCCATCGAAGTTCGATCATCCGTTCTGTATGGAGGAGCAACCATGCCTGAAAATAACCTCAAACCTACGATATCCGGCGTGCTGGAGACGCTGGAAGGCGCGCTGAAACGCGGCGATGTCGCGGCCGCCGTCGAGCTGTTCCAGCCCGATTGCTACTGGCGCGATCTGGTCGCGTTCACGTGGAATATCAAAACCCTGGAAGGCCGCGAGCAAATCGCGGACATGTTGAGCGCGCAACTAGGCGCGATCAAACCGTCGAGTTTCAAGCTCGCGGAGCCGGAACCCGCCACTGACGCGAACGGCGTCACGCAAGGCTGGATCACGTTCGAAACGGAGGCGGCGCGCGGCAGCGGCTTCATTCGTTTGAAGGACGGCCGCATCTGGACCCTGCTGACCACCATGGCCGAACTCAAAGGCCACGAAGAGCCGAAGGGAGCGAAGCGGCCGATGGGCGCCGAACACGGCGCGCGCGAGAACCGCACGAGCTGGAAGGAAAATCGCGAGGCCGAACTCGACGCGCTCGGCACTTCCACGCAGCCGTATTGCCTGGTCGTCGGCGGCGGACAGGGCGGTATCGGGCTCGGCGCGCGGCTACGGCAACTCGGCGTGCCGACCATCATCATCGATAAAAACGAGCGGCCGGGCGACGCCTGGCGCAAGCGCTACAAGACGCTTTGCCTGCACGATCCGGTCTGGTACGACCATATGCCCTACCTGCCGTTTCCGGACAACTGGCCGGTCTTCACGCCGAAAGACAAGATCGGCGACTGGCTCGAGATGTACACGAATGTGATGGAGCTGAACTACTGGGGCGGCACGACCTGCAAGTCCGCCGTGTACGACGAAACCAAGGGCGTATGGACGGTCGAAGTCCAGCGCGGCGACCGCACGATCGTGTTGCACCCGAAGCAACTGGTGCTCGCGACCGGCATGTCGGGCAAGCCGAATCTGCCGAAATTCAAGGGCATGGACGTGTTCAAGGGCGAGCAGCACCACTCGTCGCAGCATCCCGGTCCGGACAACTATCGCGGCAAGAAGGTGGTGGTGATCGGCGCGAACAATTCGTCGCATGACATTTGCGCCGCGCTCTGGGAAGCGGGCGTCGATGTGACGATGGTGCAGCGTTCGTCGACCCATATCGTCAAGTCGGATTCGCTGATGGAGCTCGCGCTCGGCGACTTGTATTCGGAGCGCGCGGTCGCGGCCGGCATGACGACCGCGAAGGCCGATCTGACCTTTGCGTCGATCCCGTACGCGATTCTTCACGAGTTCCAGATTCCGGTGTTCAACGCGATCCGCGAGCGCGACGCCGAGTTTTACGCCAAGCTGGAAAAAAGCGGCTTCATGCTCGATTTCGGCGACGACGAATCCGGCCTCTTCATGAAGTATCTGCGGCGCGGCTCGGGCTATTACATCGACGTCGGCGCGTCGCAACTGGTGGCCGACGGCAAGATCAAGCTGAAAAGCGGCGTCGACGTGGTCGAGCTGAAAGAGCATTCGGTGTTGCTGAGCGACGGCAGCGAGCTCGAAGCGGATGTCGTGGTGTACGCAACGGGTTATGGCTCGATGAACGGCTGGGCCGCCGACCTGATTTCGCGCGAGGTGGCCGACAAGGTGGGCAAGGTGTGGGGACTCGGTTCGAACACGACGAAAGACCCGGGGCCGTGGGAGGGCGAGCAGCGCAACATGTGGAAGCCCACGCAGCAGCAGGCGCTCTGGTTTCATGGCGGCAACCTGCATCAGTCGCGTCATTACTCGCAGTATCTGTCGCTGCAACTCAAAGCGCGCATGGAGGGGATTGCGACACCGGTGTTCGGGCTGCAGGAGGTGCATCACCTGTCGTAGCGTGAGCGGGGGGCTTGGGCGTGGGGTCGCTGACGATGGCGGCCCCGCGCACCGCGCCCCGTGCAGCAGTCAATCTGCTCAAGACACCGCCGGCAGCGTCACGTTCACTTCCAACCCGCCGCCTCGCCGGTTGCTCAGCGAAATATCGCCGCCATGCGCCTGAATCACCGCACGCGCCGACGTCAGCCCCAAACCCATGCCGCCCGTCGAGCGGTTGCGCGACTGCTCGAGGCGGTAAAACGGCGCGAACACTTTTTCGAGTGCATACGACGGAATACCCGGGCCGTGATCGATCACTTTCAGGTGGATCTGCGTGGCCGAGCATTTGAGCTCCAGCTCCGCGCGGTTGCCGTATTTCAACGCATTGTCGACCAGGTTCGCACACGCGCGCCGGAATGAAAACGGCCGTCCGCTGAACGCGAAACGCTCCGGGCCGGCGTAGAAAACCGGCTTGCCCTGATCGCTGTAGTCGTCGGCGATGGTGCGCAACAGGCCGGCGAAATCGAACACGGTCGCCTCTTCGTCCTTGTAGTCGTCGCGAAAGAAAGACAGCGCGGAATCCGCCATGGCCTGCAAATCGTCGACATCGCGGAACAGGCGCTCGCGCTGATCGTCGTCTTCGATAAATTCGCCGCGCAGCCGGATTTTCGTGAGCGGTGTGCGCAGATCGTGCGACATGGCCGCCAGCATCGCGGTACGGTCTTCGACAAACTTGCGCAACTGCGCCTGCAGCGCGTTGAACGCCGCGATCGCGGCGCGCAGTTCGCGCGGTCCCGCTTCGCGCACCGGGCCGGAACGCGGATCGCCGCCGAAACGGCGCAGGTCGTCGGCAAAACGCCGTAACGGCTTCGACAGGTAATACGTGGACACGACCGAGGCCGCCAGAATGGAGAGCGCCACGAACCCCAGCGCAATCGCGATCTGTGCCGGCCGCGGCAGTCCCCACGCGCGGCGGGTGGCGGTGAACACGAGCCAACTGCCGTCGCTCAGTCCGGCGGCCATGAAGTACGCATGCGGGTCGCGCGTGCGGTCATAGCGCGGCAAGCGGCCGGATAGACCGTCGTCCGATTTGAACAGCAACACGGTGCGCGGGTGCCCGTTCGCCGCGAACCACTGCGTCAGTTCCGCGTCGGCGCGGGTTGTCCTGGGCGCCGTGGCGAGCACGGCTGCGGTCGGCGAGTTCACCGGATACCAGTCAACCGAGGTCGTCGGAATACGTGAAGCGCTGGCCACCGGCTGACGATAGCTGTCGGGTACGGCCTCGACCATCAGGATGATGTCGTTGGCCCGCCCGAGCAGCGCGGTTTCCTCGACCGAGGGCCGCGCCCATACGCCCGCGAAATGATTGAACACCACGCTCAGCAGCAGCACGCCGACAATCGCGGAGCCGACCGTGAGCGCGATACGCCAGCCGATGGTATCGGGCGGCCGCAAACTGAATTTCATCCGCGCCGCACCGTGGGGGTGAACATGTAGCCGCCGCCGCGCACCGTGCGGATCACGGGCGGTTCCTTGTCGTCGAGATCGAGCTTGCGGCGCAGACGCGCGACCTGCACGTCGATGCTGCGGTCGTACACCTCATGCGCCGCGCCATGCGCGAGATCGAGCAACTGCTCGCGCGACAGCACGCGTTGCGGGTGTTCCGCGAACGCCAGCAGCAGATCGAATTCGGTGCTGGACAGGATCATCAGCGTGTTGTCGGTGGAGCGCAATTCGCGCCGGGCAATATCGAGCCGCCAACCGGCGAACGACAGCATCGGCCGCGTGCCGGTGCTCGCCACCGCGACATCGGATTGCGTCGTGCGACGCAAAACGGCTTTGACGCGAGCGAGCAATTCGCGCGCGTCGAACGGTTTCACCAGGTAATCGTCCGCGCCGATTTCGAGGCCGACCACGCGATCCACGTGATCGGCCACCGCGGTGAGCATGATCACGGGCACTTTCGACGTGGCGCGCAAACGCCGGCACAGGCTGAAGCCGTCTTCGCCGGGCAGCATGACGTCGAGAATCACCAGGTCGATGGGTCGGCTGTTGAGCATTTCGAAGAGCGTGACGCCGTCGGTCGCGATACTGACCTCGTGGCCATGTCGGCGAAAAAACCCCGTCAATAAGGACCGGATGTCCTCTTCGTCGTCAACCACCAGTACGTGCGGCATATAAGTCATTCCCAAATGCTAATCCTGAACGGCCGTTAATCTATGTCAGCCGTGCCCCGTCAATATTTCAGGGCTGACACATTGTATCGGGCTCGAAATATCGCGCACATCATGGCGTCGAATCGCCTGAGTAATCTCGCCGCTTCTGATTGGAGGTTACTGAATGGCGAGTTCGTCGAAATCCACGCGTCGTATTGCCGACGTCGTGAAGAAGGTCTGTTGCCGCGACTATCCGCTGCTGCTGGCCGCCGCGCTGCTGATGAGTTCCCGCTTCGCGTGGGCGGGCGGCGTCGACAACGAGGCCGATTCCGGCTTCACCGTGTTGAGCAACGCGACCAACGTGACGCACTGGGGCCTGGGCGCCGGCGTGGGCGTCGATGCGTCGCCCTATCGCGGCGATAAGGCGCGCATCACACCGATCCCGCTGTTCTACATCGACAATAAATGGATCAACGCGTACGCCACGCGGCTCGATCTCAAGGTCGGACAATGGAGCGGCGTGACAGTTGCATTGCGCGCGCGCGTGGGGATTCTCGAAGGCTATCGGGCCTCGGATGCGCCGATCCTGAACGGCCTGCCGAATCGCGACAGCCTGACGTTCTGGTACGGCCCGGTGGTGGGCTGGCATACGGCATTCGGCACGCTCACCGGCAGCTATCTGCTGGGCGGCAACAAAGGCCAGCAGGCCAGCCTCGAATTCAAGAAGGCGTTCGAAATGGGACGCTGGAGCATCGAGCCGCATGCCGACGCCACCTGGTTCGCCGGCAAATACGTCGACTACTACTACGGCGTGACGTCGTCGGAGGCGCGCGCCGGGCGGCCTGCGTATGACGGCAGTTCAGCAGTGAACGCGACGATCGGCACACGCGTCGCGTATCAGCTCGCGCCGCGCCAGTCGGTGAGTCTCGATCTGCAGGTGACGCGCCTCGGCAGCGGCATCGCCGATAGCCCGCTGGTCGGCAGGCGCTTCATTCCCGCCGCGCGCGTCGGGTATCTGTATCAGTTCCAGTAACGTAAATAAAGTCCCGGGTATGCTTGGGCCTGCGCGGCTTTGCGTGGTTCGGTCGTACCCCGGAACGGAGAAGAACATGCTGTTTGCTACGCGTCACACCCGAGTCGCCCGGCGCCGCGCGTCTTGTGAGGCTGCGGAAAACGACTGCCGTAAAGATCACGATGCCGGGCGCGGCAGAGTGCGCCGTCAGCGGCCTGCGGGCACGCTATCCGGATCGAGCAATCTCGATGGATGGAAAACGCAGGGTCGTCTTCACTCGCACGAAGGGGGCGCGGCATCGGGTCACGAGCCGGTCGATGTCGCGAGTGTGCTGGACGCGGTTCAGCAGATCGCCGAACTGCGCGCGCAGTTGCGGGAAAAACAGTCGGAAGTCGACGTGCTGGCCGAAGCGCTGGCCTACGCGCGCGGCTTTAGCCCGGACCATTGAGGCGCTGGCGCGTCAGGCCGTCACATGCCTCACGTCGCTACATGCTTCGCGAACCAGTCCACCAGAAAATCGATCAGCACACGCAGCGCCGCAGGCATTTGCCGCCGTGAGTTATAGACGCCGTAAATGTCGAGCGATTGCGCTTCGTGACCCGGCAGCAAACGCACCAGGTGTCCGCTCGCGATCAGCGGCGCCGCCTCGAACACCGGTTGCATTGCAATGCCGGCGCCTTCGCGCGCGGCCGCCAGCAAGGTCATCGAGTCGTTCGCGCTGAGATTGCCGCCCACCGCCACGGCCGACGGCTCGCCGCTCGCCGTGTCCTTGAACTTCCACAGACTCTTGCCGAAGTACGAGTAAGTCAGGCAGTTGTGCACGGCCAGTTCCGTGACGTCGCGCGGCGTGCCGTGCGCGGCGAGATACGACGGCGCCGCGCACACCACCGACGGGCAGACGCCGAGCGGCCGCGCGATCAGGCTGGGGTCGAGTTGCTCCGTGATGCGGATCGCCAGATCGATGCGCTCTTCCACCAGATTCACCGTACGGCCGTCGACCACGAGATCGACGGCGGTGGCGGGATAGCGCTTCAGGAACGCGGTCATCGCCGCGCCGAGCACCTGCTGCGCCAGCACCTGCGCACAGGCCACGCGCAACAGCCCGCGCGGCGTCTCCGCTTCGGGACCGTCGGTCACGGCCATCTGGCCGGCAATCTCGAGCATCTGCCGGCAACGCGCCAGGGCCGCTTCGCCCGCGGAAGTCAGGCTGATACGCCGCGTGCTCCGATGCAGCAACCGCGCGCCCGACCACGCTTCCATCTGCGCCAGATAGCGCGTGACCATGGCGCGCGACATGTCCAGACCGTCGGCGGCGGCCGTCAGGCTGCCCCGTTCGGCGATCGTCACGAAAACTTCGGCGGCGGTGATACGGTCCATGATTCGATCGATTCATGCAACAAATATGCGCATGATAAGCGGCTTTTAGATCGATCGAAGAAATTTACAATGGCGGCATCGTTTCAGAACCCGCTATTGGAGAATCCATGTCGCGCTCTTTCCGCTTTGCCCCACTCCATCAGATCCTGCCCGCCGCACTGCTGAGCGTCGGCCTCGCCGCTCACGCGGCCGGCGCCGCGCCGCTTCATCTCGAGGTCTACAACCCAGGCGACAAGGGCGTGTTTCCGGTGTCGTCGGAGATTGTTACGGGCGCGCACGACGCTGTGCTGATCGACGCGCAGTTCCAGCGCAGCGACGCCGAAGCGCTGGTGCAAAAGCTCAAGGCCAGCGGCAAGACGCTGACCACGGTCTACATCAGCCAGAGCGATCCCGATTACTACTTCGGCCTCGACGTGATTCAGGACGCGTTCCCGCACGCGAAGATCGTCGCGACGCCGCAAACCGTCGCCGCGATCAAGGCGACGATGGACGGCAAGCTCGCGTACTGGGGACCGGTGCTGAAGGACAATGCGCCGAAGCGTCTCGTGTTGCCCGAAGCGCTGCATGGCGATCGCCTGACGCTGGAAGGCCGGACCCTCGAAATCAAAGGCCTCACGGGCCCGGCTCCCGAGCGCACGTATCTGTGGATTCCGTCGCTGAAGACGGTGGCGGGCGGCGTGGTGGTCAATAGCGGCGATCACGTGTGGGTCGCGGATACGCAGAGCGAGGCGTCGCGCGCGGCGTGGTTGAGTACGCTCGACGGTATCGTCGCGCTCAAGCCGGCGACGGTCGTGCCCGGACACTTTACCGGCCCGATGCCGACCGGTATCAAGGCAGTGCGTTTTACCGCGGACTATCTGAAGACCTTCGACAGCGCCGCCGCGAAGGCGAAGAATTCGACCGAACTCGTCGACGCGATGAAGCGGGCGTATCCGGACCTGGGCGGCGTGTCGTCGCTGGAGTTGAGCGCGAAGGTTATCAAGGGCGAAATGCAATGGCCGGCGCCGGCGGCGTCGGATAGCAAACCGGCCGCTGCGGGCTCGGCGCCCGTCGCGGGTCAACGCGCGAACGGCACGCCCGCCGCGCAAGGAGGCGCATGATGGCGACGCTGCACTACATCTACGATCCGCTGTGCGGCTGGTGCTATGGCGCCGCGCCGCTCGTCGAGGCGGCGCGTGCCGTGCCCGGTCTCGCGCTGGCATTTCACGGCGGCGGCATGCTCGCGGGTTCGCAGCGACGTCGCGTGACGCCGCAATGGCGCGACTACGTGATGCCGCACGACCGGCGCATTGCCGACTTGACCGGTCAGCCGTTCGGCGCGGGCTATTTCGACGACCTGCTGCGCGACGAGCGCGCGGTGATGGATTCGGAGCCGCCGATTACGGCGGCGTTGGCGGCGGAAGCGGTCGCTGGACGCGGGCTCGACATGATTCACCGTCAGCAGCGCGCGCACTATCAGGAAGGCAAGCGCATCAGTGACGCCGCCGTGCTGCACGAACTGGCCGTGGAAATCGGCTTGCCGGCGGACGCGTTTCGCGCGGCCTTCGCGCAGCTGAGCGGGGCGTCGACGCAGCAGCATATCGACGCTAGCCGTCGTTTGCTGGACGACGTGGGTGGCCACGGCTTTCCGACCTTCGCGCTGGAAGATGCGCACGGTCGGGTCGGTGTCGTCGATATTCGCGCGTATCTCGGGCGGCCGGTCGAATGGGCGCGCGAGCTTGCGCGTTTGACCGGCGCTTCGATGGGGGCTTCGGCGTCCGCTACGGCTTCATCGGCGCCGGAGAGCGGGCCGAGTTGCGATATCGACGGTTGCGCGTGAGCGGAACGTGATCGCAACGTGATCGCGACGTTAGCGGAATCGACCGGGTTCATAAGCGGACATCAGGCCGCGACACCTGCTCAATCCGCTTGCGAAAGCTGGAACACGTTGCCTTCGGGATCTTCGCCGTCGCACATCAATTGCGGGAAACCGTCGTAGCGTTTCAGCCCGCGCATCGGTACGCCTGCGCGCGTGAGTTTGTCGTGCAACTCGGTCAACCCGGACTCCACCGAGAACACCAGCTTCGCATTCGAATGATTCGGTTTGGCCGACAGCTTGCGATACGGCTCGCCGACCCGATGCAGTGCGATCTCGACCGCGCCCGCTTGCAGCACGACCCATTCGTGTTCGATTTCTTCGCTGACGGGCAGCGCGAAATGGGTTTGATAGAAGGACTTCAGCAGCGCGACGTCGTGGACATAAAGAATCAATCTCGACATGTGCAACGGCATGGATCTCTCCGAAGGGCATGGCGCTTCGAACTTCGATAGCACCGCCGGGTGAATGGGATCAGCTGGCAATTCGTGACCAGAAAGCCACCGGCGAAGTTTAAATGCTCCGCGACGAAGTCACCTTCGCCGCGTCGGCGCACTTGCTGGCCGCAGCCTGAAAACACGCTTACCGACGGCTTTCGAGCGACCACCCCACGCCTTACCGCATAGCCCAGCGCGACGCCACGCAAATAATTAGTCATTCAGCGACGGATTCTCTCCGTTCGCTCCGTTCAAGAGATCTGGGCAGCACGTTTGCGCATGGTTTGCACCTGACTGACGGTTTTGAAAGCGGCGTTGAAAGCCGACCTCAAGATCCGGTCACTGCGAGTCGACCGCTAGCGTGATTGCAAACCCGCTTGCCATCCTGCGCGTCAGACTCCTTGATATGAATGCACAAATACTGGTCGTTGACGACGATGTCGAACTCGTCGAGGTGCTGACCACCCTGCTGGAACGGGCGGGCATGGCGGTTTCCGTCCTGCGCGACGTGAGTTTGCTGGCGCAAAGGATCGAACAGACGTCGCCCGATCTGGTCGTGCTCGATCAGATCCGGTTCGGCACCGAAGGTCTGGACGCATTGAGCAAACTGCGCGCGGCGGGCAACGAGGTGCCGGTGATTCTGACGGCGCGACCCACCGACGTCGACCGCATCATCGGCCTCGAAATGGGCGCGGACGACTGCATCGGCAAACCCTTCAATCCGCGTGAACTGCTGGCGCGTGTGCGGGCAGTGCTGCGGCGCTGCAATACGTGCCTGCCGGCCACCGCGCGGGAAGAAGACCGCGCGATCGTATTCGGTCCGTTCACGCTGGACCTGCGCTTACGCACCCTGGAGATGGACAGCGGCGCGTTCTTTCTGTCCGCGGCGGAGTTCGCGTTGCTGAAGGTGTTCGTCGAGAATCCGATGCGGACGCTGACGCGGGTGCGCCTGCTCGAATTGCTGCACGGCTCGGAAGACGAACGGACGGACCGTGGCGTCGACGTGCAGGTGTGGCGGCTGCGGCGAATTCTCGAGGCCGACCCGTCCGCGCCGAGGTTTATCCAGACCGTGCGCAGTCACGGTTACGTGTTCGTGCCGGATGGCGCGCGCCATTCGCCGGTCCGCAAGACGATGGCTCGCGTCTCGAACCGGCGCGCTGCGCTGGCATCCGCGCAACGGGGCAGTGTGTAGCCCGCGTTAGGCGCTTAGATCGCGTTGCCGGCGGGTGTGTCGGCCAGCAGCGCCCACCGCTCGTGATCGCGCCATTCGCCGTCGATGCGCAGATAGCGCGGCGAATATCCTTCCTTCTGAAAGCCCAACCGGCGCACCAGCGCGATCGACGCCTCGTTGCCCGGTTGAATGTTGGCTTCCAGCCGATGTAAGCCCATCTCGCCGAACGCATAGCTCGCCGCCGCGCGCAGCGCGTCGGTCATCAGGCCTTGGCGCGCGAAACCCGACATGCCGTAGTAGCCGAGATAAGCGCTCTGAAAAACGCCCGCGACGATCTCGTTGACATTGATCATGCCGACAATCTCGTTCGATGCCGTTTCCCGCGCCACCAGTCCGACGTTGGGTCCGGTCAGGGTGCGCGAGAACCAGCCGTCGAAGCCGGCTTGATCAGTAAAGGAGGCGACCCACGGCAAGTGGTAGTCCTGATTCGCGCGGTTGGCGGCGATCAGATCGGCGGCATCGGCGCGAGTTGCGCGGCTGAGTCGAACGGCGTTCATGGGTCTCCAATCGGCGATGAGTGGGCGCGCTTCAGGCCGCTGTGTCGAGCGCGGCGTGCAAAATGCGGCGTGCGCAAAGATAGCGGATAAGGCCGCGAAAACAAAGCGCGCGCACTGAGGACGACCTCGACCGATTTATTATCGCGGGTCCCGGCGAGACGATCGGGCTGGGTCTTGTCGGTTCGGTTCGGCGTTACGGTGACGGAAGCTCAATGGAAAATCTTCTCAAGAAACTCGATCTCACTTCGCTGCGACTGTTCGTCGCCGTTTGCCAGGAACGGAATATCGCGCGAGCGGCCGAGCGCGAGTTCATCGCGCCGTCGGCGGTGAGCCGGCGCATCGCCGAAATCGAGGCAGTGATCGGCTTGCCGGTGATCCAGCGCCAATCGCGCGGCATTACGGTGACGCCGGTCGGCGAGACGGTGCTGCGTTACGCGCTGGCGATCATCGGCAACATCGAACAGATGAGCGCGGAGTTGTCGCGCTTTTCATCGGGCGCGAAGGGCCGGGTGCGGGTGGTGGCGAATCTGTCGTCGATCGTGCAGTTTCTGCCGGAAGATGTGGCCGCTTTCGGGCGCGCGTTTCCGGAGGTGTCGATCGAACTCGAAGAGGAGAACAGCGCCGAGGTGCTGCGTCTGGTGGCCGAGCACGCGGCGGACTTTGGTATCTGCAATCCGGTGGTGGGCAGCGAAGCGTTCGAGCAGGTGCCGTACCGGCAGGACCGGTTAGCGGTGCTGGTGCCGGGCGGTCACCGTCTCGCCGGCATGGCGCGCGTGGCGTTCAACGGTTTGCTCGGCGATAGCTTCGTCGGCTTGCGCAGCGAGAGCGCGCTCACGCAGATGCTCGCGCAACAGGCGGCCGCGGAGGGCAGGCAACTCGATGTGAGGATCCGCGTGAGCAGTCTGGATGCGTTGTGCCGGATGGTGCACGCGGGACTCGGTATCGCGATCGTGCCGGAGCAGGTGGGTTTGCTTTATGTGAATGCGCTCGACGTGCGCTTGCTGTCGTTGAGCGATGCGTGGGCGGTGCGTCGGTTGATCGTGATTTTTAAAGCGCGCGAGCAGTTGAGTGCGAGTGCGGCGGCGTTGGTGGGGTTTTTGGGGAGTGCCGCCTGATTTGCGGCTAAGCCTGCAATCAGGCCGAAATCAGGCCGAAATCAGGCCGAAATCAGGCCGAAATCAGGCCGAAATCAGGCCGAAATCAGGCCGAAATCAGGCCGCAATAAACCCGCAACCTCAAGCCGGCACCGCCACCGGCGCCGACCCATCTCCCGCATCCAGCATCCGCACCGCAAACCCGAAGCATCGCTCGATCAGCGCCGGCTGCATGATCTCCCTCGGCGTGCCTTGCGCGATGATCGTGCCGTCCGCCAGCAACGCGATCGCATCGGCATAGCGCGCGGCCAGATTCGGATCATGCACGATAGCCAGCGCGCCGATCCGCCAACGGCGCGTCAACGCCCTGACGGTCTCCAGCAAGCGATGCTGATGCGCCAGATCCAACGCGGCAGTCGGCTCGTCGAGCAGCAGATAGCGGGTCGGTTGATCCGATGTGCCACGAGCGTCACCGGCGTCGTCGTCCTGCGGCCAGATCTGCGCCAGCACGCGGGCAAACTGCACCCTCGCCAACTCGCCGCCGGACAGTGTGGTGATGTCGCGGCCCGCGAGAGCTTCAGCGCCGGCCAGCGCTAACGCTTCGTCGACGATCCGCCGATCGTTGCGCGACACGGCGCCGCTCGCCGCATGCGGATAGCGGCCGAGCAGCACGATCTCCTCGACCGTGAACGGAAACACCGGGTTGGAGGCTTGCGGCAACACCGCGCGCAAGCGCGCCAGACGCTTCGGCGACATACCGTCGAGCGACTCGCCATTGAGCGTCGTCGTGCCGCTCAACTGCGGCGGCCGCGTCGAACCGCCGCCATGAAACTCGCCCGCGAGCGCTTTCAGCAACGTGCTCTTGCCGGCCCCGTTGCAGCCGAGCAGCGTAGTCAGGCAGCCGGGCTTAACCGTCAGCGAAAGATCGCGCAGAATCGGCCGGTCGCCGCGGGTGATCGAGAGGTGGCTGGTCATGAGCATCGGATGCTCTCCGTCAGGAAGTCTGGATCGCTCACAGACCGAGTTGACTGCGGCTGCGCCACAGCAACGCGAGGAAGAAGGGCGCACCGATCAGTGCGGTCAGAATGCCGAGCGGCACTTCGGCCGGCGCGGCGACGGTGCGTGCCGCGAGATCGGCGAGCACGGTCAGCGTGGCGCCGAGCAGCATCGCGCCGGGCATCACCACGCGTTGATCGGGACCGCAGGCGAGCCGCACGCAATGCGGCGCGACCAACCCGATAAAGCCGATCACGCCGGTACACGACACCAGCGCGCCGACACCCAACGCCGACGCCACCAGCACCGTGCGTTTGACCACTTGAGCCGGCACGCCGAGATGCTGCGCCTCGGTTTCGCCGAGTTGCAGCGCGTTCAGCGCGTGGCTGTTACGCGCGATCACTAGCGCGCCGATCACGACGAACGGTGCGACTGCGCCGAGCACCGGCCACTGTGCGCCGCCGAGACTGCCGAGACTCCAGAAGGTCAGCGACCGCAATTGCGCGTCGTCGGCGAGGTAGGTGAGCAGGCCGATCGCGGCGCCGGCCAGCGCATTGATCGCGATGCCGGCGAGCAGCAGCAGCGGCAGCGCGAGCCGGCCACGCGCGGCGGCGAGCCGGTAGACGAGCGCCGCCACGGTCAGCGCGCCGAGGAACGCGGCGGCCGGCAGCCACACGAGACTCAAGGCGCCGATCATCGGACCGAGCACGATCAGCGTCGAGGCGCCCAACGCCGCGCCGCTCGAAATACCGATCAGCCCAGGATCGGCGAGCGGATTGCGAAACAGCGCCTGCAGCGCGCTGCCCGCCGAGCCGAAGCCCGCGCCGACCAGCAGCGCCAGTACGACGCGGGGCAAACGGATTTGCAGCAGGACCGCGCGCGCCTGTTGAAGCGCCGGATCGTTGGCCAGCTCGGCGGGTGTCGCGAGCAACGCGGACCACACCAGCGCGGGGCTGATGCGATACGCGCCGATGCAGATCGCGGCGAGCGTCGCCAGACCGAGCGCGACGGCTAGCGTCCCGAGCAGCAGACGGGCGGTGCGTCGTCGCCGCTCGGCCAGCGTGGCCGACTTCGGCTGATAGCGATTTGACGGCCCTGGCCCTGGCGCTGATGTTGGCCCTGACGCTGACGCCACGAGGTCCGACTCCATCACGCCTCCTGCAGCTTCTGGTTCAGCGTGGTCACCGCGCCGGGTAGGCGCGGGCCGAAGCCGAGCAGGAACAATGCGTCCAGCGCGACGACGCGCTTGTTCTGTCCCGCGGGCGTCGCCGCGAAACCGGGGCTCGCCAGCATCGCCGCTGCGCCGCCGACCGCGCTCAGGCCTTCGTCGGTGGTCAGGATCAGATCGGGCGCGGCGCTCACCAGCGCTTCGGCCGACAGCGGCCGGTAACCGTTGAAGCCCTGCATCGCGTTACGCGCGCCGGCATAGGCGAGCATCGCGTCGGCGGCGGTGTGCTGGCCGGCGACCATCGCGCTGTTGCCCGTGTGATTCAGCACGAACAGCACGCGCGGCGGTTGCGCGCGGCGCGCGAGCGGCGACGCCGCGACGGCCTCGCGCGCGCGCTGCCATTCGCCGTCGAAGCGCGTCAGTAGCACGTCTCCCTGCGGCTTCGCGTCGAGCGCTTTGGCGATGCCGGTGATCTTGTCGCGCACGCTGTCCACGTTGTGCTGTTCCGCGAACGAGACGACCGACACGCCCGCCTGTTTGACCTGCGTGAGCACGTTGGGCGGCCCGGCTTCCGCCGACGCGAGGATCAGATCGGGCCGCAACGACAGCAAGCCCTCCGCCGACAACGCGCGCTGATAGCCGACCTTCGGCAAGGCACGCGCGGCGGCCGGATAGCTGCAGGTCGTATCCGCGCCGACCAGCACGCTGGCCGCGCTGGTCGCGTTACCCTGAGCGCCGAGCGCGTAAATGATCTCGGCGAGCGCGCCGCCGACCACGATCACGCGCCGCGGCGGCTGCGCGAATGCGCGCGGCGCCAACGCGCCGAGCAACAGCGCGCCGCCGCCGAGCATCAGGCGGCGCCGCTGCCCGTTCAGGCGGGCGGCGTTCACGCTGCCGCTCCGTCTTCGAGAGGCGCGATACCGTCGATCAGTTCACGCCAGCCGGCGAGTTCCGGCTGACCCGGTTTGCGCGCGCCGAACAGCATCGCGACGTTCTCGCCGTTCGCGTCGAACAGTTCGAGCGAGGTGACGATGCCGTCGCTGGTCGGCTTGCGCACGACCCACGCGCTGGCGATCAGATCGCCGCGCAGATGCAGATTGAAGCCCGGATCGAGCACGTTGACCCACGGGCCCATCATGCGGATATTGCTGACCGGTCCGGTGTGAATCTGGATCATGCCGCGATTGCCGACGAACACCATGATCGGCAGCGTGCTCTGCGCGGCGCGTTCGAGCAGGCCTTGCAGCGCGTCGTTGGCGACCGGGTAGGCGTAGCGGCGTTCGGCGAGCCGCAATGCCTGGGTGCGGGCCAGACCGAACTTGCGCAGCATGCCGAAGAACTGGTGCGTGTCCGTCATCGCGTCCCACGCGCCATGAAACGCGGCGACGTCGATATCGCTATCCAGATTCAATGCGGGCGGCGCGGACGCTTCTTCCGTGGCGAGCCCCGGCGCCTGTTCGCGCATTTGCCAGCGGTCGACGAAGGCGTCGAACGCTGCGTGATTGCTGTGCTCGCGCAGAAAAATCTTGTGGACCGCGTGACCTTGCCTGTCGAAGAATTGCAGGCTTTTTTGCACGCCTTGCGCGGTGGTTTCGCGCACCGCGAAACCCGACGCCCATGCGTGATAGAACACCCGCAGATCGATCGCGCTGCCGAGCACGAGGCCGACGGTGCCGTCGTGACTCATGTCTTCGAAGACGCCGTCTTTCTCGTGCACGGCGGCCTCGTTGCGCGTGAGCGCCATCACGGCGCCCAGTTGCGGCATCTGTTCGTACAGCTCGACGAAGTTCGGTTCGAGCCGCACCACGTGTTCGCCGACGAACGCCGCGAGCGCTTCGCCTTCGCTAATGCCGAGCGCGTGCGCGGCTTCGCGGTTGCGCAGTTTCTGCGCGGCTTTCACAGTTTGAAAATCGTGACGAAGCTGAGTCAATGCAGCGACGTCGTGACGGGCGGAATTCAGCATGATAAGTGCCTCGCAATGCCGTATAGCGGGTTGAAAGAGGGGAGAGCGGCGTGCGCGTGCTGCATCAGAAGTCGACCTTCATGCTGACCGACACGTTGCGACCAGGGGCGGTGTAAGCGTCCTTGACCGGCGACGTCTCCGCAATGCCGCGCACGTCCGACCAGTTCCAGTACTTGCGGTCGAACAGGTTGTACACGCCGAGATACGCGACGACGTGCTTGTTGAAGCGATAGCCGCCGCGCAGGTCGACGACGAAACTCGAGCCCGGCGCGAAGCAGGTTTGCGACGCGCAGTTTTTCGGCGTGATGTCGCTGGTTTTCTTCGCGGCCTGGAACAGCAGATCCGTTTGCACGAACCAGCGTTCGCCCGGTTCATAACGAAGGCCGAACACGGCCGAGAAAGGGTTGATGGTGTCGAGCGGCTGATTCGCGCCGGTGCCGCCTTCCACGCTGCCTTTGGTGAAGGCCATCGCGGTCTTGACCGTGAAGCCGTACGGCAGCGCCCATTCCGCGCGTCCTTCGAGGCCGTGAATCGAGGCCCGCGAATAGTTGACGTACTGGAACACCAGCGGATCGTTCGGGCGGCCGCTGCCGCTCACGGTCTGTTGCGCGATGAAGTCGCGATAGCGGCCGGCGAAGATCGCCGCGCTATAGCGCAGTGGGCCGAGGCCGGTGCCGAGCTTGCCGCGCAAACCGGCTTCGATGGTGTCGCTGGTTTCAGGCTTCAGATTCGGATTGCCGATCGACGTATAGCCATACAGCGGATTCGCGAAGCTGTTGTTCACCTGATCCGGCGACGGCGCGCGGAAGCCGTGCGCGTATTGCGCGTACGGAATCAACGCGGGCGACACTTCGTACAGCACCGCGAGGCGCGGCGACAACGCGTTGTCGCTCGACGAAACCGGCTTGCCCAGATACTGCGGGTCGCCGGTTTTCGCGTTCAGCGCGTAGGTGTCGAAACGCAAACCCGGCGTGACGGTCAGGCCGCCATAGCTGATCTGATCCTGAATGAACGCGCCGAGCAGGCGGTAATCCGTATCCGGGAACGGCTTGTTCGGGAACGCGGCTTCGCCCACGCCCGGCACGGTGCCGTCGCGCAGCGCCGTCACGCGATCGAGACTGCCGTCGCCGCCATACAGCAGCTTGTGCGAGAAGATGCCCGTGCGGAAGTTGCTCTCCGCGAACGCCGAGCCGCCGAATACGCGCTCGCCGTAGTGGCTCAAACGCGTGCGCGAAGCGGACGAGCCACGCTTCTCATACGAGTTCTGATCCTGCCATGCGTCCTGGTAGTACACCTGAACGTGCGCGGTCTGGAAAAACGGCGCGGCCTCGTTATTGAAGTCGTAATCGAGGCTGTAGCGATTGCGTTCGAGCTTGTCGTTGCCGGTCAGCGCGAGCGTGGTGGGCGGGTTGATCGCCGAGAGCACGTTCGTGTCGATCCGTTCGCGGACGGTTTCGGCGGTGAATTTGAAGGTGTCGTGCGCGGTCGGTTTGACGACCAGCTTGCCGAGCAGCGTTTCGGAATACGTGTCCTGCGGATTCGCCGTGGTGCGCAGCGTCGTCGCCGAATTGTTCGAGCCTTTGTTGTCCACTTCGTGGCCGCGCCGGCCGTCGGCGATCAGCATGCCCTGAATCATGTCGTTGCCGCCGGCCGCCTGCACGGTTGCGCCGAAACTGCGATCGGCCGATTCATAGCTCGGACGCACCGAAAAATAAGTCGGCTTGTTGTAGATGTCGAGCAGATCCTGCGGGTCTTTGGTCAGGAAGTTCACCGCGCCGGTCAAGCCGTCGCTGCCATACAGCGCCGAGGCCGGACCGCGCAGAATTTCAATGCGCTTGAGCGTGCCGAGATCCGCATAGTCGCCGCGACCCGATTCGAGCGGGCCGAACGTGAACGAATAGGGCAGGCGGATGCCGTCTTCCATCATCAGAATGCGGTTGCCTTCGAGGCCGCGAATGTTGATGCTCGAATCGTTGTCGCGACCGCCGCCCAGGGCTGCCGAGCCAGGCCGGTAAGGCGTGCGACGCACCGTGACGCCGGGCTCGTAGCGCAGCGCGTCCTTGATGTTTTCGGCTTGCTGTTCTTCGAGGTCCTGGTCGGTGATCACCGAGACGGACGCGGCCGTGCGACTCTGCGCGGACGCGGTGCGGGTGGCGGTAACGGTCACCGGATCGAGCAGTCTGCCCGACGCGAGTTGTACCGCCGATGCGGCTTGCGGCGCCTGCGCGACCTGCTGCGCGGTGGCTTTCTGAGCCGGCGTGTTATCTGCTGCGTGAGCCGACTGCGCGGCCCAAAGACCGACGACGCCAAATACGCCGGACAGCATGGTGCACAGCGGACGTCGCGCTGTATTGAGGTGATGCACGTGTGGTTCTCCCGATCAAACGAGCCCGTACGCTGGCTGGGTGACGAGAAGCACCTGGCTGGCAGTTCGCATTAAATGCGGACCGTGTAGGTGAATTGGATGAATAAAGATGACTAAAGCCTTACAAATTTATGGTAAATGAGAATTATTGTCAACTGGCTATGCGGAATAATTTGCTGCTTCGTGTGCTGCGCGACGTGGGACGAGGATGCGCAAACCTCATGAAACGAGAGGTCAGCGTTGCCGCAACGGCACTTCGGCAGCGCTTGCGCGCGCCGTATAGTGAGCAGAAGGAGAGTGCTCATGAGCGATACGATTCGTCTGGACGGCCGCGTGCTGTTCCTGTCTCAAGACCCCGCGGTGATCGATGCGCAACTGGCCGGCGGCAACTTCACGCGCACGACTGCCGGTCCGCTGCGCGATAACGTCTCTACCGACGAGATCACGCCCGTCACCGTGATGCTCACTTACGACGAACGTCTCGGTCAGTATCCGTACGTCGGCTTCAAGGCCGGTGAGCGTCTGCCGATCGGGCGCAATGCGGTGAAAGACGGCGGCTTCCAGATCACGGTTGCGGGCAAGCGCTACGGCAAGGGTTCGTCGCGCGAATCGAGCCCGCTCGCGGAGTTGTCGGCGGGTATCCGTTTGATCGTCGCGGAGAGTTTCGAGCGTATTTACCAGCAGAATTGCGACAACATCGGCATTCTCACCACCACCGATTTCTCCGTGCTCGAGCGGCTGATGGCCGGCGAGGCCGTGCCGATCGACGCGTTTCTCGAAGGCCGCGATGCGCTCACGCAGCAGATCATTCGCAGCGGCGGCCTGCTGGCGTATAGCAAGTTCGCGGATTGGCCCGCGCCGCGTGTGGCGGGGAGTGCCAATGCAAACGCCAATGCAAACGCCAATGCAAACGCTACGGCGAGCGCCGAGCCGATGACGCTGGTCGAGAAGATCATCGCGCGGCATCTGCATCCCGGCATGACGAACGCGCGGCGTGGCGACGGTGTGTTCATCGCCGCCGACTGGCGCTTCAGTCACGACTACTTCACCGGCATGTGCGCGCATCTGATGCATCGCGCGTTCGGCAAGCCCGCGCCGTTGCATGAGTCGGATCACATCATCGCGTTTCAGGATCATCTGGTGCTCGCGGCGCAGAGCATTCCGCACGTGCGCGATGGTTTACTGCCGGGCGTCGCCAATCTGATGGAAGGGCATACGTCGTTCTCGCGCGACTACCCGGTGCGCTCGCACGGCGCGCTCGATACGCTGCCCGGCTCCGAAGGGATCTGTCATGCGCTGATGGCGGAGCAATACGCACTGCCGGGGCAAGTGGCCTGCGGCACCGATTCGCACACGCCGCATTCCGGCGCGCTCGGCTGCCTCGCATTCGGTGCGGGCGCAACGGAAATCGCCAATAGCTGGGTGACGGGCTATGTGCGCTGCAAGGTGCCGGAGACCTTGCGCATCGAGATCGACGGTGGTCTGCGCGAAGGCGTGACCGCCAAAGACGTGGTGCTCTATCTGCTGCAGATGGACGCGATCCGCTCGGGCGGCGCGATCGGACTCGTGTTCGAATATGGCGGCGAGGCGGTGCGCGCGATGTCGATCGATGAGCGCGCAACCTTGACGAACATGGTCGCGGAATTGGGCGGCTTCACCGGCATCGTCGAACCGGACGTGCGCACCGCGGCGTTTCTGAAAGAACGCCGCGGCGTCGATTTCAGCGTGGAAAGCTGGATGAAAAGCGATCCGGGCGCGACCTATCGCGACACGATCCGGATCGAAGCGAGCCGGATTGAACCGATGCTCGCGCGTCCAGGCGACCCGGGCAACGGCATGCCGGCGCCGCAACTGGAGCAGGAAATCGCGATCGACATCGCCTATGGCGGTTCGTGCACCGCGGGCAAGCGTGAAGACTTCGACTACTACCACGAGGTGCTGCGCTGGGGTGTCGAGCGAGGCATTCGTGTACCGGATCGCACACGTTTGTTTCTGCAATTCGGCACCATGGCCGTGCGGAGGTATTGCGAGGAACAAGGCTATTTGCCGGTGTTCGAGCGCGCGGGCGTGACGCTCGTGATGCCGGGTTGCGGGTCGTGCGCAAATTGCGGACCGGGGCAATCCGCCGACGCGAATGACGTGACGATCAGCGCGATTAACCGCAATTTTCCCGGGCGTTCGGGACCGGGCGACGTGTGGCTCGCGAGTCCGTACACGGTGGCGGCGAGTGCGCTGGCCGGAAAAATCACTACCTTCGAACAATTGAAGCGCGCGCGCGGCTAGAATGCTCGCCGGACCTTGCGGCCCGGCATCGTGGTGCGTGCGCGTCATGCGCGAATCAGAGGAAGGCCGGCACAAGACTGGTTTCGGTGCGCCGCATTGCGGTGCGCCAGTATCACGTGCAACACGTTGCACGGATCGGAGCAGGCGATTCGGAATCCGGGTAAGCGCTCGGGGCGACACGCCGACTCCGGTCGACACAGGAGACAAACAACATGGCATCCCCCGATCACGCCGAGTCCGCTACACAGCGCAGCCCCGGCGTCGCCTCTTTTGATGCGGCCACCGCTAGCCCCGCCGCGTTGCTCGACGCCGGCAGCATTTCCGCGCGCCTCGACCGGCTTCCGGCCACGCGTTCCATCTGGAAACTGGTCGTGCTGCTGAGCCTCGGCTTCTTCTTTGAACTCTACGATCTGCTGTACTCGGGCTATGTCGCGCCTGGCCTCGTCAAAAGCGGTTTGCTGACGGCGACCACGCATGGTCTGTTCGGCTCGACCGGGGTGGCGAGTTTCATCGCCGCGCTATTCAGCGGCCTGTTTATCGGCACGATCGCGTGCGGCTTTCTGGCGGATCGCTTCGGACGCCGTGCGGTGTTCACGTATTCGCTGCTGTGGTACACCGCGGCCAACGTCGTGATGGCGTTTCAGGAGACGGCTACCGGGCTGAACTTCTGGCGCTTTGTCGCGGGTATCGGTATCGGCGTCGAGTTGGTGACGATTGGTACTTACATCTCCGAACTGGTGCCCAAGCAGATTCGCGGGCGCGCGTTCGCTTGCGAGCAGGCCGTGGGTTTTACCGCCGTACCGGTGGTGGCGTTCCTGTCGTATCTGCTGGTGCCGCGTACCTTGCTCGGCCTGGATGGCTGGCGCTGGGTCGTGCTGATCGGCGCGCACGGTGCGCTGTTCGTCTGGTGGATTCGCCGTGCGTTGCCCGAGAGTCCGCGTTGGCTCGCGCAACAAGGGCGTCTCGCCGAAGCCGACCGCGTGATGAGCGCGCTCGAAGCGAAAGTGCGCAGCGAATACGGTCGTGAATTGCCGCCGCCCGCACCGGCGGTGCCGGTGGCGCCGCGCGGCAGCTTCCGCGATATGTGGGTGCCGCCGTACCGCAACCGCACGCTGATGATGACGATCTTCAACATCTTCCAGACGGTGGGTTTTTACGGTTTCGCGAACTGGGTGCCGACGTTGCTGATCAAGCAGGGCATTACGATCACCACGAGCTTGATGTACTCGAGCGTGATTGCACTGGCTGCGCCGATTGGACCGATCATCGGGCTCTTTATCGGCGATCGCTTCGAGCGCAAGACGGTGATCGTGGTGATGGCCGGTGTGAATATTGTTTGCGGGCTGTGGTTCAGTCAGGCGTCGGGCGCGGTGTTGCTGGTGAGTCTCGGTGTGTGCCTGACGCTCGCGGGCAATATCATTTCGTACAGCTTCCACGCGTACCAGACCGAACTTTTTCCGACCAGCATTCGCGCGCGGGCGGTGGGCTTCGTGTATTCGTGGAGCCGGTTTTCGGCTATTTTCACGGCCTTCCTAATCGCTGAAGTGTTAAAGCAATTTGGCGCGGTGGGGGTTTTTGTCTTCATCGCCGGCGCGATGCTGGTTGTGATGCTGGCAATTGGGTTGTTGGGGCCGCGAACAAAGGGTATTGAACTGGAGAAGATATCTCAGTAGACCGCAGAGCAAGGCGGTGAGAAGGTTTGGCTGCAGTTGAGTGACGATCGCTGCCAGCCACTACGGTCAGTACACAATACCCGCGTCGTCGCGTGCCTTGATCTCCGGTGCGCTGAAATTTCCACGGATAACCGCACTGGGCTGACCCTGACGGTGCTGCGCCATGCGCAGCACCGAACGCAAATCGTTGACCATCGCCTCGAAGCAACCCGCGTTCAGCCACCGTTGTGCTGGCTGCTAGACCAGTTACCACTGCGGGAAGTTGGTCGGCAGCATGCGCCACGATCCACCGGCTCGCGCCATCCAGCGCAGCGCATTGAACATTTCACGCAGTTCGTATCGGCGCTGCGGTGCGTCCAAGTCCGTCAAGGTGACGTATGAAACGGCGAAGCTCCATTCTTCTTCCAAAACATCCGTCGAGTATTGTTGCGTCCTGTCATCCCGCCAGGGTGCCAAGTCTGGCCGAGTGTGCCTGATACGCAATAGCGAGAGCCGACTCGGATGTTTTTCAGTCAGTCGATTGATCGAGCGCCACGGAATCAATAACGGACGCGAGAATGACGTCTTCTTCCACCCGAATCTCGCCGCGCTGAGGGGCGGGCCTGTATACGAACTCGCCGCGACTTATTTTCATGCCGCTCATGGCGCATCGAAATTCGCCCCTACTTCGAGAAAGCGTCCAGCGCCGATCAGTGAATCTCCCACAAGTCGATCCGGCCCAAGAGAGCAACACGGTTTTTTCTTCAACTCGCTCGACGAGTGCAAACCTTTTATAACCTCGTCCCGCTTCCTTGGCGTCGTCGGGTGGACCCAAGGATAGCGAAGCACATTCTGCGAACGAGTGCGCACCAATCCGAGGGATAGCACGTTCGAGTTTTTGAATCTCCTTTACTGGATTCCAGTGACCATCGCTCAGTGCCAGTTCCTCAACAACCCAACGCCACGCGGGCGCGTCAGTCATGCTCGAACGAGACACGGCATTCACCGGGCTCGCGTGACTATCGTATCTAACTGCCAGCGAAAGTGAACGGGCGTCTGGTAATCGTGCTTGCGTCATAGCGCTGACGTCCTGATGGTTCACTTCACTGGCCGATCGCCAGCTCTGCCCGATATAAACCGGACGCGTTGCTTCCAGACTGTGTCGCGGTGCCTGTCGGCGGCCATAAGCGGCGTCTGAGCGGAACGTGAACTGATTCTTCGATGCGAGCGCCTGAACCCTTTGGCGGCGTTTTGGAGTGGGTGCCCCTAACCTCGGATTGTATTGCGGAGCGCGGCTGTAGCCGCTCGCAAACACGGACGTAGATGCTATCAGGAGCGCGATCAAAAGGGGCCGTCGAAGACTTTGACTGCATGACGACTCCATGATTGATATCGGCAAATTGCGCTGGTCACGTCGTGAGTCTGCTTCGCTAAGCTCTCGAAGAGAGAAGGTTCAGTCTATATCGCCGAGTCGGCTTATTAAATTGTGCAAATTGAATACACTCTTTGTATAAGACGAAGAATCACACGGTGCCACGTCGCCTCTACGTTCGCAGTCTCATGTCATCCTCCGTTTCGCCAGTCGAGAGCTTGCTGTCATCGTCAACTGACATTTCACACTGTGATAGAAACAGTCTCTTAGCGAGACCTGACGACTGTGCGGATTTCCGCCGCTGCGCACATCATCGCCGTGCTGGCGTTCCACGCCGACCAGCAGGCGCCTTCCTCCTTACTCGCGAGGATCGTCGAAGCAGATTCGACGCTCGGTCGACGCGCATTGTCAACGTTGTCGAAGGCTGGTCTCGCATCAAGCGAAGCCAATTGGCGTAAGCCGTTCCAGGTGCGTTCGTTCAAGTGCCTGATTCGGATGAGCTGACGCAACGTGAAAAACCTTTACCACTGACGGGTTAGGCTCTTCGGTGTTTTTCAGCGCTACTTTCCGCAGCGATCGATCCGGAGGCAGAAGCAGGAGGTGAATCTGCCCATTGAACTGGCGCTCTTGTCCGGACAAACGTTCAAGCTGGGTCGTTTCGATCAGCCGGCGGTGAGGCTGCGCGCAATAGATTCCAGTGTCATTCCCGCATTGTTGAGTCCATTACTCGACACGCCAGGAGAGGCGTACGTTCAACAGAAACTCGATGTAGAGGGCAGTCTCACCGACGTCATCGGCGTGGCCTACAAACTCGCGCAGATCGCGCCGGAAAAACAGGGATTCATCAAAAATATCGCAAGACGCTTTGCTCGCTCAAAGACAGAAGATAAGGAGGCAATCGCGTACCACTACGACGTATCCAACGAGTTCTATCAACTCTGGCTTGACAAACGAATGGTCTACTCGTGCGCATACTTCGAGCACGGTGATGAAACGCTCGAGCAAGCGCAGTTGCAGAAGATTGATCATATCTTGAACAGGATTCAGGTAGCGCCCGGCAATACGCTGCTTGATATCGGCTGCGGGTGGGGAGCGCTTGTAATTCGAGCTGCTGAGCGTTTTGGAATCAGGTGCGTGGGCATCACGCTGTCTGATCGTCAGTTTGATCTCGCCAGGGAGCGGGTGGCGGATGCTGGATTGGATCATCTCGTTGAAATAAGGCTGCAGGACTATCGAGATGTGAGCGGCACATTCGACCGTATTACCAGCGTCGGAATGTTCGAGCATGTTGGTCTCGACAACCTCCCGGGCTACTTCAGAAAGATCAATAGTCTGCTGGCAGACAATGGCGTCGTCCTCAATCACGGGATCACGTCGACGGATGCGCAAAGCGGCGATACACCTTTTGGCGGGGGCACTTTTATCGACAAATACGTCTTTCCGTCAGGGGCGCTACCCCATTTATCGTTCGCGCTGAAGTGTATGCAGGAGGGTGGGTTGGAAGCGTTGGATGTCGAAAACCTGAGGCGTCGTTACAGGAAGACGCTTGAAATGTGGACAGCGGAATACGAGCGTCATGGTGCAAAGATCCGCAGCATGATTGGTGAGCAAAAGTATCGAATCGGGCGCGTGTATCTCGCCGGGTGCGCGCATGCTTTCTCAGTCGACAACGTGGCTATTTTTCAGGTTCTCTGTCAAAAGGCAGGAAAGCCGGCCACGTCGATTCCCACGTCGCGCCGGTACATGTACGACACGACGAGCGTCAGATAACCACAGGCCGACATCGCTGGTAGCGGTCAAATGTAGCGCGTTAGGCCGACGAACAGCTATCCGCTGCGATAGCGGGTGGCATTGCTTTGGTTCTTCGTCTTTCGACCGGTCGAGCACTACCTGTTAAAAGCGTTTCGCCGCTCCGCCGACGTCCGGTACTCAATGGTCGCGACGTGAACTCTTGCTCGAGACATTGTTGTCGCTGGATTGTAGGTTCACGTCGTCATGGCTAGAAAATCAGGTCAGGTCAGGTCCGGTCTTACGACCAAAGTGTCCGGCCGAAGAACGTTAGCGTTCGATCCCACGCCTGCTGCGACCAGGCAGCGTCGTACTGGGTACGCGAAATTCGTCCGTTTCCGACTGCGGTTTCATTGGCAAACCCGTGATGGGCAAGGTAGCGGTGAAACTCAAAATCCACCTTGGCCTCCCGAAAGCGTTCCTCGATCTCGCCAACCGTATCGATGGAAAAGAAAGCATCCTGGGTGGCCCAATGTCCAATCACTGCAGCCTTGATCCTGGACGCATCGATATACTCAATCGGCGGAAATCCGTACCACACGGCACCGGCCACCAACTCCGGATTGTGGGACAGCGACAGTAACGTTAGTGCACCACCCATGCAATAACCCATTACTGCGATCCGATCGGACTTCGCCTTGAGAAATTGCACTGCGCCGGCCACATCCTGAGAGGCAACCTCGGCAAAATCCAGACCGGCCATGAGGTGGTGTGCTTCTTCCTCTTCGACGGTTGATTCGCCGCGATACAGATCAGGAACCAGAGCGATATAGCCCGCGTTAGCCAGACGATCGGCCACGCCACGAATCTGGTCGTTCAATCCCCACCATTCTTGCAAGACGATGACCGACGGTGCTCCCTTTTCCTCTTTGGGCAGTGCCAGATACCCTTCGACCTTCTTTCCGTCCGGACGCGAAAATGTGACTGCTGATCCTGGTGCTTGCATGGGTCTACTTCTCCTAAGGTAAGTGTCCGACGAACTGTCCCAGTCCGTAGGCACATATAAGTTAACAGGCGACTTTTGCCGGGCCTATCGTTAAGGAGCGGCAGACGCCCGGGGACTAGAAACCGCATCAGGTGACGCGGCGATGTCGTCATACGTTCGGCAAGTTTGGCCAGAGACATCGTCGCGGGTCGCTTTGTTGAATAACCGACGTTGGCGGCTCGAAACCATGCATAGGTTTCTTTCAAGACCTCATCGGAAAGTTTGGGGCCGTGGCAGCCCGCTCGTGACGGACGTCCTCTTTTTTTGCCAGGGCCATCAACCCATGCTTGACACTATACATGATAGTGATCATGATTACGTTAATCATGATGTACATCATGATTATGAATTTTCACTACTGTCAATTTTTTAGAAATCGGAGATGCACTATGTCTGTCTCGCATGTCACAGCACCGACCCAATTTGTCGAAGTCGACGGAGTTCGTTACGCATATCGACGCTGGGGGAAGAAGGGCACGACGCCCTTGTTCTTCATCCAGCATTTTCGCGGCGGCATGGATCACTGGGACCCGCTGATGACCGACGGGCTCGCAGAGGGTCGCGAGGTCATTCTGTACAACGGTCGTGGAATCGCCAGTTCGTCAGGAGCCCCTCGGAATCGTTTCGAAGATATGGCCGATGACATCGCATCGGTGATCCGTGCGCTCGGAATCGAAAAGGTCGATATCGTGGGATTCTCTATTGGTGGGTTCCAGGCACAAGAGGTCGCTCTGCGTCACCCGGAACTCGTCCGCAAACTCTTGCTTCTCGGTACGGGTCCGCGCGGCGGTGATCCCTGGATCGATCCTGGAATGGCTGAGATTGCACCCAAGCCGGTGCATGATGCAGAGGATTTTCTCTTCCTGTTCTTCGGCCGTTCGGAGCAGGCCCGAAAGGCCGGTCTGGAGTTTTGGGAGCGCCGTCATCAGCGGAAAGATGCCGATCCGCTTAGCTCGCCGGAAGTGGCAGCAGCACAATGGGACGGTTACCAAGCCTATATGGTGCCAATCGGGGGCGACAAGCCCTACGAACATCTGAAAGCTATCAAGCAGCCGACGCTAGTGGTAAACGGCATTGAAGACATCATGATTTCGACAGTCAATTCGTTCTACCTCGGGCAAAACATTCCCGACTCACAAGTTATTTTGTATCCCGACGCAGGCCATGGTTCGCACTTCCAGTATCCGGAGCGCTTCCTGAAACACGCAATCCAGTTCCTGGACGAGTAAATCGAAGCATCACTTTCTCTGCAAGAGAGGTGACGCAAACATCGCTTACCAGGTCGCGATCTAAGGCGTCAGTGAGAGGCGAAGTGAGGCTAACCACTGGCGCGACAGGAAAAGCTCTGCTGGCCTGGGTTCTCGCGGCGGAGGTGCCGATTTGGGGGGGCGCTTTTCCGGCGCCACATGGCGGCCGGTGACCTGTCTGCGCGTGACAGCGCGAGGATGGGCGAAGAGCTTGTGGTTGCCGGCGTTTCGCAGCAACCAGCGCGATTGCCTGCGCACGCCGGCGAGGCTACGAGTGCTGTTCACATTCGTATTTAGGTAGGCGTGCCGCTGTGCCTCCCCGCAGGATGCGAGTCAGTTTGACAGGGTATGAGTATTTTTGTCGCGAATCCAGGCGTAAGTTTGGTCTAGTACTTCGTCGGACAGTTTTGGGTCATCAGCAAGCCGTGCCAGCACCATTGCGCCGACCATTGCAGCCCAACTTCCAATCGCGGCGCGTCGTGCCTCTTCGGGAGTTGCGTCAGGCAAGCCTTCGCTAAATCGTTCAAATGTTCTGCGTTGCCCTTCGGTCATTGCCGCGCGAGCTTGACGAGATTGGCGGATGGTTTCTGCGCCAAGCGCCGCAGTCGGGCAGCCGCCGGCAACGTCGTCACGATGCGCCGGAGCAAGATATGCCCTGGCGTACTCGATCGGGTTTGTGGGACGCTCATCGTCCTGCGCGAGCACATGCGCCAAGGTCTGTGCTATCAAATCGTCTTTGGACTCGAAGTAGCCATAAAACCCGCCGTGCGTTAGGCCGGCTGCTTTCATCACTTCTGCGACCGTGACGGCATCGAAACCTCGCTCCCGGAAGAGACGGCCCGAGGCTTCGAGGATGCTTTGCCGATTCGCGGCAACCTGTTCGCGACTGACCTTCATTCTTCCCCCAAAATGCGTTCGTTTAGCCTCGATATTATACATGACAATTGTCATGATAAGAGTGCGCTGGCAGGGAGCGCTATGACCGCTGATTCGGAGGGAGACTGTCCGCTAGTGAACGGAAAGCCGTATAGGTTTTGTGCGAGGGAGGAGTCTTTGCGTTGAGGTTCTCAAGGCGCTTGGGAGGAGCGCGTATCACCCCAGGCCGCTACGCAAAAATCGAGAGGTTTCGCCGCTATGGAGTGGAGCGAAACGGTATCTCGCAGCGGGGCGGCGGTACAACGCGCGACGGCATCGAGTTGACGCCGCCAGAATATTCGCGCGAGTAGCTGAATTCGTCGTTCAACGTTCCGTTAGCCGGATCGCCCATTCGAAATGAACATATCTTTACGTATCGATTAACTTGCCGCGGTGCCCGCTTGCCATCCGGGGGGAGGTGTCAACGACTCCGGACCATATTTAAGTCCCCAATCCATGATGGCTTCGAGCACTGGTCCTAGCGCCAAGGCTTTTTCCGTGGGGTGATAGACCGATTGGCTTCTGTTTTCGGGGTCGTCTTCCTTCGTCACAAGTCCGTGTTCGACGAGATTTTTAAGTCGATCGGCCAGGATGTTCGTGGAGATGCCCTCGTCCGAACCCAGAAATTCCCGATAGTACTGCTTGTGGTTAGCCACCATGTCGCGGACGATGAGCAAGGTCCATCGATCCCCGAAGATATCGAGTGAGTAGCAGATCGGGCAGTTGCTGTTATTCCTTTGTTTCATTGAATACGATCCTGTTCTTGACTTGAAGGACGTGACGCTCACTGCTGCTTCGCGGTGCCTCTAAGCAATCCTTCAAAACGGGTAGCAGGCCAAGCGGTAGTTTCGTCATCGGCATCATGATGCTGATAGACGATTGTACCTGCTCGGCCTGATGCGGATCAGTCGTCAACTAAGTTTCAACGGTCGAATCGCTCGAATTTCGCGTATATCTCGTTAGGCTGGCAGCCGCCATGGGCTCCCGTTTCTTCGGAAATCTGGTCAAGCTGGAGACCGTGCGACGTTCGACTCAATTCGATCCGTCCAGGAACGTGTTGACCTCGGTGACGAACGATTCGTGGAACTGGAACAGCGCGCCATGACCGGATTCGGGGTAGAGAACGAGGCGTGCATTTGCCAGATGCTGATACAGCACGTACGAGTTGACGGTCGGAATGATCAGGTCTTGCTTGCCATTGACGATGAGCACCGGCTGCTTGATATTTGCGAGTTCTTCGAAGTTCGACGGCGACATGCCTCAAGTGATCAGCGCCTTGGCCTGCGCCCCCATTGCTTCCTGGGATGCCGCTTCTTCAACGTCCACGGTATGGTTGTTAATGCGTTTGACGAATTCGTTCCCGGCAGCGATGCCGGCCGTTGTCGTCGTGAAGAAAAGCGCCACCTTGGGGTGGACTTTCATCTGCTCGGCTTGCGCGAATCCGGTACTGATCACGGTCTGAAGATTTGCGATGCCTTCGCCACCTCGCGGACCGCTGCCAGCCAGAATGATTTTGCGCAGGAGTTCCGGCCGATCCGTCGCGACCTGTTGCGCCACGGCTCCGCCGATCGAATAACCCATTACGTCGACCGACTTCAGGTCAAGTGCGTCGATGAAGCCTGCGGAAAATCGCGCCATTTCCGCAACCGAGTCAGGTGCGCTGCCGCCGGAGGCGCCGATGCCGGGGTTCCCCAGGATAATCACACGTCGTTGCTTCGCGAGTCCGTCGATGAGCGCCGAATCCCAGTCATCCATCGTTGCGGTGAAGTGATGGAACAACACCAGCGGCGGCACGTTCGAGTTGGACCCGATACTGCGATATGCGAGTCGCACGCCATCAACCGTTACATATTGATTCGGCGCGGTCACGTAGCCAGAGGACATGTTCATGGTAAAGCTCCTGTAAAGATGCGCGTTGTGCTTAGAGGTAAGTGAGGCAATTCTGCGGAGCGCTGTGCTTCAACTATTTGCGGTCTGCACTTCGTTTATTCACTTGCGTTTTGCAAGTTGAATTCACTGTAAATGTTTCGCTTGCGTTTTGCAAGTGGATTTCGTTTATTTTCCTGATTGCTTCGATTTTTCCCGGATGCGGCTGACGAAGAGGCAATGCGGAGGGGGCGGCAAATCATCGTCGGGTGTCGGCAGCGGCGAAATGACCTCGAGGCGGGGAGTGACCACGGCGGCCCGGTTTGCGAATTTGTGGGGGACGTGAGCGAAGGTCGCCGGCAACGACATCGATAGGTGATGGCTAACCGACACACGAAAAGTTACATATTTGCAAAGTAGTAACTCGCTGTCAACCTTGTATTGAGGGATAATCGTGGCCATGAACAAGACTACCAACCAGGCGCCCGAATCGCCGTCTCCGGGCCAGCGTGGCAGTGCGGACCATGAGCGGCGCCACCAGATCATTGCGGCAGCGGATGAGCATTTCCGCCTTTACGGTTATCGAAAGACCTCCGTGGCCGATCTCGGCAAGGCAATCGGCGTGTCCAGCACGTATCTCTATCGGTTTTTCAGCTCCAAGCAGGCCATTGGAGAGGCGGTCTGCGCAACGGTGCTGGAACGGATGGAAGCTGAGTTGCGAAGCGTGGTCGACGGGCCAGGCACAGCGACGCAACGCTTGCGGCGCTTTATGCAACTGACGCTTGAGCGCAGTCTGGAGATTTTCTTTGACGGCACCCGGCTTCACGAACTGGTGATCTCCGCGATGGAGGAGTCGTGGGGCACCGCGACGACACATGAGTCCGTGCTTCTCGGCATGACGCGCGAGTTGGTGCAGGCGGGAAGGTCATCGGGTGAGTTTGAGCGCAAAACGCCCATCGACGAGGTGGCCGTTGGTATATCGGAGGCAATGCGGTTATTTGCGCATCCGGTGGCCCTTCAGTTCCGTCCACGTGAACAGTTGGAAGCGGCACTTGCTGCCGTCGCCAGCCTCGTTTTGCGAAGTCTCGCTCCATAGCAAGAGAAGGAGTGTATTACGATTTTTAGAAAACGTAACATGAAAACCAAAATAGCCGCTCATTTTTCATAGCGCGCCATCGTGCATTTGCACGTTTTCCTCCGTACTGAGGCGCTCGGCGTGCCGTCCGGCACGTGGTAGCGACGCCTGATGTAGCGGAGCGCCGATCCCGTGGCCACACAAATCCTGTTCGTGCGGCCATCGTCTCTTGCGCCTCGAAAGACCCAAGCACGTCCGATCCCAATTATCAGCGCGGCTGGAGTTGCGCCGGCGCTCATGACTCGTGTGATCCCTAACGTGCGTTCCGCACGACCGTGGATCGGCAAACACCGAATCTGGCGATCTGGAAGATAATCCAAATCCACTTGCAAATTGCAAGTCCATACCCTAGAGTCTTGAACTTGCAATTTGCAAGTGCGCTGATGAAAGCTACCCCTCGGTTTCAGGGTGGATGCAGGCAGCGTTCTCTTCTCATCGAGATATCAAAGATGTATGTCTTTACTGGATTCCAATTATGAAAATCTCTTCCTGGCTGGTGGGTGGTTTGGTTGGCGCGTTTGCTATGGTCAGCGCGGCACTGCCTGGTGCCGCAGAAGCTGCGGAAAAGTACGTCAATACGCCCAACCAATACGTAACCGTTGATGGTGTCCGGCTTGCATACCGTAGCCTCGGTGCCAGTGAAAACGCGCCGCCGTTGGTGTTGTTGCAGCACTTCACGGGGACAATGGACGATTGGGATTCCGCGTTGATCGATGGACTTGCCAAGCGACGTCGCGTCATCATTCTGGCAAATCCGGGCATTGGTGCATCGGCTGGCCCGGCGCCGGACTCTGTCGCCGGGATGGCGCATCTGGCGGAAGGATTCATCGACGCGTTGAACCTGAAGTCGGTTGATATTCTCGGGTTTTCGATTGGCGGTTCGGTCGCCCAGCAAATAGTCGCCGATCGTCCGGATCTCCCCCGCAAGATGATTCTCGTCGGTGCTGGACCGCAAGGCGGCGAGGGTATCAAGGATCTCCAGAGCGTGATCGCCGATGGGATTAAACGGGCCGGCGAAATGAAGGTTCATCCGAAGGTGGCGTTGTTCTTTACAGCGACTGATGCGGGTATCGCTGCGGGGAATGCGTATGTCAAACGGAGTAACAACCATACCGTTGACGTCGAGCAGCAGGCTTCGCAGGAGTCGATCGGGGCGCAGGCCAAGGCGCTGATCACGTGGGGAATGTCGCCTTCCAATTTTGCGCAACTTGAGGCGATTAAGCAGCCAGTACTTATCGTGAACGGTAGCCACGATCTGATCATTCCCACCGTCAACTCGTATGTGCTGTTCCAACATATTCCGAACGCGCGCCTGATTCTTTATCCTGACTCGGGGCATGGCTCGTTGTTTCAGTATCACGACCTGTTCGTGGCAGAGGCCAACGCGTTCCTTGATGGCGTGCATTGATCTCGCAGAGAGCTATCGACACAGGGCGGCCAACTTTCGGGAGACCTCGCATTGTTGGCCATCCGCATACTTCACTGCGGCATCACCCAGATTAGACGCGATGTCGATAAACGCGTCGACCTCGTTTCCGCATTCGACATTAACCCGCCGCTGGACCGTCCTTCTGTCGCCGCAGTTGCATGCTTGGCAACTCGTCCGCGCACGCCTTTCAGTATTCATGGGCCGTGGAACGTGTGCTCGATGAGCTCACGGAGAAATCGGGTGTTCAGGCCCGGGAAGCCGAACACAAATCGATAAAAAATCGTTCCGTAGATCTGGTCATACAAAAGAAACGGTGAGCGTTTCGAGGGGATTGCGCCCGAACGTTGCCCGGCCGCGATTACGCGCCCGCCAAGTTCGCGCCGGTGATTCAGGTAGCGCTCGCAAAACACTGATGTGTCACCCGACTTCGTCAGGCACTCGGCGAGGACAACCCTCAGAACACGCCCCATCTCTCCGTTCAATTGCGAGAGGTACAGGACCGCGTGCCGATGGATCGCACGAATCGGATCGCCGCTTTCTGAAAGCGGAACCTGACGCTGGATGTGCCAAAGGAAGGCGTCGGTAAGCAGCGCCTGCTTGTCTTCCCACCATCTGTAAATCGTCACCTTCGAGACCCCGGATGCCTTGGCGATAGCCTCGATGGTCACGTTGCGTGCATCTTCCTGGGCAGCGCATGCATACGCCGCGTTGAGAACTGACGCAGCTGCGGCCTCGGACCGAGGCCGGCCCCGGGTAGGGGCGGTCTTCTCGAGTGATTGATCGACCTCCGAGGCTGTATCGACGGGGATCTCCCGGCTAGTGTTTGCTTTCTTCATAGCGCTCCCGAATTATTTTTCAAGGCGTTTCGTGCCACAGTCGTGCATTGTATACGCCATTCCATATATTTACTTTACGTGAAGTAACGAAAAGAGAGGCGTCGAGCGTACAAATCTCCAGATCTTCGAGGTTTAAGCAGACGAAAATGTGGCAAAGTGTCGACGCCCACAAATGCATGCATTCGTACGTCGAGCGCACAACCGATCAAGAGAGCGGATAAACTCCTGAGTGGGTGTGAGAGCGGAGTCGGGCGCACGCCGTTTTCGTATGTGACATATATGTTTACCGCATTGACATATAAGTTTACGATACGTACATTAAATAGAAACACAAAGCATGTAGCGTACTGCGGGCCCACCTTGCGATCCGACCTGACGCGCCATGGAGCTACCATCATGATGAAAGCGGAATTGGAGATCGATAACCTGGTTCAGGTTCGGCGGCATGTGTGCGGAGGTCTGGGCGTCGTGCCTGAAGAGCATCGCACGGCTGCTGCTGTTGCTGCACGTCTGAAAGAGCTCGGGGTAGATGTGTACACGGGCATCGGCCAGACCGGTGTGGTGGGCGTGATCGAAGGGAGGTCGAAGTCGAGCGGCTTGCGAATTGGGCTGAGGGCGGACATGGACGCGTTGCAGATTCCCGATCACCAAGATGTCGCACATCATTCTCTTTGCGAAGGCAGAATGCTCGGTCGCGGCCAGGATGTTCATACGGCGATACTTCTGGGCGCCGCCGAGGTCTTTGTGGACTCCAGAAATTTCGACGGCACGCTCATCCTGATTTTTCAGCCCGCCGACGAGGGGTCCTACGGCGCGAAGGCCATGCTCGAGGACGGATTGCTTGAGCGTTTTCCTGTCGATTCGTTTTGGGGCCTTCATGCCTGGCCCGGATTGCAATTGGGTACCGCAGCAGTGCACAGCGGCGAGTGCATGGCGGCCGTCGACTATTTTGATATCGATGTGATCGGCAAGGGCTGCCACGGAGGGATGCCTCAGGAAGGCGTTGACTCGATTTTGGCGGCTTCTCACCTGGTGACGGCCTTACAATCGATTCCGACACGCAATGTCCACCCGCGAGACTCTGCGGTGGTGGGCGTTGCAAAAATTCACGGCGGGTATGAATATCATGTGCATCCCGAAAGAGTGACGGTAAGCGGATCAGTGCGTGCGCACAAAGAGTCCGTGCTGGAAGTGCTGGAATTGCGAGTTCGTGAACTTTCTCGCTCGGTTGCGGCGGCTTTCGGTGCGACCGTAGACATCCGGTATCAACGGAACTATCCACCGACCATTAATGATCTGGAACTGGCGCGGATCGCAGCAAAAGTAGCGGAGACCGTGGTCGGGGAGGGCAATGTTTTTCAAAGCATGCTGCCGTCCATGGCTGCTGAAGACTTCTCGTATTTCGTGCGGGAAAGACCCGGTTGTTATGTCTGGCTGGGCAGTGACGAAGGTGGAGCGTCACACCAGCGTCAGCATCCTAAGCATGAATCTAACGATCAACTCGTTGACCTCGGAGTGTCGTACTGGGTGGAACTCGTCCGAAAGCTGTTACCCATTCAGACCGAATCCGAGCATGCACGGTTTCTTCTCAGAGAGTGAGTCATGTCATGGATCGGCTACATCGCAGTCCTCCCGTGTGTAGGCATATTCGTCGGAATATTCTTTGAAAATAAGGTCAGGCCGTTTGTTTTCGGCATGCCGTTCCTGTTTTTCTGGATCGTGGCTTGTGTGATAGCGGCGTCTCTGGCTTTATTCTTGATCAACCTGCTTAGCCCTTCCGAGGCAGACGCCGAGAGTGGAGAGCGGTCGTGAATCTTTCTGTGTCTGTCATCGTCATCACGATTCTGGCATCGGTCCTATTGAGCGCCGTCGCGCGCGTGGGGCGGCAGATGAACTTCGAACAGTGGAGCGTCGGAAATCGGCGATTTGGCACACTGTTCGTTTTTCTGCTGATGGCTGGCGAAAGTTTCACCACATTCACCGTGCTCGGCGCGAGTGGGTTCGCATATGGGCATGGCGGGGCCGTGTATTACATCCTGGCCTATGAATGCATCGCATATACGCTGTCCTATTGGCTCTTGCCGCTTATCTGGCGATACGGCACGAAACATCAACTCGTCTCCTTGCCGGATTTCTTGCGAAAAAAATACGACAACCGAGCCTTAAGTGTGCTTGCGGCTGTGGTCGGAATCATCGCGCTCATTCCGTATATCGTCTTGCAACTGAAAGGAATGGGGATAATTATCGGCACGGCCTCATACGGTGCGCTCTCTCCGACGGTAGGGGTGCTACTGGGGGCCGTCGCCATTGGGTTGAACGTGCTGCTGTCTGGCGTGCACGGCTCGGCATGGGTCTCGTCGGTCAAGGACGTGTTAATTCTGTGCCTTGTCGTCTTTCTCGGTCTCTTCCTTCCTATCCACTTCTACGGCAGCATTCCTGCCATGTTTTCCTCGTTAGACAGCAGTAGGCCGGGCTTTCTGGCGATTTCGTCAAGCGGGTTCAGTGCCGTCTGGTTCAGCTCGACTATTATTCTGTCGGCGCTTGGATTTTTTATGTGGCCTCATGTTTTTGCCGCTACCTTCACATCGGGTGGCGTGGCGATATTGCGCCGCAATGCTTGCCTGCTTCCTATCTATAGTCTTTTACTCGCCCTGGTATTTCTCGTGGGCTTTACCGCGGTCGGTGTGCTGCCCGAACTGAAAGGATCGAAAGCAGATCTGAGCTTGTTTGCGCTGTCGATGCAAGCATTGCCCTCCTGGATGATTGCAGTTTTGGGCGCTACGGGAGCGCTCTGTGCAATTGTTCCTGGGTCAATGTTGGTACTCACAACAGCCATCCTTCTTTCCAGAAACGTTCTGGCTACTGCCTATCCCAGGTTCGCGGACGATCATTCAGGTCGTCTGGCAAAGGCGCTAGTGCCGATTATCGTTGTCGTTAGTACTGTGTTTGCGCTTTCGGGGAACCAGACTGTCGTGGCGCTGCTGTTGATGGGCTATAACTTTGTTGCTCAGCTTGCACCCTCATTGTTCGCCAGCTTGTTGCGACGAAACCCGGGTACGGCGAGGGGCGCGATTGCCGGAATTGGTGTTGGGACCATCTCAGTTGCGCTCATGACGTTTGCCAATGCTCATCTAAGCACACTGCTACGGCAGTTACCGGCTGGAGTTCGTGACGTGAACGTTGGAATTATTGCGTTATTGCTCAACGTTGCCACCTTCGCGGCGGTGAGCGTCGCGGAACGCCGCATGAAAGTCTCCGTGAAATGTTGCGAAAGTGCGGACGTTGTACAGAACGGTTTGAGTTAAGACAATTGCCTGTCGACTCGCTGCTCGGCCGATACCAATTCCAGCGCGACGGACTCGCCTGGGGACGAGGGTAAGAGAAGGGCCGCTCGCGATTAAAGTCTAAAAACAGCATAGACAGCGAGACGTCCGGGGTATCTCCACGGATGCGCTTTTCTCAAGGCTTCAGGGGAAATTAAGTTTCGCAATGACCGATCCGACTTGTTGCGAGGAGGCACAAGGAGCGGTTACTTGAGTTCGTGCGCTTGCAACGCGATCGGTTGGTTTAGAAAGCCGGCAATGGAATCCCCAGCCAGACGCGGAAGTCGATTTCAGTGAATTTATCGCGTCGATAGATGATTTTGCTGGATGACAGCGATGGCTGTGCACTCGTAAGCGGCGATGCGACTTTGGCAAATGATGCGGCTAGGGCAGCGGAGGCAGAACTCAATGCGAGTTTGAACGAAACCCATTGCGGGACACGCCAGCGCGCTTGATCCTGATTGACATCTACCCACCGATTGGATTCGTTGACCTCATTCGGCCAGACGCAGATGCCCCGCTAGACGGTGCGAGATTCCATCGACGGACGGCGATCCCGCTATCGGGCAACTATCAGGCGATAGATCCCGTGACTGATTCCGCGAGCGCCATGAGCTTGGAGTCCAACTTTAGTGCGGCCTCGTGCAACGAGGGATTGTTTATGCCACTCAATAAGCTGGATGGAATGTTGTAGGTGAACCTTGTGTCACCGCTGCGATGCTCGTAGATTGCAATTCGTACGGGAACATCGAGTCCCGCTTCAACATCATGCCGTAGCATCGTGATCGCGATGAACGGATTGCCGATGGTATACATCACAAACCTGGATGGGTGTCCTTGCAGCGCCATCCATTTCCCGTGGTCGACGGTCAAAAATCGTGTGAAGCCACTCGACCCGAGACTTTCGTTGATCCGTTGCTCAAAGGCGCCCTTATCAGACGAGTCGGAAACGACCTGTTGCCAGTCCGTTTCTTCCAGCGAACCCACTTGTGACTCGAAGGCATGGATCACGTCATCGAACGGTCTGGTTGTCGAGATCGTTACCTGTGAAACCTGGATCTGTTTGATCACATCTGGCTCCTTGAGTGTGTTTTGTCGTCAACGCGACTCGCTCGGCCGACTTCGGGCGAGGCTGGGCTGACAGAGGGCTTGCGCAACGTGAAAACATTTGTGTTTGTCGCTGCATTTGCGCCGGAGAAGGCGAAACGGCCATAGGTTTCTCTGGGCGCTTCCCGAATGACAGGTTGGAAGAAACCTTGGCGGCGCCGGTGGCACTCGCGAACGAAACCAAGGAACTTTACATCCAGCAAGATAAATTTCGTGCTCGATTCGCGGTGCACGTACCGGCAGCTACTCGGAACTTCTCGTCAGCTGATTTCCTTGGGCGGCGCCGCATACTTCATCTATTCAACAGCGAAGCAGTTCAACGGATGATATAAACCGGCGGCGAATATGAGGTCGGCGTGAACACTGCTCTGGAGCCTGCCGTGGATCGTCCCGCAGCGCCACCACGGTACTCTGTGGAGCGAGTCGTCCGAGCTAGATCATCCGCCATTTCTGGAGAATTTCCCGCTTCAGTTATTCCGGTGGTTTTGCGCCCGGTGTCAATGCTATGAGAAATCACCGCGGGTTCCGTATTCGGGATGTCGTGCGCATTTGCGAGTAACGGCCCGACGCCGAAAAGCAGGGCAAGCAGCGCTTTTGTTGAGATGTTCATACTTTTTCCGTTCGGGTTGATAGAAGTGCGAATTGTCGGGTAGAAAGAGGCCGTCAATAAGTCGTCAAGGAGGCTTGGATCGATGTCATGTCTCAACGGCGGTCAGCGTGAAGGTTCGCTAAATTAGCCTTGGCGGATTCGCCATACTCAAGCCTTCGTGCGTTACAAGCGATACGCCCCGGCCACCCGGGTCCACAAATCGCTCCGCGCTCATTCAATCTTGCAACCCCATACCTTCGCATGGGAAGATCGTGATGTGGAGTATAGAACAAATCCACAAATCTTGTTGCCGGTGTTCGACCGCGTTGCGACGAAGGGCGACTTAGGTCTTGAAAGCGATGAGCGTGATCTGTTGTACAAACGTACCAGTCTGCGATTTGAGCGCAGCCTTCGTCAGTCGGGTGGCGTCGTCTTCCGCAGTGGAGGGCTTGCGCGAGTACGCCAATGTGTTGTTGAGAAGTTGAGCCGCTCGCCGGGCTGATGGAAGGCTGGCCTCTGTCCAGCGTGACGTCGCGGGGCGGCAAGAACAATGTCGCGAAGCCTGGAGAACCGGGTGCGGACATTTATTGTTCCACGCTGACGAATTGTGTTCTGGATTAAAAGCATTTATCGGAAAGGTGCCAGACGTCAAAATCACGTCCTTGGCAAACGAAAAAGGGCGCCAGCGCCCAATCCGACATGTACGTGAGAAACGACTCGACGATCAGGACAGAAGAACTTTCTCTGGTGGGGCACTCGCAGGTCATCGCGATGCGGAGCTACAGGCCCGACGATGGGAAAGGGCTACCTGTCGTGCTTTACTTTCACGGAGGCGGCTTTACGAGTGGATGTCTGGACGACGCAGCAGAAGCGGCCACGCAAATTTCGCGCATCACACCCGCTTGGGTCGTATCCGTCGGATATTCACTGGCGCCGCGGTTTCCGTTTCCAACAGCCCTTGAGGACACTTTTATTGCCATGCAATGGGCGGTTAGGAACGCAAAAGCCTGGGGCGCAGATCCCGGGAGAATTGGAGTGGCGGGTCACGATGCCGGCGGAAACCTTGCAACATGTCTCGCCGCTGTCGTGCGCGACCGAGCAGAATTCAAGATATCAGCTCAAGCGCTTCTCGCGCCTTTGCTTGACCCGAGCTTGACACGGGTTGCGGGAGATTGGGACGCTCGGACCTCGGATCTGAACGCTCGCCAGTGTGCGCGTGGGTATCGAGCGTATCTGCCTGATCCAGTGGTAGGGATGCATCTGTACGCGGCGCCGATTGAGTCAAGGCGCCTGAAAGGACTGCCTCCAGCGTTTATCGGATCCCCGGAAAGCGATTTTCTTCATGCCGAAAGTGAGAGATACGCCAGCCAATTGAGTGCCGCAGGCGTGCCGACGGAAATTTTTCATTGCCCGAATGCCTCACACGAGACGGTGGCGTCGAACTTCCACGTACTTGCGGAGGTGGCGGAGTTTTTCCAGAGGTGGCTTGCACCCCGACTCGGGAGGCGTAAAGCAACGCTGCTGCAATTTTGATGTTTCTACGTCTTCATACCCGCTGTCTACACGCTGCGTGGCGTGACATGGTTGCCGACTCGCGGCCTCCGAACTTTCATTTCAACTCCGAATGAGTGCAACGACGTATGGATCATCGACGATGATAGACGTAGAGTCGCTCCCCCTCGCTCCATACGACTGTTTAACCGATGTAGTTCGAAGATCTATCATGCAAGAACACGATCCCTCGGAAGAGAATGCGGAGTTCGCCAATGCCGGGCACATATCGAGTAAATTTATGCTTGCCCAGCGTGGCTTTCGGACGCTGCACCATCGCCTGTCCCTCGCTCTCGAGCCGATGCGGTTAACCCCCGTGCAGTTCTCGGTGTTGGAGCAGTTGCGGGGCACGACTGACCTGTCTGTCGGGCAATTAGCTAAGAACCTGGGTTGCGACCAGACGCGCGTCTCGGCTCAGATCGGCGTTCTTCTGCGCCGCGCGCTGCTTGAATTGCATGTGGAGCGCGATCGCCGCTTCCGACGCGTCGAGCTTACCCCGCAAGGTCGGGATTTACTTGAGGTCGCAATGCAACTCTGGGAGAGCACGATGAATGACCTCTCTCGCGAAGTCGGCACTGACGCGCAACGGGTGATAAATAGTCTGGCAGCGTTGTCATTTGCAGACTCAGGCAACGCCGGGCAGCGCCGACCCGAATGAAAGCAGGTTGATTATGCTCTTCACGATTTTCGCACTTATCCGTTTTCGAAGCCGGGGCGAGTTGGGTCATTCGAATTCGCCCCCGGCCTTGTTGTCAGGAATTGACTGAACGTTGCGGCGCAGCCTGTTTTCTAAAGTCTCTGGGTGTCGTTCCAAAGGTTGTTTTGAAAGATTGGCTGAAGTGCGTCACATTATTAAAGCCCCACGCGTACGCAATATCGCCGATCGGCCGCATCGCCTGGCCATGGTCCTTCAGGTCCCCTGCACATTTGTGCAGTCTCCGTTCCCGGACGAAGCGCTCGAAAGATAGCCCGTCGCCGGCAAAGACGCTGCTTAGGTAGCGTGTCGAAATGCCCAGATGTTGAGCAACGTCCGTCGGCGAGAGCGAGGAATCCCGGAGGTTGGTTTCGATAAACGCCCGTGCGCGACAAGCAAGCATCGATCGGCTGACAGAAGACGTTGCCGGCTGATTTCTATCAAATACCGACATGAACGCCATGGCCACCATATCGAGCGCCTGTTCATTGAGGCGTCGAGCGGTCTCAGGGGGGAACTGCTCGAAATTCTGAGTTAATGCGCGAATGAATCCGCCTGTCATTTTCCCCAAAGGGCTTTCGAAGGGCACGACCGTTGCTACGAAGCGCTCCAGCGTGCCCAGTTGCTTGCGGATGAGAGTCCGGGGCACCTGGAGCACCAGTTGGGCCATTTCGAGTGAAAAGTCCGCGACGAAGGGTTTCGATGCATCGAGCAGGGTGATGTCCCCAGCACGCAGAATCCCTTGACGGCTGTCTTGCTCGACAATGGCAACCCCTTTGATCTGGATACATACGAAGGCCCGCTCTTTGTTGGCTGACGTGGCAGTTGGATTTGCCCGCGCAATCCATCGGGTGGCCGTTTCAATTTCGATTAAACCCGCCGGGGCAGCGGGATAGGCCACGATCGAACCGAGGAAGTCGCCGTCGATAGGAGTGGAGCACTCCAGTTCGGTCAAATGACTTCTCACGTGGCGCGTCCAGAAATCCAGGCGAGATGCCGGCGGGACCCGCTCGGTCGAAACGACAGTCTTCATATCGTTCATGATCGTCCCGTTCGTTCAAGAAGGTGGGTATGCATGAATCGGCGACCTTCGGACGTGGTGCGAGGTTGATCATCGAATGCACGTCCCTCTGATCACGCCGATATGCGGGAAACAGAGGGGGCCGTGCTGCTTCTCGATCGCCGCGGTCGACGAAAGCGTCGCCGGCTTTCGAGAGCGCTTTCTTTCCTTGCGTCCGTTGAAGCTTTGCGGACGCCCCGCACATTTAGTTGCTCACGACGGTTTGCGGTGCTGTGGCGGGGTCGGCATCCCAGCCGCCGCCGAGGGCCTTGAACGAGGCGATCGCCGAGCGGGCGGTTGCGGACTGGGCGAGGATGCGCGCTTCCTGAATGCGCTGAAGCTGCGCATCGGCTTCCACGAGGTCGAGCTGGCTGTTCCTGCCGTTCCGGTAGCCAGCCGAGGTCGATGCACGTGCCTGTGCGAGCGAGTTCTCGCCGTCTTTCAGGATCTGCTGCTGCTGGTCGTACTTCGCGAGCGCGGAGAATGCGTTCTCGACGTCGGCGCTGGCCTGCAGCACGCTCTGGCGGTAAGCGGCGAGCGCTTCCGCGTTGCGCCCACGCGCGGCCTTGACCTCGGCGTCCACGCGACCGAAGTCAAAGAGGCGCCAGCGCAGGCCGAACACGCCGAGCGCCTCGTTGGCGGGCGACTCGAACAGGTGGCCGCCGACGGTAGTGGTCGAGCCGGCTAGAGCGGACAGCGAGAACTTCGGGTAGTAATCGGACAGGGCTTCGCCAATACGGGCGTTGGATGCGGCGAGGCGACGCTCCGCGACGACGATGTCGGGGCGGCGGCGCAGCAGTTCGGCCGGCCCGGTGGCGGTATTGATTGCGGGCGCGCCGGGAATCGGTGCGGCCGAATCAAGCGCGGGGTCGGGCGTACCGGGATTGCGGCCCATCAGGACGTCGAGTGCATTGCGGGCGGAGACGAGGCCGGCCTGCAGCGCGGGCACGGAGGCCGACACGGCGGCGAGTGCGCCTTTTGCCTGTTGTAGCTGGAAGTCGGGCGCGAGACCACGCGCGGCGAGCAGCCCGACCAGGCGGACCCGGTCCTGCTGGGTGGCGGTTTCCTGCTGGGCGAGTTGCAGCCGCGCCTGCAGCGTGCGCGTGAGCACGTAGGTATCGGCGGCGGAGGAGATGACTTCGAGGCGGGCGGCGACCATGGCCGCCTGGCTTCCCTCGTAGTCGGCGCGTGCGGCTTCTGCGCTGCGTCGCAGGCCGCCGGCGAGATCGATCTCCCAGGTGGCGCCGGCGGTGACGCTGTAGTCGTAGGAGTTGCGGTTGTACCCGGGCAGCGAGGCGGCCTGGGCGGCGACGTTGGGGTCTTCGAGCGAGAGATGGGCGCGAGCGGCCTGGGCGTCGAACTCGGCGGAGGGCAGTAGCGCGGAGCGTGCGCTCTCGAGGCCGGCGCGGACTTCGCTGACGCGGGCCATGGCCTGGGCGAGATCGAGGTTCTGGGCGAGCGCGATATCGATGACGCGGTTCATTTCGGGATCGGCGAAGCCCTGCCACCAGGTGGAGAGCGAAGGGCCGGGCTGGGCCGTGGCACGGCTTGCGACTTCGGGGGCGTGAGCGAAGGTCGCTGGCAAGGACACCGACGGGTTGTGATAGTCGGGGCCCACCGCACATCCTGCCAGCAGGACGGCCGCGGCGAACAGCGCACTGGCTGAACTGGCACTCATTTTGATTGTGGCACGCATGGCAAGTTAACACCGAACAGGAAAGTTACATGTTCAACAAATAGTAACTTCCTGTCAATGTCTGATTGACGTCATAATCCGTTGCATGAACAAATCACCCAACCGGCCGCCCGAGTCGCCGACCTCGGGGCAGCGCGGCAGCGCGGACCATGAACGGCGCCACCAGATCATTGCGGCGGCGGACGAGCATTTTCGTCTGTACGGTTACCGCAAAACCTCCGTGGCGGATCTCGGCAAGGCTATCGGCGTATCCAGCACGTACCTCTATCGGTTTTTCAGGTCGAAGCAGGCCATTGGGGAAGCGGTGTCTGCGACGGTGCTCGGTCAGATGGACGCCGAGTTGCGGCAGGTCGTCGACGGGCCAGGCGCCGCGACCCACCGGCTGCGCCGGTTCATGCAGCTTGCGTTGGAGCGAAGTCTTGCGATTTTTTTCGACGGCACGCGATTGCACGAATTGGTGATCTCCGCAATGGAAGAATCCTGGAGTGCCGCGACCGCTCACGAAGTCGCGCTTCAAACCATGGCGCGGGAGTTGGTGCAAGCGGGGCGAGAGTCCGGAGAGTTCGAGCGAAAGACGCCGCTCGATGAGGTCGCGGCAGGTATTGCCGAGGGGCTTCGACTGTTTTCGCACCCGGTCGCCTTGCAGTATCGCTCGCGTGAGCAGCTGGAGACCGCGCTGGCTGCCGTGGCGAGTCTCATTTTACGCAGTCTTGCCCCTTAAGTTTTCAAGTTACGAGTTGACACATGCGTAACTCGACAACAAAATGTCGCTTTATCTCATTCTTGGATGGAGCGCCATCATGCACATGTACGTTTTGCGCCGGGCTGCGACACTTGGCGTTGTCGGGGTACTTGCAGGCTGCAGCCAGTCGCACCCCGCCGATCCGCGTACCGGGCCGCCGCTCGTAGAGTCTTTTACGGTGAGGCCTGCGGGAACTTCCGATCGTAGCTTTACCGGTGTCATTGCCGCCAGGGTGGAGAGCGACCTTGGATTTCGGGTCGGTGGCAAGATCATCCGTCGTTATGTCGACGTCGGTCAGCACGTGCATCGAGGCGATCCATTGATGCGGCTCGACCCGAACGATCTCGTACTGGGAGTTACCGCCCAGCAGGGCGCAGTCGACGCGGCGCATGCACGCTCAGCCAAGGCCGACGCCGATCTCGCGCGACTGCAAGGTCTGGTGCAGCAGGGTGCGGTCTCTGCGCAGGACTACGATCTGGCAGTTGAAGCGGCACGCAGCGCAAAGGCGCAACTCGCGGCGGCGCAGGCGCAGTCCGGGCTTGCTCGTAATGCAGACGAGTACGCGATCCTCAGGGCTGACGTCGACGGCGTCGTGCTTAGCCGGAACGCGGATGCAGGGCAGGTCGTCAACGCAGGCCAGACGGTGCTCGTACTGGCTCAGGACGGTCCGCGCGAGGCGCTTGTTACGTTGCCTGAAATGGTCCGTCCGGAGCTCGGTTCTGGCGCGACGGCGTCGCTGTACGGCGGCGACGGCACGGGGGGCTTCCCCGCGAAGCTGCGAGAGTTGTCTCACGCGGCCGACCCGCTCACGCGAACTTATGCCGCTCGCTATGTCCTCAGCGGAGCTGCCGCGGACGCGCCCTTCGGCGCGACAGTAACCGTTAGCTTGCAGCGAGCTGACAACGCGAACGAAATGGTTGTCCCGTTAGGCGCAATTCTGGACCGCGGAAAAGGCCCGGGCGTATGGTTGATCGGAAGCGATGGGCATTTGACATATCGCCCCGTCCAGGTTCGCTCTGCCGGTTCCGAGACCGCCACGGTGGCTTCGGGTCTTTCTGCTGGCCAGAAGGTCGTGGCTCTCGGCGCCCATCAGTTGACCGATGGCGAGCAGGTCCGGGTTGCTACGCAACAGTGGACGGAAGGAAGTGCTGACGTAAGCGGCAGTCCCGGCGCGCAAGGGGACACAAAATGAGCGGCTTTAATCTCTCCGCGGTAGCGGTGCGGGAGCGGGCCGTCACGCTATTCCTGATCATTGCGCTGGTTCTGACCGGGGTGCTGACGTTCCTGAAGCTCGGACGGGCCGAGGACCCGGCGTTCACGGTGAAGGTGCTGACGGTGACGGCAGTGTGGCCGGGTGCGACTGCGCAGGAGATGCAGGACCTGGTGGCCGAGCCGCTCGAGAAACGCATGCAGGAGCTGGACTGGTACGACCGGGTCGAAACGATCACGCGGCCGGGCCTCGCGCTGATGCAACTCACGCTGAAGGACACGACGCCGCCCAAGGACGTGCCGGAGCAGTTCTACCAGGCGCGCAAGAAGCTCCACGACGAGAGCGCGAAGCTGCCGCAGGGCGTGCTGGGCCCCTTCGTGAACGACGAATACTCCGACGTGACCTTCGCGCTGTACGCGCTCGAAGCGCCGGGCCTGCCGCCGCGACTGCTGACGCGCGAAGCCGAGAACATCCGCCAGGACATGCTGAAGGTGCCGGGCGTCAAGAAGGTGACGATTCTGGGCGAGCGTCCCGAGCGTATCTTCGTGAATTTCTCGTATGCGCGCCTGGCCAACCTGGGGGTGAATCCGGCGGATGTGTTCGCCGCGCTGCAGAAGGAGAACGCGGTGACCCCGGCTGGGTCGATCGACACCAACGGTCCGCAGGTGTACGCGCGTCTCGACGGCGCACTCAACGACCTGCAGAAGATCCGCGATACGCCGATCGTCGCAAAGGGACGCACGCTCAAACTCTCGGACATCGCGGAGGTTTCGCGCGGCTACGAGGATCCGGCGACGTTCCTGATCCGTCACAACGGCGTACCGTCGCTCGCGCTGGGCGTGGTGATGCAGGATGGCTGGAACGGTCTTGAACTGGGTAAGTCGCTGCAGCAGGAGCAGACGAAGATCTCGGCGTCGCTGCCGGTCGGCTACAAGTTCAGCAAGATCACCGACCAGGCCGTGAACATCGCGGATGCGGTCGACGAGTTCATGCTGAAGTTCTTCGTCGCGCTGGGCGTGGTGATGCTCGTGAGCATCGTGAGTCTGGGCTGGCGCGTGGGGATCGTGGTGGCCGCAGCCGTGCCGCTTACGCTCGCCGTGGTGTTCGTGATCATGAGTGTGACGGGGCGCATCTTCGACCGGATTACGCTCGGGGCGCTGATCATTGCGCTGGGGTTGCTGGTGGACGACGCCATCATCACCATCGAGATGATGGTGGTGAAGATGGAGGAGGGTTACGACCGGATACGGGCGGCGACCTACTCATGGAACCACGTGGCGCCCGCGATGCTCGCCGGCACGCTGACCATCGTGATCGGCTTCACGCCGGTGGGCTTCGCGCGCTCCACCGCCGGTGAGTACGCGGGCAACATCTTCTGGATCGTGGCGTTCGCGCTGCTCACGTCGTGGCTCGGTGCGCAGACCTTCACGCCCTATCTGGGGGTGAAGCTGCTGCCGGATATCAAGCCGCTCGCGCACGGTTACGACTCGATCTATCACACGCCGATGTACGAGCGCATGCGGCGACTGGTCCGCGCCGGTGTGGACCACAAGTTCTGGGTGGCGGGTACGGTGGTGGTGCTGTTCGTACTGGCTATCCTGGGCATGGGTGCGGTGAAGCAGCAGTTCTTCCCGGAGTCGGACCGTCCCGAAGTGCTGGTCGAAGTGCAGATGCCCGAAGGTACGAGCATCGAGGCGACGCGCAAGGCAACGGTCGAGGTTGAACAGTGGCTCAAGAAGCAGCCGGAGGCGAAAGTCGTCACCAGCTACATCGGACAGGGCGCGCCACGCTTCTTCCTCGCGTACAACCCGGAGCTTCCGGACCCGTCGTTCGCGAAGATCATCGTGCTCACGCCCGATGCCAAAACGCGAGAGCAACTGAAGCTGCGCATGCGTCAGGCGGTGGCCGATGGTCTGGCGCCGGAGGCCCGGGTGCGGGTGACGCAACTGGTGTTTGGCCCCTATACGCGCTTCCCGGTAGAGTTTCGCGTGATGGGCCCGGACCAGACGCAAGTTCGGGCGATCGCACAACGGGTGTTCGCGGTGATGCAGGCGAACAAGCACATGCGCCAGGTGAACCAGGACTGGGCGGAACGGGTGCCGACGCTGCACTTCGTGCTCGACCAGGACCGGCTGCGACAGATTGGGCTGAGTTCGGAGGATGCCTCGCAGCAGATCCAGTTTCTGCTCACGGGTATTCCGGTCACGCAGGTGCGCGAGGACATCCGGACGGTGGAGCTTGTTGCACGTAGCGGCGGCGACACGCGTCTGGACCCGTCGAAGATGTCGGGTATGAACCTGGTGAATCACGATGGGCGGGTGGTGCCGATTAGTCAGATCGGTCACATCGAAATGCGTCCGGAGGAGCCGATCCTGCATCGCCGTGATCGACTGTCGACGATTACGGTGCGTGGCGACATCGATGAGACGATGCAGCCGCCGCAGGTGTCGATGGAAGTGGAGAAGCAACTCGGTCCGATCATCGCGGGACTGCCGCCGGGCTACAAGATCGAGATGGGCGGCAACATCGAGGAGGCGGGCAAGGCGAATGCGGCGCTCGCGCCGATTTTCCCGGTGATGCTGATGCTGATCCTGCTGGTGCTGATCGTGCAGACTCGCTCGTTCCCGACGATGGCGATGGTGTTCCTGACCGGTCCGCTGGGCATCATCGGGACCGTGGCGACGCTGCTGCTGTTCCACCAGCCGTTCGGCTTCAACGCGATTCTGGGCCTGATTGGTCTGGCGGGGATCCTGATGCGCAACACGCTGATCCTGATCGAGCAGATCCGCAACAACGTGCACGACGAGAAGATGGACCCGTATCACGCAGTGGTGGAGGCGACGGTGCAGCGTGCACGGCCGGTGTTGCTGACGGCGATGGCGGCGGTGCTGGCGTTCATCCCGCTGACCACGTCGGTGTTCTGGGGGTCGATGGCGTACACGCTGATCGGCGGGACAGCGGTGGGCACGGTGCTCACACTGGTGTTCCTGCCTGCTCTCTACGCGATCTGGTTCAAAGTGAAGCCGCCGAACGATGAACCGCCGGCGGGCACGCATGTGATCGAGCCGCATCCGCAGGAACCGCCGCCGGCGCTGCCGGACGGTAGCCATGCCTGATCTGGCGGGAGCATGAACGCCGGGGCCGCACGAATGCTGTTCGTGCGGCCCCGGTCTCATTGAGCGTGAGCGCACGCGAAATCAAAGTGCGGCGCAAACAACGTGGAACACGAAAGGCGACAGACGCATTTCAGGTGAAGCAGGCGACAGAGCAGGTTGTTGCAGCTGTTCGCCTGCCGATGTTTCTTCCGGCGTGCGTCAGGCGGTCGGCAAAGGACTATCGGCAATCATCTGGTTCAGATGATTCACAAAGCCATGTTCGTTGGGACCAGCGGCATCTCTGAGTTGCTTGCCAGTGCCTACCGTGACTTCAGTAGTCGCATCTTCCAGCAGCGCCATCGTTTCTTCGATGAACACCTCAAGCGGCATTGCACGTGGGTCTCCGCTCTTGAAGACCAGATCCGTATCAACCCATGGTGGTGCGATCTCAAGTACCCGTACCGACGTGTCACGCAATGCAAAACGCTGGGAAAGCGAGTAAGAATGAATCGCCGCCTTTGTTGCTGAATACAGTGCCGCAACGGAGAACGGAATGTAGGCCAACGCCGAACTGGTGTTGATGATGTAAGCCTCGGGCTGCTTCTTCAGGTGTTCGACAAACGCGCCGCTTATGCGAGCCGGTCCAAGCAGGTTTGTGTTGATCAGGTGAATCGACTCGGCGTCGTTTAGCGGTCCCGTTACATCGTCCAGCGGCATGATCCCGGCGTTGTTGATAACGACGTTGAGGGACGGAAACTTTTTGATCAGGTCTTTCGCCACGTCGGCGATTTGAGCGGGGTCTGTGACGTCCATCTGAACGGTGTCGATCCCGGGGTTTGCCGCAGCAACTTCATCCAGCAGGGCTTTTCGGCGTCCGCTAATGATGACTTTATTGCCCTTGCGGTGCAAAGCTTCGGCGAGCGCGCGACCGATTCCAGACGTTGCGCCGGTAATGAAGATTGTGTTTTCAGTAAGTTTCATAACATCCAATCCATTTAGGTTCCATCGTTCGATAGCCAATGCCCGAACGCGACAGTCTCGCGTTCAGAGCGTCCCGACATCGACAAGTGCATATGTCAGTGTCCATCCGTCGTAGGGCGGAGCGCTGACGTCGTCAGTTCGAGAGCAGCGCTGTGGTCTTTACTTTCACACGACTGTGAGGTCCGACATCCGATCGCCGAGCTGTCCGTGCCGACAGATCTCCATCTTTCATACTCATGCAGCTCGCGCGAGCGGATGTGATCACGTTATCCGTTCCCCACGAAGACCAATATCTCTACGCGGAACGGATTTTTTGGTGTCCCGGAACATGGGCCGTCCTGCTATGTCATCCACCATCCATTTGCGGCAAGATTGGACTATGCAATAGCGCCGTAGTCGTTCGGTCCTCGCGATCGGTTTGAAGGCCGTTCGATGTGTGTTCCGGCGTGCCCGTGAGATTTTTTGAGGCACGGCGGCGGTTCCGCGATCACCTTTCCCGTCCCTCATATCAAGTAGTTCCATGAGCGTATCCCCCCAGAGAAACGATAGTTCACGCCAACTTGAACCCTAGGAGAATGTTGATGAGCAAGCTGACGACTGCGTTCGGCGCACCGGTGCCGGACAATCAAAACACGATGACCGCGGGGCCTCGTGGACCGGCTCTGCTTCAGGATGTCTGGTTTCTCGAGAAACTCGCACACTTCGATCGTGAAGTGATACCTGAACGGCGTATGCATGCGAAAGGTTCGGGTGCGTTCGGAAAATTTACCGTGACTCACGACGTTACAAAATATACGCGTGCAAAGATCTTCTCCGAGGTTGGGAAGAGCACCGAGATGTTCGCCCGGTTCTCGACGGTTGCGGGCGAACGTGGCGCCGCTGATGCCGAGCGTGATATTCGTGGCTTCGCCCTCAAGTTTTATACCGAGGAAGGGAACTGGGATCTGGTAGGGAATAACACCCCGGTGTTCTTCCTGCGTGATCCGCTCAAATTTCCGGACCTCAACCACGCGGTTAAGCGTGATCCGCGAACGGGTCTGCGCAGTGCCGAGGGGAATTGGGACTTTTGGACGCAGCTTCCAGAGTCATTCCATCAGGTCACCATCGTGATGAGCGATCGTGGGATTCCGCGTACGTATCGTCATATGCACGGTTACGGTAGCCACACGTTTAGCCTGATCAATTCCAGTAACGAGCGCTTCTGGGTCAAGTTTCATATGCGTACCCAGCAGGGGGTGGAAAATATGACGGACGCAGAGGCGGTCGAAGTAGTCGGCTCCGACCGCGAAACACATCATCGCGATCTGTATGAGGCGATCGAACGCAAGGAATTTCCGCGTTGGAAGATGTACTTCCAGATCATGCCCGAACACGAAGCAGCGAATTGCAAGGTGAATCCTTTCGATCTGACGAAGGTCTGGTCAAAGAAGGACTACCCGCTGATAGAGGTCGGAGAGTTCGAGCTAAACGTGAACGCTGAAAACTGGTTTGCAGACGTAGAGCAGGCGGCGTTCAATCCGGCGAACGTTGTCCCGGGCATCAGCTTCTCTCCCGACAAGATGCTGCAAGGCCGTCTGTTCTCGTATGGCGATGCGCAGCGCTACCGTCTCACCGTCAATCATCATCAGATCCCGGTCAACTCGCCGCGTGCCGCGACGCACTACAACAGCTACCACCGTGATGGTGTTTTGAGAGTTGACGGGAACAAAGGCGGCACCACCTCGTATAACCCGAACACTCGGGGAGCATGGCTCGACCAGCCTGACTTTAGCGAGCCACCTTTGTCTATCGAGGGTGCTGCCGACCATTGGAATCACAGGGTCGACGATGATTACTTTTCGCAGCCGGGCGATCTGTTCCGTCTAATGTCACGCGAGCAACAGACGGTTCTGTTTGAGAACACGGCTCGGGCCATGCACGGCGTATCGACGCCAATCCGTGAGTTGCATATCGAGCATTGCACCCGAGCTGATGCTGCGTACGGGGTGGGAGTTCGTCTGGCACTGGAGTCGCTCAACGCACCAGGTACAACGGCCGTCCGTTCCGAGCCGGAGCTTTAAGCGGATCCGAATAGCTGATAGTCGGATCTCAAGCTTCTTCCCACGCCGGTGGGGAGATGAGTTCACTCTCTTATCCGCTTGCTCGAACCCACGCGCGGACGGCGCAGGGGTTCGAGCTTCAGCCGCAACCAACGCCAGTTCACTTATCAGGAGATCACCCATGAGTTTCAACGTTGACGGAATTTCAATTCCCGACAGCAAGATAGCGCGCGAAATAACCGAGCTGGTAAGGGACACTGCTTCGCCTTTGTTGTTCCACCATTCCAGTCGCGTCTACTACTTCGGTGCATTGGCCGGAAAACAGCAGGGCCTGAAGTTCGACCCGGAGTTGTTGTACTGCGGCTGCATGTTCCATGACATGGGTCTGACGCACAAACACAGCAGCCGGGACGAGCGATTCGAAGTGGATGGGGCGAATGCCGCGCGCGATTTCCTGAAGACACATGGCATATCGCAGCAAGACATCGACACTGTATGGACAGCGATTGCATTGCATACCACGCCGGGCATTCCTCAACACATGCACCCGGTCGTTGCTCTCGTGACTGCCGGTGTGGAAATGGACGTGCTTGGATTGACATATTCGCAGTACAGCGATGCCGAGCGGGAGCAGGTAGTGCGTGAGCATCCGCGTGGCGGAAATTTCAAGGAAGACATCATCCAGGCTTTCTACGACGGAATCAAACATAAGCCCGAGACGACTTTTGGGAACGTCAAAGCCGACGTTATCGTGGATAAAGATCCGTCGTTCCGGCCGGGAAATTTTTGCAGCGTGATTCGCGGTTCGGCGTGGGATTGTTGCTAAACGGGCAAGTACCGAACTAGCCCGGATTCACGTGGAAGGCGGACGATTTTCCGCGGCTTCTGTGTTACGGCCGGAATCGACTTTTCCCTCTCTGCGATCGGGGGTGATTTTCGATCTAAAGATGGCGGTTCGTCGATTGGGCGTTAGCTCGTCGACGACCTGTTCCCACTTCAAATCGAGAATTCATCATTGACCGCCTGGAAAAAACTGGAACTTCATGTCGCGAAGGCCTGTGCAGTGAAGAGCCATGAGCTATGAAAGCCCGATGCGATCCGTGCCGCATGATTTGCAAAAAAAGCACGGCCTAAGGCCGTGCCCGCGTCAAGGATTTGACAGGATTGGAGGATCACACAACCCCGACGCGTATAAATCCGCGACTGGCCCGATGAATGGGACTCGTTGTCCGAAGTCCTTCACGGCATGAAATGTGTTGCGGAAACATGGAAATGACTGGGTGATCCTGCGTTGCCTGAGCCGAACAGCGGCTTGGCGCGATGAGACGACGCATTTGTGTGAGATCTTGTCGAATGCTTCCTCATTGTTTTGTCATAAGATGATTTCGTGAGCTTCGGCGCGAGTGCGATCGTGACTGGGATTTGATGAAGCGTTGCTCCTGTACGCATTTCCTGATTCTTTCGGCTCCAACGACATCAGGTGGCTGGTATCAAACAACGTCGCAATCCATTCTACGAAGACCCGAACTTTCGCAGCGAGATGACGATTGTGCGGATAGACCGCAGAAACAGGCATCGTCCGCGGTCTGGAATTTGGTAACACCTCGATTAATCTTCCTGAATCCAGGTGGTTCTGAATCATAAACCTGGGCGGTTGAATCAATCCGACTCCGTCGACACCGCAACTGACATAGGCTTCCGCGTCGTTGACCGCCAAGCTTCCGTTCACGTTGACGTCGGTCGTTTTGTCGTTGTATTCGAAGCAAAAATCCAGAACTCGGCCGGTTCTGCTGGAAAAGTAGTGCACCGCGGTGTGGTGTTGCAGGTCATCGATGCACTTTGGCTCTCCGAATTCAGCGATGTATTCGGGGCTAGCCGCCGTGACAGTCTGAAGATTTCCAAGGCGTCGGGCTACCAGGGTCGAATCTTCCAGGGGGCCGACGCGGATGGCGCAGTCAACACCCTCTTGTATCAGATCTACGCGGCGATCGCCGAAGCCAACCGTGAGGTAAATATCCGGATACATCTTCTTGAAGGAAGAAATCTCGGGCATCACGATGAGATGCCCGATCGATGGCGGCATTTCGACTCTTAGCTTCCCGCGTGGTCCGTTTCCAGTATTGGCCAGTGCTCCCTCAGTTTCCTCGACCTCGGCGAGAATTCGTACGCAACGCTCGTAATACTGGGCGCCCTCCGGCGTCAGGTTGAGCCGTCTTGTTGTCCGCTGCATGAGCCGAACGTGAAGATGCGACTCCAGATTCTTGATAATCGTGCTTACGGTCGCAGGAGGGAGGTCTAGAGAGTCGGCAGCGCGAGAAAAGCTGTTCATCTCGACGATGCGTGTGAATACGTGCATTGCTTGTAGCCGGTCCATGGTTCTCACCATCATCAACCTCGTAGCACCTTGAATTTCGCGCTACGAAGCATTACCTGATCGGTTCGTCAGCAATAGTTCGCAGCCGACAAGTTCAATTGAGGATTATAGGAAATTCTCGGAAGCTCGTCACCCACGACGCCAATTTTTCCAGAGCTAAGGTACATCCACGTTTGCTCTCGGGTGCGTTTCGTTGATCAGAGGATGCGCTTTAAAAAACGACGCATTGCTCCGCGTTCCGACGCGGCAAATGTCAATCTCGTTCCGGCGGCATAAGGCAGTTAGAAACGCAGAAAAACTGAATCTCGATTGTGCCCTGTGGCCCGGTCGACCAAACCATAGGTCGTGGCGATTGCCGCACGGAAGAGGGACGGCTCGAGCGGTACGCCCGCCCGATTTGCGTCTAAAGGTCTTCTGCGCCAGGGATCGACGAGGACCGGTTGCAGGTTAAAAACGTGCACTACGCATCCGTCGTCTCTTTGATAAGAGGAGTATGATTGTGAGCCAGAATAGAGGCGGCATCATCCGGGTGCTTGCCGGTGATCGCCGGGGGGGCGCCAGGCATGATCGAAGGATCAAAATTAGGAATTGCGGAATACTCGCGGGAAATGCAGGATATCGTGGGTTCGATGGTGGAGCGTCTGTCAGTGGCTATCGGGTTGGAAAGGTCACCTGATTTGGCAATGCAGTTCTCGGAGCTTGTGCTCCGGGAGGATGGCGCGATGGTTCGGGTGATTGCGATCGATCCACGGGGACCGGTCGTCTTCCTTGATGAAAAGGGAGTAGCAGAAACCTCGCTCCTGTACCCGGAAGAACTGGCGCCTCCGTGTCGACCGCTATCAATCTTGAGTAGAGGTGAGATCGACCCGATCGCCGAGGCAATCCGGGAGATAGGTGCTCGCGAAACTGCGCAAGAATGGATACACAACGTCACGGGCGAGCCAGGCAGCCTAACTCGATCTACCTTCAGTCAGCTTTCACGTTGGATAGATTTTTATGCGCCGCTCGCATATCGGTGGATCACGCTGGCGTCGATGCGCCTCGAAGCGGATCGAGCTGGCCTGAAGAAGAGCGTGAAGCAGCGGGATATCGCGCAAGAACATTCGGTGCAATTTTACGTGCGAACGATAGACGCGATCGGCGCCTTGATGATGCTCGTGTGTAGCAGCAAGGATAGAACCTGGCTCCAGGACATGGCGTTTGATCTGCCTTGGTATTCATGGACGCCTTCGCTTAGACTGTGCCGCGAGCGGTCTTTCGTGCCGGCGATCCAGGGCGCCATTGCGGCTTCGGCATTTGGGCCGCCCGTTTTGGAGCGGTATCTGGACATTCTGGAAACTTCGAGGACACCGCTCAGTTCTTTCGACGCTGTTTTGGGCATGACTGCTATTGCACGCAAGCATCCTGACTATGCTCGCCTGGTTCATGGGTGGCTGGAAAAGCGCCTTGCCGAATCGGAGGATCGGGTGTTCGGTGAAGCGCTGCTGCGCTCAGCGAGTGCGGTATTGACTGCCCCGCATTCTGCACGATTTTTTTTAACGCAGTCGATGGGCAATATTGCGCACGAAGCGTCAGGAAGCGATGTCGACGTACTGTCCGATTTATTACTTCAAAGCCTGTGGAAAGACGTGGATTGCCTGACAATTGTCGACGGGTATTTTCCTGCCATATTGGGAATTACTCTTTTCGATGTCGATAAGCTGGAGGAGATGTACCCTTTAAAACGGTCTCGTTCACGTGCTCACACCCTCAAATCGATCGACGCGCGCGAGGCGATCTTACGTTCAGCGACCGAGCACTTTCTCGAGCCTGCAGCGACGTCGAGAACAGTGCACTAAGCGACGTAACAGGCGAACGGTGGACCTGAAGGGCCGGCTTTTTTCGAAGCCTGACGATAAGTTTGGATCGAAGGCGAGACCGGCAGAGTTTGGGGCTCCGATACGCATCGATTGTCCCGAAAGAAATCCGAACGTCTATCATTAATAGAAAGATCAAACCGTTTAGCACAAACGCATAGTGAGTTCAGCACAAAGTGCGATCTGCTCAATACATTGCGGCTCAACCCGGTGACGCGGTACTGCAACGCAAGCTGCATAGCCTGGCGAATGTGCTGGTGATCACGCAAGCTCAGATTATGGAAGTGGTGGGTGACGGCAAGAAGGTTAACGGAATTACATACAAGGACGTGCAGTCGGGCGACACGAAACAACTCGAAATTTCAGGCACATTCGTGCAAATCGGCCTTGTGCCCAACACGGAATCACTGAACGGCGCCGTCGAGTTGTCGAGGCATGACGAGGTCATCGCCGATGTTGAAGACGTCGCTGCGGGTCTCGGCGCTGTCGGCCCCCAGTTGGCTGCAGGTTATGTTGTTGCGCCGGCTTGGCCACTACCCTTGGGAGCGGCTTTTTCTGGGGGCAAACAGCGTGACGAGTTCGTCGGCGACACTGTCCAGTATCTGTTGGGAAAACTTGGGATCTGCTACCGAGCGTGACAAGGCAAGCGCGCCCACGCAAGCGCTGAACAGCAGGATTGATTTGTTCCGTCGGTTTTCCGACGTGGCCGACGGCAACGCCTTTTCCGTTGCATCAAAAATGCGTTGAAGGTGCCCAGCGAACGTGTCTCGCGCCGCATCGCTGCTTCTACTAACATCGTTCACAAGTGCTGCAAAGGCGCAACTTGTCGCGACGTTATCGCGATGGGCATCCGAGAGATATGAACGAATTGCTTTGCGCAAGCTCGTCTTAACCGTCGACTCCCAGATATCCCAATCAACCAGGGCAGCTGCTAGAGCTTCGACGACCAATTCGTCGCGCGAGCCGAAATGCTTGTAGAAGCCGCCAACGGTTAGGCCGGCCTCCGTCATCAGGTCAGCTACGCTGATGCCCTCAAGCCCCAGCTCTCTGAAACGTTGGGCTGCAACGTTGACAATACGCTCATGCGTTGCAAGCTTGTCTGCTTGAGAGTGTCCCATGGTTCTTCGCTCGGTTGAGAAGGCGGTGAAATCTAAAGCATTATCGTAATCTTGTTTGTATGTAAAGAAAAGAGGGGAGGTTGGAAGCGCTTTGGTTGGCCGGGTATCGCAGCTGGAAATCGATTGCTGACGAAAATGATTAATATCGAGCGGATTCAATCTCGACGAACGGCTCCCGGATTCAGAGCGTTGGGGCCTACGCGCCCCGTCTAAACGCCTGCATGCCCCTGACAAATCCAGGCCGGGCCGTCACCCTGTCAAACCAGGTCTTCAAGTTGCCCAGCCTTTCCCAGTCGACCTCACCGGCGCTTGGAGCGATAACGGTGGCAGCGCAAATATCAGCCAGGGAATAGTGCTCACCGGCGAGATATGGGGAGTCTGCCAGGTAAAACTCGGCCAATTCAAATGCTTCCAGACTCATTTGTTGAAACAACGACGCCTGACGCGGTTGCTGCCACGCATTCAGGACATGCCCCGCATAGTTCGGCCCAATCACATCGGTGACAAAATACATGAAGCGTTCGAGTGCGATCGCATGCGAATGCTCATTCGGATTGGGCAGCAACGGTACAGCCCCCTTCCGCGCAACGTGCAGCAGGATGGCGTTCGACTGGGATATCACGCGGGTGTTGCCCGCGTCGTCGCGCTCTATGAGCACGGGAACCTTGCCGGCTGGATTCAAACGGAGATGTTCCCGGGTGCGGTGCCTGCCGGACCACAAATCAACGAAGGTGGCCTTGTAAGGTATTTCCGCCTCTTCCAGCGCCACGGCGACACGCTGGCAGTTTCCCGTCGGCGCGCCGAGCAGTTCATACGCGATTGCCATGTTGCCTCCAACGTCGCTCCTTGAATATTCCGTCGACAAGACAGCTTCGGCCGCACCTGCGAAAACAAGAAACGTCAGACTTTAAACGTTCGAACATAACCTCAATCCTCGCGTACAGATGCGATGAAACTCGCCATATTTCATCAGATGAAGCCCGATGCCAATCTGTGCCGGGACTGTTTAAGATTATTATTGTAATCCAAAGTGCCGGCCGAATGCGCGCGTGCCCGGGTGATGCTGAGAGTGTGCCGCCAGAAAACTATGCCTCTTTCGGTGACGCCGCAGCACCAATCCGTCCGCAGTGAGCAGAGCATCGGTCAATGCATCAGCGGTGGCGTGCAGTTCCAGTTGGCTATACGCGGCGGCGAGCGGTGTTTCCACAATCGTGCAGATTGCGTCTCTCCGCGGCGCGGGGAAGATTCGGTGTGGACGTTCAGGGGGACTTTCAGGCAAGGAAGCGGCCATTGACCTGCCGCGGTTTCGACGCCTGTCGGCGTTTGCGTGCAGTGGGCCGTACTCAGGCGGCGATCGGCATCGGCCTCAGGTGGAGTGCGTAGCCCACCCAAGCCTACCGCCCCTCGGCGGCAACGTTCTTTGTACGATCGTGCGAACCCGCTGAACGGAAGCGACTCCGATAGTCAGCGGGATTGATCTGCAGCCGCCTTTGGAAAGTGCGTCGCAGTCCCTCCGCACCATCGAATCCACACCGTCGGGCGATGTCGCGCAACGGAAGGTCGGTGCTCTCCAGATAGCGCCTTGCGGCGTCGATACGCGCGTTGTTCAGGAACAATGCCGGACTGAGGCCGCATTCCTTCATGAACAGCCGGGTCAAGTTGCGCTCGCTCATATGAGCGCGCGCGGCGAGCGACGCCAACGTCTGCTCGACAGCAAGATTGTCGAGCATGTATTGCTGGATCACCACGATTTGCGAATCAGGCGCGGCCTGGGTTTCGAGCAGCGGACTGAACTGTGATTGGCCACCTGCTCTTCGCAGATACACGATCAGATATTTGGCGACGTCCAGCGCCATTTTTCTGCCGAAGTCTTCCTCGATCATCGCCAGCGAAAGATCGATCCCTGCGGTCACGCCTGCCGTGGTGTAGACGCTGCCGTCTTTCACATACACGTGATCCGGCTCGATCCGGGCGCGCGGAAACGTCGCGGCCAGACGCGGCACATCCATCCAGTGCGTGGTCACCACGCGGTCGTTGATCAGGCCGGCCGAGCCGAGCGCGAACAGACCGTTGCAGATTGCGGACACGCGCCGGGCGTGTTTGTACTGTTCCTTGAGCCAATCACTGAGCGCCGGATCGTCGAAGGTGTCGAATATGCCGAGGCCGCCGGGCACGATCACGGTGTCGAAGTGCGGGCACAGGTCGAAGATCGTACGATCCGGCACGACCGTCAGCCCGCTCGACGATTGCACGCTGCCGCGCGTGGTGCCCACGGTCAGCATTTCGTATTGGCATTCACCCTGGCTCAATACCTTGACTTCCGCGAACGCGTCCTTAGGCCCGGCGATATCCAGCAACTGGAAGCCCGGAAAGACAATCATGCCTATCTTGATCTGCTTCATTGTGTTCATGCGTTCAGGTCGTCAAGGTCACGGAGCGTCCACGGTATCGTCGGGGATGGTGGGCGCCCGCTCAGGCCGAGGCGGTCTCGCGATCGTATCCCTTCAACTTGTAAAGCAGAACGGACACCAGCCAGCCGGTCACGAACACCGCGACGATGCCATATCCTAGCAAGCCGAAATTATTGTTGAGACCAGCAATCGCTTGCCAGAACGGACCGGCCAGGCTCAACTGGTCGCCCAGCAGCCCGAGCGCCTCGATGCTGCCGATCAGCAGCGCGACGACCGTGGAAATCAGCGTGATCGTCAGGTTGTAGTAAAGCTTGCGTACGGGCTTGACGAAGGCCCAGCCGTAGGCGCCTAGCATCAGGATGCCGTCGGTCGTGTCGATGGTGATCATGCCGGCCGCAAACAGACACGGAAACATCAGGATGGTCCAGATCGAAAAGCCGGCCGATGCCTGTGCGGCCGAAGTGCCGAACAGCGCCATTTCGGTGGCCGTTTCGAAGCCGAGCCCGAACAGGATGCCGAGCGGCAGCATTAGCCAGCTCGAACGGACGAGACGAAACAGCGGCTTGAACAGACGCGCCAGCAGATTGCCGTCGAACTGCGTCAGGCGAAGGTCGCCGTCGTGACGCTGACCGCGGCGCACGCGTCCAAACGCGCGGAATAGCCCCAGCAGCACCACGATATTCATCGCGCCGATCATGATCAGAAACGACGCGGATACGACGGCGCCAACCGCCTCGCCGGTTTCTTTAAACGCATCGAAATGATGGGCCAGCGCTTTGGTCGTAAACGCCACGGCCACCGCCCCGAATACCACGGTCAGCGAATGGCCGAACGCGAAGAAAAAGCCGACCGTCACGGGACGTTTTCCGTCGTTCATCAGCTTGCGCGTCACGTTGTCGATCGCGGCGATATGGTCTGCGTCCATCGCGTGGCGCAAGCCGAAACTGTAGGCGATAAACGCGGTGCCGATCAGTGCGGGCGACGCTCGCAGTACGATCCACGCCCACCCCCACGCAACAATGTTGATGAGGGCGAGCGCCGCATACATAGCGACGACCTTCCGGCGCGCAGGCGAGTTGGCGCGTGTCATCACGGCGTTAAGCATTTCCATGTGTTTCTCCTGGTTGGGGAAGACTCAAACTCAATGACTTTTTAAGTGTGCCGGACTCGTTGCCGCATGCGTTGCCGTTGCTATCGCCGGCCGTCTGGCGACCAGTATCTGCGTGAGCTCGTCGCGCGACAGAACTCCGCTCGACTCGACCACCTCCAGCAGTGCTTCGAGAAAACGCTCGTAGTAATCCCAGCGTGGCTGACCTTCGCACGGCGCCGACTCCCAGCGCGCGATCGCCGCGATCAGGCACTGGCGAAACTCTTCCCACTCGAAGTAGCCCGCTTTCGAAAGCGACAGCGCAAGGCCGAACACATCCCGCTCCCAACGACTGGAGAACACCAGTTTGCCGTCCAGCCGTGGCGGAGAGTCGTCAGCGCCGAGCATCGACGCCGCTGCATATTCCTCGAAGCGCGTAAACATGATCGACCTCACGCGGCAGCGGGCGAAGCGACCAGCGCGACACCCATCATCGATTCCGGTGTCACGAGCGCGGCCAACTCAGGTTCGCTCAGGTGTTCAGTGTTCGCGGGACGCTCCGGCACGACGAACCAGCGAATCTGCGCACTGCTGTCCCACACCTTGACCTCGGTTTCCGCCGGCACGTCGACGCCAAATTCGCGCAATACCGCTCGTGGCTCGCGGACGCCCCGAGCGCGAAACACCGGGTCCTTGTACCAGTAGGGCGGCAAGCCAAGCACAGGCCACGGATAGCACGAGCACAACGTGCAGATGATCAGGTTGTGCACACCGTCGCCGTTTGCCACGGCCGCCATGTGCTCCCCTTCCGCGCCGGACATGCCGGCCGGCAGGTCCAGTTCCGCGATCGCCTTCGGCGTATCCTCGACGAGGCGTTGCCTGAACGCCTCGTCGACCCACGCCCGGGCGACAATCTTTGCGCCGTTGAACGGGCCCGCCGCGGTTTCGAAGTGGCCGAGCACCGCGTCGACTGAGTCGCTGCCGATTACCCCTTTTTCGATCAGCAATGCTTCGAGCGCGCGCACTTTAGCGGCGCTCGACGCCTCACGGTCGCCGTCATACTGAAACAGTTGAGTCATGACAATTCCCTTTTTTTGCGCTGGTTAGACGGTTGCCTGGAGGTAGGCTTCGTACAGGTCCGCGTAGATCGTGGTGTGGGGCTCGCTTTTTCCCTCGCCCCAAATGTCGGCGGCGTCGAAGGCGACCCGGTAGACCGCCATCGGCTCGCCGATTCCATCCACACCGGTTGAAACGAAATACGAAAATGTGCCGGGATACACCTCGACGACCTTGCCGGTCTTGCAGCGCAAATACCCAGGCAAACGGGTGTGATCGACCGCTTCGGGATCCGCGATCTGCACGGTTTCTCCATTCGAGAAGCGCGCCGGAGCACGCGGCTCGTGATAGCCGGAATCGCCTTTCTCCAGATAAGCGTCGATCTGCGCTCTGATCGGATCGCTGGGTTTTTCCGGCAAAGGGGCCAGAGGATTGGCGCGATAGAGCGAAGTGCGTTCGGCGAGTTCAGCGGCCGTGATGTACCCCTGATCCACAAAAAACTGCGAGATACCCATCAGCCATTTCTCGTAGTAACGGTACTTGAAGTACTCGAATGGTTGCATGTCTTCCGCGCCGGTGCGCAACGACGCCCATGTCCATGTGCTATTGAATGCGGTCGGCAGTGTCTTGATCGGGTAAGCCGGCAACGCATCGCCGAGGTGATTGCTCTCAGCCATCATGGCAGTGTGAATGCCGAAAATGCGACGCTCCCAAGGCTCCACGAAGACACGCGTTTCGACATTGACGGGGCCCAGATTCTCGACGCCGCCGAGGTGGTGCTGTAGTTTCACAGTTGACTCCAGTAAGTTAGCGAGTAGGGGAAGCGAGGCGCATACGCCCTATCCGAGCTTGTGCTCATGTTTGAATGCAAGCGCGTTGCCCAGCAGTTCCGACGCGAACCCGAATGCGGCACCGGTTATGAGCGCCGCGGCCGCGACGAGGCCGGGGTTGCTCAGACCGATCGTGGTGATGGGTTTGCCGGTCGCGACGGTTGTGCCCACCGTCGAGGCGAAGCCCCAGACGATCGCCGGCAGTACATCGAGCAGCTTGATCTTCGATGCCTGGACCATCGCAGCGCTGCCGACACCGACCAGGATAGCGACCGCCAGCGCGCTGCCGCTAGTCGTTGCGATGGCAAGCAGGGTGAGTGAACTGATCACCGCGCCGGCCAGATTCGACGCCACTGATTTGACGAAACCTGCACGTCCCGCGCCGAGTACGAAGAACGACGCCCACGCGATGAACGTGACCCACACGGGCACTGGAAAGACGGTGGCGGTGAGCCATGTATCGGCCACCGCGAGCACGCCGATGCTGAAGGTATAGGCTTCTGACTTTTTCATCTTTGAACTCCGGACGTAAGTGAACGTGGGTAAAAAAATAGGCACTCAGGTCATGCAATCCCGCAAACCATCGCGCAAGGTCGGCACGTCGAGGTCCCGGCCAATCATCACGAACTTGCTGTCGCGCGGTTCGTCCCGCGCCCACGCTTTTCCGAAGCTGGAGTCGAGCAACATGTGGACACTATGGAAATGCAGGCGACGACGCTCTTCGTGCAGGTTCAGCACCCCTTTCATGCGCAAGAGTTGTTGGCCGTGGGTCTGCACGAGCTGGTTGGCCCAGCGATTGAAGCGCGTGGCGTCCAGTGGCCCTGGAAGAACGAATGCACACGATGTGATGGAGCTATCGTGTTCATGGTCATGTGCGCCTTCGTCGAGTAGATCCGGCTCGACCGCGAGCAACGTATCCAGCGAGAAATGCCGTGTGCCGAGAACCGATTTCACGTCGATCGCGCCGTGACGAGCAATGTCGATAACTGCGCTAGGGTTGAGTGTGCGGATACGTGCGATGAGGCTCGTCACCTCCTGCGCATCAACCAGATCGGTCTTGTTGATGATGATGTGGTCCGCGAACACGACTTGCTCGCGTGCAATCTCATTGTGGAGTTGCTCGTGAAAATGATGCGCGTCCACGACGGCGACCACCGACTCCAGCTCCACCCGTTCGCGAACATCCGGGTCGGCAAGAAAGGTCTGTAACACCGGGGCGGGATCGGCCAGCCCGGAGGTTTCCACGATCAAACGCGCTAGCGGCTCGCCCGGGCGTTCGAGCAGTTCGGACACGCTTTTAACGAGGTCCTTGCGGACAGTGCAGCATACGCAGCCGTTGTTGATCTCCACCAGCGCATTTTCGTCGGCGACGATCAGTTCGCCATCGACACCGACTTCGCCGAATTCGTTGACGATGATGCCGATGCGGAGAGGGCGCGCATGTTCAAGAAGGTGATTGACCAGCGTGGTCTTGCCGGCGCCGAGAAAGCCGGTGATCACCGTGGTCGGAATTTTGTTGAGCCGCATCTTCACTCTCCTCATATTCTTCGGCACACCTGCCGGAAGATGAGGCAGACAGAGCGACTTTCGGGCCGACAAGACTCAACTGGCCCGACGCGTGAAGCATTTGGCTTGAATCGCTGTGCCAAAGTGCCAGATTTGCCGGATTGGTCAAATCCAGCCAGCGACCGCTTTTAAAGAGGTCGCGATATCCGCTCGCCAGGGGCCCCGCGCCGGTGCACGTTTCGCCGAAATTGTGCCGAGATCATGCGCAGATGACTCTCCGAAGGGCACGCCCTGACAGATCAACGGGCGGGTGTTGCGCATTCAGGAAACATTTCGTCACGCCCTGACAGGTGTCGGGCCATGAAGACGAAGTTCGGGTGCGAAAGAATGGAACTATCCGAACGATTCACGCGAACGTTGAGGCGCTTTCTATATCGTCGCCCCGCTCCTGTCGAACCTTGGGGCAAGCTTCCAATGCGAGATTTGGAAAAGAAGAATCCCTGCATTAGATCGATGCCCGTTGAACGAAGTGCGTCGATTCCGTACAGAGGGTGACAACTTGCACCCGGCATGAAATTCAGGGATAGATTGCAGTTGAGGCCTAACGCTACCGCGTCCTGAAGTGCTGGCGTTCGACATCGAAAATCAAATGCATACAGCGATTGCGACGCATGCGATTGAAGCAGTCCGGCGGGAACGCACCCGCTCGAATCCCGAGCCAATGCGTCATAGGCATAGAGGGTCAGCGGCGGCAAAGGCCCTCGTCGACGCAGGCGCGGACGCGGTTAAAGTTGGTATCGGGCCAGGGTCGATATGCACCACCCGCATCGTGGCGGGGATCGGCGTTCCGCAGGTTACTGCCGTGGCATCTGTCGCTGATGCGATTCGCGGTTCAGGTGTTCCAGTTATCTCGGACGGGGGCGTTCGGTACTCCGGTGACGCGAGTAAAGCCCTGGCTGCAGGCGCAGACTCCGTGATGATCGGCAGCTTGCTTGCCGGTACCGAAGAGTCGCCCGGTGAGGTTTTTCTGTACGAAGGACGCCAGTTCAAGGCGTATCGCGGTATGGGTTCAATCGGGGCGATGAAAGACGGATCGGCGGACAGATACTTTCAGGATAATTCTGCGAATCTCGACAAGCTCGTTCTGGAAGGTATCGAGGCACGGGTTGAGTACAAAGGACCTATCGCGTCGATCATTTTTCAGATGGCTGGAGGCTTGCGTGAGAGCATGGGCTACTGCGGATGCGGTACCGTCGAAGAGTTTCAGGACAGCGCGGAAACGGTGCAGATCACGGGTGCAGGCCTTCGCGAGTCACATGTGCATGACGTTCAAATCACCAGGGAAGCTCCGAATTATCGGCTGAGGTGACTTGCGACATAGGATGTGCGCGGTGTTTGCATGCGGACGCCGGGCTTGCTTGGCGCTCTTGTCTACGGCGACCCGATTCGCCATTCCGCCAACAACGCCGTCCGAAACATTGCCCTTTCGCTTCGCGGTCAACCCGCGCCGAGTCACAAAATCAGACTCCAGGGTAACTCGCCGAACTCGCTGGTAAGCAGCCGCTTGAGTGTTGTCCGATACTGCATTAACGATTTTCTGCCTCAGGTGCCGGGTGGTTCGGCTGAGCCCTGAGCAGGAACCACCAACATAATTTGCGAGACATCTTCCACTTGCGCGGCCAATGCGTCCAACGCTTTACCGGCCTCATTGCTGTCAATGATCAGACTTGACTGCACGCTCGATCGACATCCCGCCGTTCGTCATGCCTTCGAGTGGCAGGTCAAGTGAGAGGGTAACCCTTACCATCGTCAACAGAGGAACTTCTATGACCAGAATCGTTCATCCCGCTCAACGACTGCTTGCGGAACCCGATGGCTTTCGGGTGGAGTTTAAAGAGGCGGACTCCCGTGCCGACATCGTATTTGACCGGCCGCCATTCAATATCGTGTCCATGTTGCAGCGCGATCAGCTGCGTGCCGCATTCGAGGCTTTGGACGATGATCCGAGGGTTCGCGTGATCGTGGTTCGCGCTGTTGGCGAGCACTTTTCGAGCGGTGGCGATATCAAAGGGTTTATCGAAGCCTCGCCTGAACATGTCTCGAAGCTGGCATGGAACATCGCGGCGCCGGCGCGGTGCAGTAAGCCGGTAATCGCTGAAAATCGGGGGTACTGCTTCGGCGTCGGTTTCGAACTGTCGCTTGCGTGCGACTTCAGAATCGCAACAGAGACGACGCTGTATGCGCTTCCAGAACAAAAGCTTGGTCAGATTCCGGGCTCTGGTGGCTCCGCGCGTCTGCAGAAAATGGTAGGGATCGGGCGTACGAAGGATATCGTCATGCGCTCACGTCGCATTACCGGAGAGCAGGCGTACAACTGGGGCATTGCGACCGAACTGGTAGCGGACGCAGAACTGGAAAGTGCGACAGATTCTCTTGTCCGTGAATTGCTTGCGTTCTCGCCTTTAGCGCAGCGTACCGCGAAGAAGCTGCTGAACGACACGGAGGATGCTCCGTTGTCGATTGCAATTGAACTCGAAGGCCACAGCTACAGCCGTCTGCGTAGTTCCAACGACTTCCGCGAAGGCGTCGAGGCGTTCCATGAGAAACGCAAGGCTGTTTTCAACGGTAGCTAAGGCGACCCGATTCAACCAACCGGTTGCATGTCGCGTTTGTGGCACGATACGTGATCCGCTGAACGCTTCAGTGAGATGACCGGCGATACTCTCGTGGCGCGTCTGCGAATTGAAATGACGGCGATTAGTTCCCATTTCCTGGGCGCATCAACGAGTGTTCTGCCCTGACGGCCAGCAGAGGAAGGTTGAATCGATTGCTCGTCCGGTCCATCTGGGCGGGCAGACACATCGCGGCGAAGTGCGGGTCGCATACGAGGAAAGAAAGCTCATAGCCGCCACGGGATTTTCGATAGCAGTCGAGGGCGCTACGGGTAAGAAGGAGACAACCACATCGCATGCGTGGCTCGATGCGATGTGTCTGCTATGAGGGACCAGACAAGTGTCCAGTGCGATCAAAATTTACCAGGGCAGGTTCGGTCGGGTGGCGTTGCTGGATATGGACGCACCGCTGGTTCAGCACGCTCATCACCATTGCCATTTGCTGATAAAAGCGGCCGGACCTGACACATTCTTTGCTGTGCGTGATGAATTGCAGCCCCTGACGGCCGATACGGCTGTGCTTGTAAATCCTTGGGAGTCGCACGCCTACGTACACAATAGCCAGGCGGAACAGCACACGATCATTCTTGCGATGTATATCGAGCCCGACTGGTTGGCTCAAGTGCAACATCCGCTCGGACACGCTGGACGCCCTGAGTTTTTCCCGCAGCCCTGCGTGCCCATGTCTGCCTCGGCGCGAAAACTATCGGAGGAGCTTGGACTTGAGATGTGGTGGTCCGATAGTATCGCTGCGGGGCGTCTGGAGGGGCTGCTTTGCGACTTGATGATCGCGGTCATAGACCCCGGAAAGAGCTGGCGTGAATTGTCGAGACAGATGGAAGTCGCCAGCCGTCGCCCGAGTGACCCTCGCATCCGGAAGGCGATATCCTGGCTTCGCGAGAATACCGGGGCCGATCCGGACATGAACGGACTGGCGGAGCATTGCGGCTTGTCACGTGCTCACTTCTTCGCGCTGTTTCATCGCTGCACCGGCGTCACCCCCAACGTCTACCTCAACGTATTGCGTATGGAGGCAGCCATCAAAGACCTGTCCTCAACCAGCAATTCGATGACCGATATCTCGTACGACCTGGGATTTTCGGCGCCTGGGCATTTCACGCGGTTTTTCCGTCAGCATCTCGGCATTACGCCGAGTGAATACCGCAAGGTCGTGGATATCTACGATCCCAATCTCGATCAGGTCGAAATCTGACGCGAGCGAACGGGACGGTCAAAATTTCCCCCGGGTTTTATCGTCTGCAACCCGCCGGCGAAACGACGACGCCTACCCGATTTGCGGGCGGCGAAAGCGTCTTTGCCGGAAACGCGTCGACTGCAAAGCATCAGACTCCAGGGTAATTGGGACGACGTTGAGGTAAGCCGATCCCGGCCCCTCCGCGTTACATTTCTCGTGCGGGTCGAAAGTGGCTGCGCCTGACTGTCAGGTGATCAGTCGTTCGAGATATGCCCGTGCGCGCGCACAAGCGACACGAGTCGCAAATTTTGATGCGGCAGCGCGACGAAAAATGCAGGAGACACAAATGAGCGAATCCGTGACCGAATTACTGGTTGAGCGGCACGCAAACCGTACGTCCATCCCCGCCACCCCCGAGGCCACGCCGGAGCGCACTCCTTACCTGGGGCGATCCATGGAACGGCTTGAGGATGCGGCCATTCTGACGGGAAGAGGTCGGTACGGGGACGACATCGCAGTCAAGCCCGGCACATTGCACGCTGCAGTGCTCCGCTCGCCTCATCCTCACGCAGAGATTAACGGCATTGACGTCAGCGCGGCGCTCACACAAAAAGGGGTGCACGCCGTCTTGACCGGCGAGGATATTCGACAGTGGTCGCAGCCGTTTGTGGTTGGTGTGAAGTCGACCATGGAGCACTGGTCGCTTGCGATCGACCGTGTCCGTTACAGCGGCGAACCCGTAGCGGTGGTGATTGCAGAGTCACGTGCAATGGCCGAAGACGGAATCGAGCGCATCAAGGTCGACTACACACCGCTCGCTCCCGTGACTTCGATTCAGGCGGCCATGGCCGACGATGCGCCAATCCTGCATCCAAAGGTTGGGACGAACATCGTGAGCGACCGGAATTTTCGATATGGAGAGCCGGAAGAGGCATTCGCGAAGGCGCCTCATCGCGTATCGATTGAGGCGCATTATCCCCGAAACACCTGTACGCCGATTGAATGCGCGGTTGTCATTGCCGAGCATCTGCAAGGGGATGAAGGCTATGAGGTGACGTCGAATTTCATGGGGCCTTTCTCGCTCCACGCGGTGATGTCGATGGCGCTCAAGGTGCCGGCGAATCGTTTGCGCCATAAAGCGCCGCGTGATTCCGGTGGCAGCTTTGGCGTGAAGCAAGCCGTCTTTCCGTACGTCGTGTTGATGTGTCTCGCCTCACGTAAGGCCGGCGCGCCTGTCAAATGGGTCGAGGACCGGCTCGAACATCTTACCGCCGCCACGTCCGCGACGGCACGCTGGAGCACCATCGATGCCGCCGTTGAGAGCGATGGGCGTATTACTGCGCTGTCCTACGACCAGATTGAGGATTGCGGGGGCTATCTGCGTGCGCCGGAGCCCGCGACCTTCTACCGGATGCATGGATGCCTGACCGGGGCGTATGCAATCCCCAATCTCCTCGTGCGCAATCGTGTCGCCCTGACAACCAAAACGCCGACCGGGCTCGTGCGAGGCTTTGGCGGACCGCAGGTGTATTTCGCGCTCGAGCGACTCGTGCAACGAATCGCCATTGAGTTGCAGCTTGATGTACTCGACGTATATCGCCGGAATTTCGTGGCGTCCAACGCGTTTCCGTATCGGACGCCGGCGGGTGCGCTTCTGGACTCGGGGAATTATCAGGAAGCGCTTCGGCGTTCCTTGTCTGAGGGAGGTTATGACGAACTCGTTAAGCGCCGTGAGCTTGCGCGTAGCGAAGGGCGACTCTACGGAATAGGTTTCGCCGCAATCGTGGAACCATCGGTATCGAACATGGGATATATCTCGACCGTGTTGCCGGTCGAGGCTCGTCGCAAAGCTGGGCCAAAAAGCGGTGCGATCGCCAGCGCGACCGTGAGCGTCGACCTGCTTGGGGGCGTTGTGGTAACTGTGGCCTCCACGCCGGCGGGACAAGGCCATATGACCGTTTGCGCGCAGGTCGTCGCAGACGCGCTCGGTTTGAACCCGGCGGATATCGTCGTCAATGTTGAGTTCGATACGCACAAGGATGCCTGGTCGGTCGCGTCCGGGAACTACTCGAGTCGATTTGCGGGCGCCGTAGCTGGGACGGTCCATCTCGCGGCAATGCGAGTGAAGGACAAGCTTAGCCGCATCTTATCTGCTCAATTCGGGTGCAAGCCGGAGGATATCGCTTTCGAAGACGGGCGGATTTTCTCGAAGCAGCAGCCGGAGAAGGCACTCCCGTTCAACCGTGTTGCTAGCAATGCAGCTCACTGGGCTCCCTCACTGTTGCCCGAAGGGGAGGAGCCGGGTCTTCGCGAGACCGTGTTCTGGACGCCGCCAAATATGGAACCGCCCGATGCGGAGGACAGGATCAATACGTCCGCCTGTTACGGGTTCGCATTTGATATGTGCGGAATCGAGATTGACCCGGCGACGGGGCGCATTCGCATTGACCGGTACGTGACCACCCATGACGCGGGCAAGTTATTGAATCCCGCCCTTGCCGACGGCCAGATTCGTGGCGCTTTCGCACAAGGACTGGGTGCGGCGCTCTACGAAGAGTTCAGATATGGCGCGGACGGAAGCTTCCAGTCGGGCACGCTCGCTGACTATCTGATGCCAACTACCTGCGAAGTGCCCGACCCGATCATCATCCACCTGGAAACCCCTTCGCCTTTCACGCCGCTTGGTGCGAAGGGGCTTGGCGAGGGCAACAACATGAGCACGCCGCCTTGCGTGGCTAACGCGGTGGCGGACGCTCTGGGCGTCCAGGATATTCGGCTGCCGCTCACTCCAGCAAAGGTAATGGAGATGATTGGCATCGACGAACCGGAACCGTCGCGACCCGAATATCGTGGGGCGACACCGAAGAAAAAGCAGGCGGGAGCGGGGAAGGCGCTGACGGCGCAAGGCAGCGTCGAGATCGAAGCCACGCCGGAAGCAGTGTTCGCCGTTCTGATGGACCCTGCTGCGCTCGCGAAGGTGGTTCCGGGCTGTAATGCGTTGGAGACCATTGGCGAGAACCAGTACCGGGCCGATGTGACCGTTGGCGTAGGCATGATCAAAGCCCGTTTCGAAGCAAAGATAGGGCTGTCGGATATCGAAGCGCCGAAGAGATTGCGTCTGGCCGGCGCGGGACTGTCGTCGTTAGGAAGCGCTCAGGGCGAGGGCCTCGTCGAACTCACGCCGACCGCGAAAGGCACCTTGCTGTCGTACGACTACGAGGCGCAGGTGTCTGGGAAAGTGGCCGCGGTCGGAGGGCGAATGCTGGAGGGTGCAGCAAAAGTCGTGCTTTCGCAGTTGTTCGAGTCCTTGGGCCGGCAGGCGTCCGGAATGCCGATCAAGGGCAGCAATTCCTGGTTCAAAAAAATTGCGGGATGGTTCAGGAGGTCTTCATGAAGCCGCCCGAGTTTAGTTACCTGCGCGCGATGGATACAGAGCATGCGCTCGAGGCGCTGCATCATGGCGGCGCGGATGCGCGTGTCCTGGCCGGCGGCCAGTCGCTTATGGCGGTCTTAAACATGCGATTGGCACAGCCTCGCTGGCTCGTCGACATCTCCCGTACCGAAGACCTGAACGTCGTGGAGGCCGATACACCGGGTGGTCATCTCGTTGTTGGCGCCGCGGCGACGCAGGGGCAGGTCGAGTGGCGAAAGACGCTCGCCGACGAGGTTCCGCTATTGACGCTCATTTTTCCGCAGATATCCCACTTTCAGATTCGTAACCGTGGAACGGTGTGTGGCTCGGTCGCGCACGCAGACCCTAGTGCCGAATTGCCCCTGGCGTTGGCGACGCTTGGAGGAGACGTCATGCTGAGGTCTAAAAAGCGCAAGCGCGTCTTGAGCGCTGAGGCCTTTTTCCAGGGGATGTTGATGACTGCGCGCGAGCCCGATGAGCTTGTTGCCGCCGTACGTTTCCCCCTGGCGCGGCCGGGGCAGCGCTTTGGTTTCACCGAACTCTCTGCACGACACGGCGACTTTGCCTTGGTGTCGTGTGCGGCGGTGGTGACGGATGAGGCGATAAGAATTGGCGTCGGCGGAGTATCTGATCGTCCAGTCGTAGAAACATTGCCAAAACTGGACGGAGATGATCTACGTGGCGCGCTCAATGACCTCGCATGGAAGCTCGGTGCGCAGGACGATGCTCATGTCAGTGCGGCTTATCGAAGGCATCTGGTTCGACAGCTTGGTTGGAAGGCTATACAGGAGGCGACGTGATTAGAGGAAAAGGCAGTAATCCATTGCAGGCAGCGCATCCGCAAGGAGAGACACGCGTCGTTACGCTCGCTTTAAACGGACGTACGCGTCGAGCTGAGTGTGAACCGCGCGAACTCCTGTCGGACTTTCTCCGGAACGAGCTGGGCGCGACGGGTACCCACGTAGGGTGTGAGCACGGAGTCTGCGGCGCCTGCACGGTCCATATCGACGGCATTGCGGGAAGGTCCTGCCTGATGCTCGCGGTTCAGGCCGATGGGCGTCGGATAGACACAGTCGAGGGTCTCGCGAACGGCAACACGCTGAGCGACCTGCAACTGGCATTCCGTCGGCGCCATGCGCTTCAATGCGGATTCTGTACGGCCGGCATTCTCATGTCGTGTGAAGACTATTTGCAGCGCGAACCCAATCCGACAGAAGACGATGTGCGCGAAATGCTGTCAGGGCACATTTGCCGATGTACGGGATACACCCCAATCGTGCAGGCCGTGCTTGACGTGGCTGCTTTGCGGCGCAATGAACGCGTCGTGGAAGAGGTGACTCATGCTTGATTTGGGGCGTACATTCCTGCAGGCCGTCGAGCGCAGTCCGAATGCGCTGGCGCTCGTCGACGGCGATCTCCAATTGACTTACGCGGAGTGGCACACGCGAATCAGAGATTTCATAAGTATCCTGAGTCGGCTCGAGCTCAATCGAGGCGATCGTTTGATTGCCGTTCTTCAGAACCGATGGGAAATGGCGACCCTGCACTGGGCGTGTCAGATGGCCGGTGTCGTAATGGTCCCCATCAACTGGAGAACCAAGCCCGAAGAGCTTGATTACACTGTGACCGATGCGGGTGCAAAGGTCATGGTGTACGAGCCGATAGCTAGCGACGCCGTGTCAAAAAGTGAGGCGGCTCAACGCACGATCAGAATCGGACTGGATGGAGTCGAGGGCGCGTCGTACGGCCTTGACGATCTCCTTGCGGATGTCCATGACAGGGTCGGTAAAGGACCGTTGACCCCGCTGGCCAGTCCTGAAGATTATTCGGTGATGCTCTATACGTCTGGAACCACGGGTATGGGAAAGGGCGTCCCACGACGGCATCGGCAGGAACGAGCTGCGGCACTGGCTCACGTTGCCCAGAATCTCTATGAGCGGGGGGAGCGCACGCTCGGGGTCATGCCTCTCTATCACACGATGGGTGTCCGATCGCTTATCGCGATGGCGATGGTCGATGGTCTTTTTGTTTGCGTTCGCCGCTGGAATGCAGCGTACGCGGCGGCCTCGATCGACCGCTTCAGGCTTACCTGCCTCTATCTCGTCCCGACGCTGTATCACGATCTCCTCGCGGCGCCTGAATTCCTGGAAACCGATATCGGTTCGGTCACCAAGCTAGGGTTCGCGGGAGCCCCGATGAACGACGGGCTGCTCAAACGGTGTTCGGCCGCCTTCAGGCCGAAGCTGTTTGTCAATCACTATGGTTCGTCGGAGGTGTACACGGTCGCTGTGGACCAGAACGCTACTAAAAAACCTGGAAGCGCCGGGCGAGCAGGATTCAACACTCGACTTCGCGTCGTGAGGCTCGATGCAATGGGTCCGGACGACATCGCACGAGCGGGAGAAGAAGGAGAGATCGTCGTCGAACTGGCCAGCGACGAAGCTTTTGAAGGTTACTGGAATCGTCCCGATGCCAACGCGAAGTCGTTGCGGAACGGCTGGTACTTCACGGGCGATACCGGCTATCTCGACCCCGACGGGGATCTTTTTGTCACCGGACGCGTTGATGACATGATCATCAGCGGAGGCGAGAACATATCGCCGGTGGATATCGAATCGCTCCTGTCGCTGCATCCGGCGGTGGACGAGGTGGCTGTCGTTGGACTTAAGGATGAGCGTTGGGGGCAAAAGGTCGTGGCATTTATCAAGCGATCCACTCATATCGACGGGGACGCTCTCGATGCCTTTTGCCGCGATTCCGATCTGGTGAATTTCAAACGTCCACGCGAATACGTCTTCGTGGAGGAGATCCCGAAATCTCCCGTAGGAAAGATTCTGCGCCGCAAGTTGTCCGGGGGCGATTACGTCCCGACCGAGGCGGTTGTTTCGGACGTCAGCAAGCGGTAGCCGGCCACATGAAATTCACGTTCTAAATATATACATTATAAATAGTATCGCTAAATAAATGACATTGGATGGAGATAGAAAATGGAAGAGGCTCTTCGTAGTGGTCAAATAGTAAGCACGGTCGGCGGGAAACAGGTCTTCGCCGCCGTCATGGCGTCCTGTCTTGGGTGGGCATTGGACCTATTCGATCTCTTCGTCGTGTTGTTTGTGGCTCCGGTCGTGGGACGACTATTTTTCCCATCGACGAATTCCATGCTTTCGCTCGCGGCCGTATATGCATCATTCGCAGTGACGCTGTTGATGCGGCCGCTTGGATCGGCGATCTTCGGCTCGTTCGCAGACCAGCACGGTCGAAAGCGGGCGATGATTGTGTCAGTTGTTGGCGTCGGTGTCTCGACAGCGGCGTTCGGCTTGTTGCCGACCGTCGTACAGGTGGGGTTTCTCGCGCCCGTCCTATTTCTTCTGCTGCGTCTGGTGCAGGGCGTATTTGTGGGTGGTGTTGTCGCCTCGACGCACACAATCGGCACTGAAACTGTCAGCCTCAAGTATCGCGGCGCGGTTTCCGGATTTGTCGGCGGCGGAGGCGCAGGCTTGGGCGCCTTGCTTGCATCCCTCGTATATCTGGCAACGTCGGCAGCATTCCCAGGGGCGCTGTTCGACGTATGGGGATGGCGTTGCATGTTCTTTGCCGGAATCTTAAGTTCAGTACTCGGAGTATTCGTCTTTAATAGTCTCGAGGAGTCGCCGGTCTGGGCTGCACTTGCGAGGGAAAAGCGAAAGGAGCTGGCGTCAGTTCAGGACGTCGCCGAGAAGCCTGCTGAATCACCGCTACGCGTGTTGTTCTCAAGAAAATACCGGTCAATCCTTTTTGTGAACCTGCTGCTAACTATTGGGGGAGGGAGCGGATACTATCTGACTTCCGGGTACCTTCCCACTTTCCTGAAAGTGATCAACCATACACCTAACAGCGTCGCTGGGCTTGTGCTCCTGGTGTCTAGTGTGGCAGTTGTGTTGGCCTCGACGGCGGCCGGCCACCTAAGCACCTTGATCGGACGAAAACGCAGTTTCATCTGGCTTGGGGTAGGCCGGCTCGTCTGTTTTCCCGTGTTTTACCTTGCCATGGCCGGTACGGATAACATCTGGATGATTGGACTCTATGCGGTCTTGCTAAGCTCGATTGGGAGCGCGAGCTATGCTCCGATCCTTATTTTTCTGAATGAACGCTTCCCGACTGCGATACGCGCATCTGGTACTGGGCTTTCATGGAATATCGGATTCGCAATTGGCGGAATTATGCCGACAGTGGTTTCCGTGCTGGCCCGTACGCCACAGGAACTCCCATTGATCCTCGCCGGAGCGCTAGTCTCAGTAAGTGTTTTGTTTTTGATTGGGGCTCTTATTGTTCCGGAGACCATGGGGCGGCTGGACAAGGATTTGAACTAAGCTAGCGAGCGTTCGGGATTGCAGCCGGCATCACCCGTATGTCGGCTGCTCTGCTGATATTTTGCCCAGCGCAGCCCGAGCGACGTTGATCTAGCCGGCGAGCGGAGTTCTGTGAACAGCATAGAGCCATGAGTAACGCCCATTCAGCTTGCAAAAGTCGAGCGAAGTATCGGGGTTCCAATCCAGCCTGCGTTGCGAGGCTTCGAGCCGTGAACAAAGTGGATCAGTCCGTTTTCCAGGTTTCGATCGAGGCGGTTGCCTGGAGCAGGATCATGAAAGGCATGGCTCTAGCGCTGCTCGACCGTTACTTTCTTTCTACGCTTTTGCTTCGCCAGAAAAACAGACATCTTCTTGTCAGAAGATCAACATTCGTTCACCACGCAGTCGTCGGTTTTTCGGCCCAACGAAACTGGCACTACGAATGTTTCTTTCTATTTGTTCAATAGCATTATTCTAAATCGAAGAGGCTATTTTTGATCTTGCTGCGCCGCCACTCGCCCTTCCGACTCTAGGGACGAGGCCAAACGCTTGATGCCACCGTGATCCATGCGAAGACTCTGACTCCCAGCGCGTCCGCGACTGCCTGGATTTTTTGCGATTGCCTGCAGAGAAAAAATCTGGAGCATGGGTATAATCGTTTTATGGTTGTTGGCAGCATGCGTAGTCATATTGCGAGCAACGTCGCCATCTCCGGTCATAGGCTGTTGTGGGGACCGGAAATAACGGGAGCGCCGTTTTACAAAGGTTATGGTTCCCCCGAAATCTTCGTAGGAGGTCACAGATGTCCAAGATTACGATGTACTGCACGCAGGTTTGCCCATATTGTCAGCAAGCCCAGCGCCTGTTGAAACTTCGAGGTGTCGACGAGGTTGAAAAAATCTTTGTAGACAAAGACCCTGCTCGAAAAGCCGAGATGATGGAGAGAACTGGCCGTAGAACGGTTCCTCAAATTTACATCGGTACAACACATGTCGGTGGGTTTGATGAACTGTCGCGGCTTGACCGGACCGGCGGCTTGATGCCTTTGCTAGAAACGGTTCTGAACTGACGTCGGTTCGTGACACATCGTTTGCCTCAAAACATACTGGCGCGTTCGTGTTTATTGCGGGCGCGATGCTGATCGTGATGCTGGCGATTGGCTTGCTGGGGCCGCGCACGAAGGGGCTTGAGCTGGAAGTCATCTCGAAGTAAAGGGAAAAAGACCGCCGGCCGACACCCGGCGGTCTGACGCTTTCGACGTGCTGGCGCCTAGATATGCATGCCGCCCGCGACTTCGATTCGCTGTGCGTTGACCCAGCCGAAATCGTCGGACAGCAGCGCCGCGATGACGGGGCCGACGTCGTCTGCCACACCCACCCGGCCCAGCGCAGTCATATCGGCGACCGCCTTGTTGACCTGAGGATTGTCGCGGACGATTCCGCCGCTGAAATCCGTCGCGATGGCGCCCGGTGCGATCACGTTGGCGACGATCCGGCGCGGGGCCAGTTCTACTGCCAGGTAGCGGGTCAAGGCTTCGACGGCCGCCTTGATCGGGCCGTAGCCGATGCGATTGGGCATGGCCACACGAGCGAGTCCCGAGGAGATATTGACGATGCGGCCGCCGTCGTTGATGAGCGGAAGCAGCTTCTGCGTCAGGAACAATACACCCTTGAAATGGACCTGATAGAGCGAGTCCATCTCCGCTTCGGTGATCGTTGCGAGGCTCGCGCCGGATGAGGTGCCGGCATTGTTCACGAGGTAATCGAAACGCTCGACACCGAGTTCGGCAAGCGCTTTTCGGACGTCGTTCACGAACCCGTCGAACGTGTTCGTGTCGCCTACGTCGAGTTGCAGCGCGATGGCCTGGGCGCCCGATTCCGCGGTGAGCGCAACCACTTCGTCAGCGTCTGCCCGACTCGACTTGTACGTGAAGATGGCATGCACGCCCTGTTTGGCGAGACGGAGTACCGCGTTGCGGCCGATTCCGCGACTGCCCCCGGTGACGATAGCGACTTTGTTGGCTGGCATAGCTTATTTCCCGTTAGGATTCCGTCATCTGCTGTCGACGTATGGGCTTATTATGTCGACGGCATGCCGGTGGGAGAATGCCGAAACCATCCAATTTCCTGCCTATTCCTACTCGTTCCTGCCCGTTCCTTGCGGGCGTGCCGGAGCCCAGTGCAGAAGCGGCGTGAAAGGAGACCAGAGATGCCGGATCAGTTGGCCGAGGCGCTTCTGCGCTATACAGATCGTCAGCCTGGGGAGAGCCCCTTCATGACGGCGATCGACGGACTGGCCATCCTTCGATCAGACCACCCCAAGCAACCCACGCACCGGATCTCCAGGCCCGCGCTATGCATCGTGGCGCAGGGTGCGAAGTGGGCGACGTTCGGCGGCAGCCGCCTGGTCTACCGCGCCGGGCAGGCGCTGCTGATCGGCGTCGAGACGCCTTCGATAGGACGTGTGGTCGAGGCCAGCCCTGGTCAGCCTTGTCTCGTTCTGGCCTTCGAACTGGATCTCGCGGTCATGCGAAGTGTCGCGGACCAACTGGATGCAATGCCTCTCGCCAGCGAGGAGGCGATCCGCGGCATCTTCGTGACCGACTTCCAGGGACCGTTGGCCGATTGCGCGCTACGCCTCGCGCGCCTACTCGACACGCCCAAGGCGATTCCCACGCTGGCTCCGCTCATCCTGCGGGAGATTTGCTACTGGCTTCTCACGGGGCCGCATGGCGCCGACGTTGCCAGATTGACGCTGGCAAACGGGCCGTCGCACCGTGTGATCAGCGCCATGCACAGCTTGCGGAGTCGCTTCAGGGAAACGGTCCGAATTGAGGATCTTGCCGATATTGCGCAGATGAGCGCGTCGGCTTTTCATCGTCAATTCAAGGCGCTGACTTCATTGACACCGTTGCAGTATCAAAAGCAACTCCGCTTGCTTGAGGCTCGCCGATTGATGATTTCGTGTGCCGCCAATGTCGAGACGGCCTCGTTTGAGGTCGGCTATGAGAGTCCCTCACAGTTCAGCCGTGAATATGCCCGCATGTTCGGCACGTCGCCGAAGCGCGATGCGACGGCGCGGCAGGCTGCGCTTCGGGAGGACCGCGTTGAAGCGGGCGAGAGGGAATCGTCCATTGGTCGGTGAGTTCGATCGGCTTTCGCCTATGTCGCCGATCCCTCACTTAAGCGGCGACGATTGCCATGGCGCCGCGAGTTATTTTGCGGACGTCGATTTGACGAACTCCGCCAGATCGTGATTGAAGCGATCGGGTTCTTCAGCGAACGACGCGTGGCCCGCGTCGGGGTACACCTTGGTCGCGATATGTGAGTTCAGCGCGGCTGCGCGAGCCAGTGTTCTAGGCGTGTCGACCAGCGCATCGTGGCCGCCATAGATAAACAGCAGAGGCACGTGCGCCTTGCTGATCCCCTCGGCGGCGAAGTCCGTCATCGTCGGGATTTCTTTCTGCATGTCCCACGAAGCCATCGCAGCATTCGCGAGCAGTCGGCTGAACGTGTCGCTATCCGGCCGATGGTTGAAACACAGTCCGACGAAAATGCGTTCGCCGTCGAGATGCGTCTTCAGGTCCGGCGAATTCATGTCCCGATAGACGTCGGGATGATCGACGATCTGACCCGCCGCAAGTTCGACCACGCCATCGACATACACACCACCGGCGATATGGCGATCGCCATAGGTTGCGAGGTAATTGGATATCACGACGCCACCCAGCGACCAGCCGACTACGACGGGCTTTTTCGCATGCGAGCCTTCAATAACGGCGTCGAGGTCGTCGGCCCAATGGCGCCCGTCATGATAAGGCTCGGCGCCGGATGGCTTATCCGAGAGACCGTGACCGCGGAGATCGTACGTAATGAGTCGGTACTGACGCAATTCGGGGCTCTGCATCTGTTCTTCCCAGTTCAGGCGACTGCCGAGCAGACCATGGATGAAAATGATCGGCGGACCATCTGGATTGCCGCTTTCCTGAACTGCGAGCTTGACGCCGTCCTTCGATGTGACCATGTAGTTCGAGGGAGTGGCTATTGCGTCAGGTGTGATCGCCAACAGGCTTGCCACCGAGACTGCGGCGGTCAACAGGTAATTCAGCATTCGGGTGAACATCATAAAGTCCTTAAAAAATGAACAGATTACTTCGTAAGAATGACTAACTATTGAAGAAGATTTGCGCCGTATGGAGCGGACATTCGACGCTAACTAATTTTTTCGAATCAGACGCTAATGTGCCGTGCGAGAAACGGTAGTAGCGACGCCAACACTTCTTGCGGAGTCTCTTCGGGTTGGAGATGGCCGCCGGAAGTCGCATTCCCGCTTACGTCGTTTGCCCACCGCAGCCAGATATCGACCGGCGTCTGTTGCTCCGACACGTGATCGGCCTGCGGCCAGAGTACGAGTACCGGGCATGGCATTTTTCGACCCGCTGCGAGGTCGCCATGATCGAGCGCGAGGTCTTCGTTTAAGGCGGCTCGATAGTCTTCGCAGATGGCATGTCGCACAACGGGGTCGCGAAACGCCGCTCGGTAGGCATCCAGCGCTGCCGGCTCAATCACGTCCCGGCCGTCGGTCATCCTGGCCAGCGCCTGTGCAATGAAAGCGTCTGGATCGGCCGAAAGCAGGCGCTCGGGCAAGTCCGCCTCCTGGGCGAAGAAAAACCAGTGGAAGGCGTGCGCTGCAGAGCGATAGTCGATCGCTGCCATGGCGTCCGCGGTCGGTATCACGGTAAGCGAGGTATAGGCCGTTACTCTCGTCGGATGGTCGAGCGCGAGTGGATATCCCACGCGCGCGCCGCGATCGTGACCGACGATAGCAAAGCGATCGTGACCGAGATGGGTCATGAGCGCGGCAAGCGCATCGCCGGCACGTCGCTTGGTCCATCGCGGCGACATGTCGCGGGGCCGACTGGCACCGTAGCCTGGCAGATCGGGAATGACGACCGAGTAGTGTTTCGCGAGTTCCGGAGCGAGCCTTCGCCACGCGATGTGGGTCTGCGGATAACCGTGGAGTAGCAACAAAGGCGGACCGTCGCCGCCCATCGCGCCGGCAAACCGCACATCACCGGCCTCGATGTCGATGCGCTGCAACGACGGAAAAAAGGCTGGGGAAGACATGATCTACTCCTCTAGCGCGGCGGATTGGCCGACCACGAAACCGGCGTGCTCGATCACATCCGCTGTTTCTTGCGGCATATCGATCATGCGGCCGCCGTGCCATGCATCACGCACCAGGACGAGCATCGTGGAAGTGAAATCAGACTTGGTCATACGTATTTATTAGCGATCGTTAAAAAACGCATTCTGGTGGCCTTGACAGGCATCGTCAAGTGTTTTTTAATGATCGCTATGAAACAGACGATTCCAGCGGAGAAATCCGCTTCGCCCCGTAAGACCGGCAGGCCGCGCGCTTTTGATGAAGACACGGCGGTGGAGACGGCTATGCGGCTTTTTTGGCGACATGGTTACGAAGGTGTAGGCATGAGCGAACTCACCAAGGCGATTGGTGTGGCGCCGCCTAGCCTGTACGGTGTGTTCGGCAGCAAGGCCGATTTGTACCGTCGCGCGCTTGACCGCTATTCGCAAGCGTTCAACCTGGTCGACCGGTCGGCCGTTCAGGAGGCTGATTCGCTCGCCGATGCGGTGCGCCGATTGCTGGCCGCCGCGATCGACACGGTGACCGCCGAAGAGGGTGAACGTAGTTGCATGGTGTCAAGCGGCATGCTCTGCGCGCACCCCGATCATCACGAACTGATCGCGGAACTGGCGCAGCGCCGTGACGGGATTCGGCAGGACATTGCTGCGGTACTGACGCCATGGCTGGAGGATCCTCGGCTCGCATCCACCGCACGACATCTGGCGTCCGTGCTGCTCGGGTTCTCCATCCAGGCGCGCGACGGTGCGTCGCGTGAAGAGTTGCTGGAGACCGCGGAAGACATCGCTCTGTTGTTTGAATAGGTTCGGCGCCACATCGAACACGCCATTCTCGAATGGCGCAATCTAAGGGTTCTCGGTAAAATACGTCATTCAACGTGTTGACGGTTAACTCCCTCATGACGCATCGAATTGGATTTTTCGTGTGCGATGGCCACGACGCTCTGGATCTTGGCGGACCACTTTCGGCGTTTAATCAGGTGGCAATGGCCGCCGGCCAGACTCCCTATGTTCTCCATGTCATCTCGCAGCCCGGAGGCCCGATTGTCGGCAACACGGGCCTTTCTATCGAGACGAAGCCCGCGCGGAGGCGCACGTTCGACACGGTCGTATTCGTGGGCGGCGATATCGATCCGATGCAGACACCAGAGAACATCACCGCGGCCAGGCGATTGGCTGCCAACGCCTCGCGAGTGGCAAGCGTATGTACGGGCGCGTTTCTGCTGGCGGAAACCGGCTTGCTGGATGGGCGGAGAGCAACCACGCACTGGCGCTACGCTGCTCAATTGCAGTCGCGCTTTCCTCGCACCAAGGTCGAGGGCGATAGCATTTATATAGCGGACGGACGTATGTGGACATCGGCGGGCATCGCCGCGGGAATAGACCTCGCGCTTGCCATGATCGAAGCCGATATGGGCGCGACAGTTGCGCGCGCAACCGCCAGGCTTTTGGTCGTTCCCTACCGTCGACCAGGCGGTCAGTCCCAATTCTCCGCGATGTCGCAAATGGAACCGGAGTCGGACCGCATTCGCATTGCTTTGAATTTTGCCCGAGAACATCTGGCGGAGGCGCTCCCGGTCGAGCGACTCGCCGAAGCCGCAAGATTAAGTCTGCGACAATTTGGCCGGGCATTCCGCCGGGAAACGGGCGAAACACCGGCCAAGGCGGTCGAGCGCTTGCGCGTTGAAGCCGCACGGTTGCGCCTTCAGGATGGTAGCGAACCGATTGAACAGATTGCTCTGGCCGTGGGATTTTCCGATCCGGAACGGATGCGGAGAGCTTTCGTCAAACTGCACGGACATCCGCCGCAATCGATCCGGCGCACGAGTAGATTGAACGCGGGGCGCTGATCCTTCGACGGCGCACTAACGGATTTCAAACCACGCCGCGCGGAGTACTTTCACCGCTGGCTCAATGGTCGTCAGATTTCACGGGCGCGTAAGCATTCCAGATGTCGCGATGTAGTTTCCAGGTGCCGTCCTGCTTCTGGAAGATGAGAATCTGTTTACCGCGAGATTTGAGCTTTCCACTGTGATCGCGGATCTCGGTATCCGAAACTTCAGTCACGATCCGATCGTCGCCATAGAACTCGGGATGGCTGAAGGAGACGGTATCCGGCTTGGCGCCTGCATAGCCTTTAGTGAAGTATTCGGCGATCGCGCTGGCCCCGATGACTCTGTCGCCCCCGGGCGGTAAGAGTGCGCCATCTTCCGTATAGAGGTGGCCTATCGCTTCATAATCCCCGCGCCGGAAGGCGTCGGCCCATCGTGCGTTCTCGGCTCTAATGGCCGCCTCGGGTTGAGTCTGTGGGCCACTGGACGTGGCGGACGCCGCAAAGGCGAAAAGGGAGAAGCAGGCTGCAAGGGCAGCGGCACAAAGACGAGTCTGTCGCATTGAATGAATTTAAATCCTGGGGTGAATGGGAGAGGGCCGCATCCGATTGGGCAGGCGAATCAGGCAATGTCGGATGCGGCCTTCATCGAGGCCAGCAGTGTGGCCTCGTGCAGATTGCCTGCAGGTGTTTCAGCGGATGCCCGGAATGCGTGCGAGCCCTTTGGATGCACCGGGCAGTTCTTTTTCGACCATCGCAACGATTTCCGGCCGAGCGTCCCTGGGATGACCGGAATGGAACGGCGGCGCGGGATCATATTCGATCAGGAGTTGCGCGAATTCGGCGACCTGTTGACCGCGTAGTTTCGCGGCGACGCGCAGTGCGAAGTCGATGCCCGCCGTAATACCACCGCCGCTCATGAACCGGCCGTTGTCGTCTTCCACGAAGCGGTCCGGAACGGGGATAGCGCCATATTCCTTCAGGTCGTTGATAAAGGCCCAATGGCAGGCGCTCCGCTTACCCTTGAGAATGCCCGTTGCGGCGAGCACGAGCGAGCCATTGCAAACCGACGTCACATATCGGGCGCCGTCCGCCAGACGCCGGATCTGCGCCTGATACGCCGGCTGCATCGGCGCCGTCAGATCGGAGCCGCCGGGAACCATGATCAGATCGGCCTTGGCAACATCGGCGAGCCGTTCAGTCTTGCCATACACCACGCCATATTCGAGGGTCACGGGACCGCCGTCCAGGCTTGCGTAGCGAATGTTGGTATTGGGCAGCCAGTGGAAAACCTCGCTGGGGCCGGCAAAATCGAGAAGCGTTCCGTTGGGATACACCGCGATGACGATGTCGAGCGGTTCGGTCGGGGAAAGTATTCCTGTACTGGCCGCCTCGGCGAGAGCGGGCGTGGCGCGGCCAAGTAGGGCGCTGCCTCCCAGCAGGGCGCCGAGTGTGGCAAGACTGCCGAGCTTGAGAACATCGCGGCGGGAAGGGCGCGTGTTGATCGATTGCGCCGGGAAGGCGTTGTGGTCGATGGGGTCTGTCACAGTGTTTTTTCCTATGCTTCGGCCTTCTCTGCAAGCGCAGCCAGGTCGGGCCGGGATGACGGGGAGAGGTCTGGAATCGAGAGCCGAAGCCTCAAAGTTGCGAGGCGCCGCCATCGACGACAAGTTCGGTGCCGACGACGTAGCAGGATTCGTCGCTGGCGAGATAGAGCGCCGCGTAGGCAATGTCGTCGGCCTTGCCCATGTGACCCACCGGAATGGTTTTGGCGAACTCGGTCTTGAGGTTGCGAACCTGCTCGTCGGGCATTCCCCATTTGCCGAGCAGGGGCGTGTCGATCGCGCCGGGCGCAATCGCGTTGAAGCGGATGTTGCGGTCGAGAAACTCGTAGGACCAACTGCGCGCAAGCGACCGAACGGCGGCCTTCGCCGCCGCGGTCAACGAGATGCCATGCTTGCCGGTCTGCGCAACGAACGACGTATTGAGAATGACGGAGGCGCCTTCTCTCAAGTCCGGCAACACCGCTTGAAGCGTGAACACCACGCCTTTGACGTTGACGTCCATGATCTCGTCATAGAGCTGTGCGTCGATGTCGTTGACCGGGGACGGGAATGCCCAACCCGCATTGGCGAACACGATATCCAGGCCGCCGAACTTCTCTTTCACCTCCGCGGCAATTGACCGCATGTCTTCTATCGAGCGGACGTCGCCCTTGAGAACGAGCGCATTCTCGCCAAGCTCGGCTTTCACGCGCTCAAATGCGGCCTCGTCTCGACCCGTAACCGCGACACGTGCGCCTTCTGCAATGAAGAGTCTGGCCGTCGCCAGACCGATGCCGCTCGTACCGCCTGTAATCAAAGCTGACTTGTTCTTAAGTCTCATCGTTAAGTCCTTTTCTTCTGCTTCGTGATTGATCAAGCCGAAGGTTGAAAGCGCAACCGGTTTGATCTTCGAGGCAAATTATGGAAGGCGACGCGGATGGCGCAAAGGTCGTATATCCCTCAAAAAACGCCGTCACGCGACGCTGAAAAAACCGACGTGATCGCGGGTGTTAACCGGGCGTGGTATGCTCGGTGCTCATGTTTGCACGCGTGTGCAGGTGCAGGTAACAGAGGCGCTTCTGGAACGCAGTGGGTGCCCGTCGCGCCAGCCAAACATTCAATCGGAACCCGGAGAGCTTTGTCGTGCGCCATGGTCTGAATCAGTTTTTCTCGCGTGAAATGCGGGTCGATTTGCCGTTCAAAACTCACAGCCTGGCACTTGCTGGAGCGCACGCATGACGGTCATTGAATCGCCGACACCACTCCCGATCGAGCTCGACGCCCGCTATACGCTTGCGCGCAAGATCGCCCAGCAAGCGGGCGAACGCGCGTTGCAGATGTTCCGCAACCGTGCCGCGCTCGAAGTCGAGCATAAGGGCGTGCAGGACTTCGTCAGCATTGCCGATCGGGAAGTGGAGGGTATTGTCAGGACAGCCGTGAGCGAGGCATTTCCAGACGATGCGTTTCTCGGCGAAGAAAGCGCGGCCGGTGCATCCGCTACGTTGTCGAGCGAGCGGGTGGTCTGGGTGGTCGATCCGATCGACGGTACGAGTTGCTTTCTGAACGGCCTGTACGCGTGGTGCGTGTCGATCGGCATTCTGGTGGACGGCGAGCCGCTAATCGGTGTGGTGTTCGATCCGAACAGCGGCGAGTTGTTTCATGCCGCGCGAGGACGCGGCGCGTTTGTCGGCGAGACGCCGTTAAACGCCAGCCCGGCGCGTAACGTTCGCGAAGGCCTGCTAGGCGTGGGCTTTTCTCATCGGCTGAAGCGGGAGGCGTTCTTGCCGTTTCTCGATCGGCTACTTGGCGACGGCGGCATGTTCATTCGCAACGGCTCGGGCGCGTTGATGCTGGCGTATGTCGCGGCGGGGCGGTTGATCGGCTATTACGAGCCGCACATCAATTCGTGGGACTGCCTCGCGGGAATCGTGCTGGTGCGCGAGGCGGGCGGCACGGTGAACGATTTCCTCGCGAACGGCGGACTGTTACGCGGTAATCCGATCATCGCCGCGGGTAGCGCCCTGTATCGGCCGTTGACGGCGCTTATCGACGGGCGTGTGGATTGATTCTGCTAGCGACTCGAAGACCGGCGAGCGCTCAGGCGTCTGCGATGCGATCCTGGCCTTCGAAATGAAACAGCGGCAGCACCTCGTCCGCCAGTTCCTCGATGGCCTCGGCAACAGGCCGTTCCGGCGACAGATTGAACGTCACATGATGCGTGCCCCCGGCCCGCATCTCGTTCAATATCGCAACGAGTGCATGCCGTCCGGTTCGATAGCCGAGCGAGAGAGGTTGCACCGGCTCATGCGGGTCGTGGCTGAGTTCGAGCCGCATCGCGACACCGAACGCGCGGAACGCGCCGGGCGCCGCGCGTTCGACAGCCGCGCGCCACATGCTGTAGCGGGCGCGCTGTGCATCGGGCTCGCGGTGATAAGTCATCCACCCCAACGAATGGCGAGCAATCCAGTCGACGCTCTGTCCACCCGAACCCACCGCAAGCAACGGCACCGTGTCGGTAGACTCGGGCAGCAGATTGAAAGTCGGCGCGCCTTCGGGCGTTTGATCGGGTATCACGCGGGAAGGGGTGCCCAAAGCCGCGGCCACCGTGTCCCAGGGGTCGCGATAGAGTTCGCGCCGTTCGTCGGCGTGTCGGCCGAACGCCGCGTATTCCGGCGGACGGTCGCCTGAACCGAGACCCAGAATGAAGCGTCCGCCGCTCAGCGTGTTGACGGACAGTGCCGCCTTGGCGATATGCAACGGATGCCGCAACGTGAGCACGATCGCGCCGCTCGCGAGCGCGATACGCTGTGTGCTCGCTGCGAGCGCGCCGAGCAATACCCACGGATCGAGGTGTCCGACCGGGTCCGGGTAATCGGCGCTATTGAGCGGCACGTCGCGGATCCAGAGTGCGCGGAAGCCGCGCTGATCGGCGAGGCGCGCGAGCGCGACCTGTTCCGTGAAATCGGCCACGATCGTGCCCGGACGCAGCAAGGGCAGCGTGAGTCCGATACTGAGCGCGCCGTCTGCAAATACACGACCCGCCGTGCTCGCCGCGTCGTGCTGTGGTTCGTCTGCCGTTTGCAACGTTCGACTCCTTCACGTAGGCCGCTTCTGCCGGACACCGCAGATTTGATCGCGACGACTGTTGATCGTATGACTCCGTACCCGATGCTAGCACCGCCTCAAAACAACTGCCTTTGCCCCGACACCAACCTCGTAAAATCATCGCGCAGCAGCGGCAAGATTGCATCGGCAACGGGCTGCAATTGTCGCGTGAGATAGTGCTCGTAGTCGATCGCCGAGCGCAACGTTTCGAGCGGCTCGGGTCCGGCGATCGTCATCACATAGCTGATCCAGCCGCCGTTCTGATACTGCAGCGGCCGCCCTTGACGACGATTGAACTCGTCGGCCACGCGCGCCGCGCGCACATGGGGCGGTACGTTGCGCTCATAGTCGCCGAGCGACCGGCGCAGGCGCTTGCGATACACCAGTTGATCGTCAAGTTTGCCCGCGAGCGTATCGCGCACGTAATCGCGTACATAGTCCTGATACGGCTGCTGCTTGAAAATGCGCCGGTAAAGCTCCTGCTGAAACTGCTGCGCGAGCGGCGTCCAATCGGTGCGCACCGTTTCGAGCCCTTTGTAAACGATGTCTTCGCTACCGTCCGGCCGGATCGTCAGACCGGCGTAGCGTTTCTTGCTGCCTTCCTCGGCGCCGCGAATGGTCGGCATGAAGAACCGCTGGTAGTGGCGCTCGAATTGCAGTTCGAGCGCGCTATCGATGCCGAACCGCGCTTGCAGATTCTCCCGCCACCACGCGTTGATATGCTCGACGATCGCGCGGCCGATGCGGCTCGCGTCTTCCTCGTCATGCGCGTGTTTGAGCCAGACGAAGGTGGAATCCGTATCGCCGTAAATCACCTCATAACCTTGGCCCTGAATCAACTCACGCGTGGTGTGCATGATTTCATGGCCGCGCATGGTGATCGACGACGCGAGACGTGGATCGAAGAAGCGGCAGCCGGTCGAACCCAACACGCCGTAAAACGCGTTCATGATGATCTTCAGCGCTTGCGAAAGCGGGGCGTTGTGCTCGCGTTTCGCGACTTCGCGCCCTTGCCAGACCTGTTCGACGATCGACGGCAAACAATGGCGTGACCGTGAGAAACGGGCGCCGAGAAAGCCGGGCACGGATTGATCGTCGGCGGGATTCAGCATGCCTTCCACGAGGCCGACGGGGTCGATCAGAAACGTGCGGATAATCGACGGGTACAGACTCTTGTAGTCGAGCACCAGCACCGAATCGTAGAGCCCCGGCCGCGAATCCATCACGAATCCGCCGGGACTCGCGGCGCCCGCCACGTCGCCGAGATTCGGTGCGACGTAGCCTTGCCGATGCATGCGCGGCATATACAGATGCGTGAACGCCGCGACCGAGCCGCCGCTGCGATCCGCGGGCAAACCGGTCACCGTGGCGCGCTCCAGCAGAAAGCGCAACAACTCGGTCTTCGCGAAGATACGCGTGACCAACTCGCAATCCTTGAGGTTATAGCGCGCGAGCGCGGGCTTGTCCTCGTCGAAGCGGCGCTGGATTTCGTCCATGCGCTGATACGGATTGTCGATCGCCTTGCCTTCGCCGAGCACCGAGCGGGACACGTGTTCGAGACTGAACGACGGGAAACTCCAGGTCGCGGAGCGCAGCGCCTCGATGCCGTCGATAATCAAACGCCCCGCAGCGCCCGCAAAAAAGTGGTTTTGCTTGAGACCGTGCTCGCGCCATTCCATCACCGCACCGCCGCGACCGAGCCGCAACGGTACGCGATATTGTTCGGCGTGCTGCTGCAGCACCCGCAAATCGAACTGCACGAGATTCCAGCCGATGATCGCATCGGGATCATGCTTCTCCAGCCACGCGTTCAGCTTTTCCAGTAACAGCGCACGGGTTTCGCAGTAGTCGAGGTCGAAGTCGAGTTCGTCTTTATTACCCGCATCACCATTCGGCGGCCCGAGCATATACACCTGGCGCTGCCCGCATCCTTCGAGCGCGATCGAATACAACTCGGCATGCGCGCTGGTTTCGATATCGAGTGAGACCAGTTTTAAGGGTGGCCGGTAATCCGTGGCCGGTTTGAGTTCCGCATTCAGCAGCGGACCGCCGTTTTGCGCCTCGCCGCCGAACCACACCGGCGCCGTGATGAAACGCTCCATCATGTAGCGCTCGGGCGGAAAAACGTCCGCTTCGTAAACGTCGACACCGCCTTGTTTCAGGCGCTTTTCGAAGCCCGTCAATTGCCGGTACTGCGCACAGTAAAGCCCCATGACCGGCCGATGCTGAAAGTCGCGCAATTCGAGCGGACGCAGATCGAGCGGCGCTTCGCGGCGCAGCACGGTTTCGGCGCGCTCGCGATGCTCGGCCGGAATGAACGCGACCGATGGTTGCGGGCGCAAGCGGATGTGACGAGGCCCGCTGTCTGTTGCCAGCCAGAAATCGACTTCCGTGCCGGCGGGCGTGTCGCGCCAATGCCGGGTCAATATGAAACCCTGTTCAAGCTCAGTCAAACTGCCACCTCTAATGCGGGCGTCATCGCCATGCATAATTTTACCGCTATGCGCATGGCGTCCTGGCACGCTGGGTGCAACCGCGTCGCGCAGTCTGTATCATCGTCATGCAGCGATTCCTTCGGCGCGGATTCCGCGCCGGTCAAGTCTACTAAGAACGGAGTAAACGATATGACTTTGAGCAAGCTTGTGATTGCGGTCGCAGTTGCTGCAACCAGCCTGGGCGCGCAGGCGCAAGTCGCCGGCTCGCAGCCGCTGAGCGTCACGGTCGAACAATCCACCGCGCTGTTGAGCGGCTGGAGCGTGAAGAAGAGCATTCTCGGCAAGGCTGTGTACAACGATCAGAACGAGAAGATCGGTACGGTGCGCGATCTGGTGGTAGCGCCGGACGGTTCGCTGTCGGCGGCCATCGTCTCCGCAGGCGGATTCCTCGGCGTGGCGTCGCATGACGTCGCGGTGCCTATCGCTGCGCTGGATATTCGCGGCGGCAATTTCTATCTGGCCGGCGCGACGAAAGACGCGTTGAAGGCAACGCCCGAGTTCCAGTACAACAAGGTTCAGGCGCCGCCGAAGCCGAAGAAGCTGACGGCCCAGTAATGCAATAAGCCGGCGTGATCGCCGGCTGGGCGCAGCCAACGCGTCCAAACTGATGCAGTAATAGAAAAGCGGCGCTCCTGGCGCAAAACGGTAGAAGGTCAAACCGTTTCGCGCTGAGGGCGCCGCTATTTTTTACTCGCTTGAATGGGCGATCGAGCTTTAACTCACCCCAACTCCGCCATCACGCTTCCAGCGCGAGCGTCGCGAACGTGCCCAGCCAATGCTCGCCCATATAGTCGCCCGCCACATGCGCCAGCGCGCTATGCAAATGCCGCTCGGCCGCCTCGAACAACACCGTGCGGCGAATGTCGCCGGCGGGCAGCGCGCGTGCCAATGAGCGCTGACACCACGCACGGCTCAGATTCAAGCCATCCAGATGCGCGATCTTGCCGTCGGTGCGATCCGTCACGGTAACGGGTTCAAACAGCGTAGCGGGCTTTTTCGCGCCAATGTCCGGCAGAAAGCGTCCGAACCAGTCGACGAATTGCGCCGGCGGCAAGACGCGCCGCATCAACTCCGCTTCCATGAGCGACGGCGACAGGAATTCGTCGCCGGCAGGCTCCCATGCCTGACAGGCCACGTCGTTCAGAAACCAGCGTTCCGCCGTGCTGACGAGCAACGCTTCCAGCGATCCGCGCGAGGTTTGCCGCGCGAAATCCAGCGTGAGCGACAGCGCGAAGGCCATGTTGAAGTGCGTGCCGACCCGCAACGGGTAAGTGGCCTTCGGCAGAAACTCCTCGAAACGTTCGACAAAGACCTCGGTGAGCGGCGCGAAAGTTTTCGCCCAGCGCGCGGCGTCCGAGAGTTTCAGCGATTCGAGTTGCGCGCTGAGCGCCAGCAACCACGCCCAACCATAGGGACGCTCGAATCCGCGGTTATGCGCCAGATCGAGATACGCGCGCTCGCCGGCCACATTGGCCGCGGTGAAATGTTCATCGACCACGGCGACGATACGCGCCGCTTCCGGTAGATCGGGAAAACGCTCGAGCAGATGCAGGATCAACCAGTAGCCGTGCACGCACGAATGCCAGTCGTAACTGCCGTAAAAAATTGGGTGCAATGCGCGCGGACCCTGCACGTCTTGCGGCCCGTCCAGCGAATGCGTCAGCTTGTTCGGATATTCGCGCGTGAGGTGAGCGAGCGCGAGATTGGCGAATCGGGAAGCGAGTTCGGGAGTCAGTAGAAGGGTCATCGGCGCCTCCTCAGGAGTGGCATACGAACGGACACGCCAGTATGGCGGTGACGATAAAAAATAGTAAAGCGGGCGGCCATGACGTTTTAGATCGCGCTGTTACGGTCGACACCCGCGTAATCGCGAAGCCGGCCGTCACGCAGATTAATAGCGCGAATGCGGTGAACATCAAACCTGTCAGCCTGTACAGGTGACGCCGCTCATGACGGCGAGGAAATGTAACACGATAAATTATCGATAAATAGTCAACAAAGTGTGTGCTGAGGGTAAACGCCGAGTCGCGCCGGCTTAGAGGACTTACAGCGCGCTCGCGGGTCGATCAGGTGGGGGATGAGGGGCGAAGAAGCACCGTATACCGCGATCAGCGGGCCGTCGTTGCAACGGCCGCCGCCTTATTTCTGGAGGACTTCGAAACCGCTTAGAAGAGTTCGAGGATCCGGTGATACATCATGCCGAGTTCGAGCGCGGGGCCGCGCAACGCCGGGCCGCCAGGAACGCGCGCGTGCCGTAACTGCGCAAACAGATCGAACGCCGCCGTCTCGCCGGCCATGGCCTTGGCGACGACGCGCCCGGCGATGCCCGTCAACGCCACGCCGTGCCCCGAAAAGCCTTGCACGTAGAAGTAATTCGGATCGATCGAGCCGAAATCGGGCGCGCGATTGCGCGTCACGTCGACAAACCCGCCCCACGCATAGTCGATTTTCACGTCGGCGAGTTGCGGGAACACGCCGATCATGCGCTCGCGAATCTCCGCGCCGAGTTGCACCGGCGACGCGCCCGTCGAACTTGCACGACCGCCGAACAACACGCGGTGATCCGCCGACAAGCGGAAATAGTCGAGGAAAAAGTTGTTGTCGCAGATCGCTTCGCGCTGCTGGATCAGCGCGTCCGCGCGTGCTTTGCCGAGCGGTTCCGTGGCGACGATATACGACGCGATCGGTGCGATGCGCGCCGCGATCGGCGCGGGTAGAACGTCGCCGATCGTCGCGTTGCCGCATGCGGCGACGAAGCGGCAGTGCACTTCGCCGCGCGCGGTTCGCACGACCGGCCGCGCGCCGCGCACCACATCGATTACCGGCGAATGCGCGAACAGTTGTGCGCCTTCGCGGCGCGCGGCATCGGCGAGACCGAGGCAGTATTTGAGCGGATGCAGATGGCCGGAAAACGGATCGTAAACGCCGGCGAGATAACGACGCGACGCGACTCGCGAACGGATTTCATCGGTATCGAGCCACGAGAGTTTTGTGTAGCCCCAACGTTGCGACGCCGATTCCATCCACGCACGCAAATCAGGTACGCGTTTCGGTTTCGTCGCCACCGTTAAATAACCGGCCGTGAAATCGCACTCGATGCCATAGCGTTCAATGCGCTCGCGCACCAGTGCCACACCTTCCACCGACATGGCCCACGCGGCGCGTGCGCCGTCGAGTCCGAGCTGTTTCTCGAGGACCTCGTCTTTCGCGAAACCCACCAGCGTCTGGCCGCCGTTGCGGCCCGACGCACCCCAGCCCGGCCGGTGTGCATCGAGCACGATCACCGAAAGGCCGCGCGCACGGCATTCGAGCGCCACCGACAAGCCGGCGAACCCCGCGCCGATCACGCACACGTCGGCTTCCAGCACGCCGTCTAGCGTGGGATCGTCGGCGGCCGGACGGGGCGCGCTGGCCTCGTAGTAGGAGTTGGCGATCAGCGCGTCGGCGCGCAGGTCGAGTGTGTTGAAGCCGGGAGTCGGTGCATTCATCAAAGCAGGTCCTTCATTCGATACCAGGCCATCGCGAGTACGAGGGCAGGGGTGCGCAGTGTAGCGCCGCCGGGAAAGTCGAGGTGGCGGATCTTGCCGAACAGATCGAAGCGCGACGTCTGGCCGTCGATCGCCTCGGCGATCAGCTTACCGGCGAGACCGGTGGTGTTCACGCCGTGACCCGAGAAGCCCTGCGCAAAATAAATGGTGGGCGACAGGCGCCCGAAATGCGGCGCGCGGTTCATCGTGATGTCGACGAAACCGCCCCACGCATAGTCGACTTTGACATCGTCGAGTTGCGGGAAGGTCTTCAGCATATCGCGGCGCATCGCTTCGCCGAGGTTGCGCGGTGCGAATTTCGAATAGCTGACTTTGCCGCCCCACAGCAGGCGATTATCGGGCGCGGGCCGGAAGTAGTCGAGCACGAAGCGGCTGTCGCAAACCGCGGCTTTGGCGGGCATCAGCGCTTCGGCGCGGTCGGCATCGAGCGGTTCGGTGGCGATCACATAGGTGCCGACCGGCATGATCTTGCTCGCCACCTCCGGCGCGAGCTGGCCGAGATAGGTATTGCAGGCGAGCACGACGAACTGTGCATGCACCTTGCCGCGCGCGGTTTCGGCCACATGTCGGCCGTTTTCTTCACGCAGCGCGGTCACGCAACTGTCTTCGAAAATCTGTACGCCGGCCTCGCGCGCCGCGCGTGCAAGACCCAGCGTGTAATTCAACGGATGCAGATGGCCGCTGTCCGCGTCGAACAGACCGCCCAGATAGCGCTGCGATTGCACGTACTGGCCAATGCCGTCGGCGTCGACATAACTGAAGCGGTCATAGCCGAAGCGGCGTTGCGCTTCGTCGCGCCATTTTTTCAGCGCATCCGTATCGCGCGGTTTGTTCGCCGCGGTCAGATAACCGATCGTCAGATCGCAGTCGATCTGGTGCTTCGCGATCCGCTCCTTGACGATGTCGAGCGTTTCGAGGCCCATGGCCCAGACCCGCTTCACGTCGTCCGCGGGCATGAACTTCGCGAACGTGTCGATATCGCACGCAAAGCCGCCGATCAACTGGCCGCCATTGCGGCCGCTCGCCGCCCAGCCGACTTTCGACGCTTCGAGCACCGCGACCGTGTGGCCGCGTTCGGCGAGGTTCAGCGCGGTGGAAATGCCGGTCAGTCCCGCGCCGATCACGCAGACGTCGACCGTGATCGAGTCGTCCAGCGGGGGATGGCGCGTGTTGTCGTTGGCCGTAGCGGCGTAGTACGAAGGTACGTGAGGCTGGTTCGAGAAGCGGAGCATAGGCAGTGTGCGGGGTAGAGTGCCTGAGCGCGCGGCGCGCGCCCAGGCCGTGCGGATTAGAACGAGTAAATCAGCTGCGTGCCGAGCAGGTCGTTGGACTTGCCGTACGAGCCGTCGTTCTTCAGGAACACCTGCTTGTTGGCCCAATCGTGCCGGTATTCGACCTTCACCGTCACCTGCTGGGTCGGGTAGAACAACAGGTCGAGCGAGACGTCCTGATGGGTGGCGCCCTTGCATTCGAAACCGAGGCCGCCATTACCCTTCGAATTGGCCAGACAGTCCGCGCCGATACCGAAGCCGTCCGCGGTGTCCATGCCATTCGCGTTCAACGCGACGCCGCCACCACCACCACCGTTCTTGCTGTCGACCAGCACGTCATAACGCGCGGTGAAACCCATGCGCCCGAGGCCCGGCATCGAGAACTTGCGATGCGCCAGCAACGACAGACCGTACCACTGCGCCTGGCCGCCGTTGAACGCGGCATTCTGCTGCTGGCCGTAGTCGACTTCGGCGTTGTACTGCACGTCCGCCTGCGTATAAGCCAGATCCGCTTCGCCGAAGAAGAACGTGCCGAATGCGCTCGACGCCTGACCGCCCACGCCATAGACCGGAATGGTGTTGCCGTTCACGTTCTGCGTCGCGGCGGAGAGCGTCTGACGACCGATATTGAACGAGCCGCCGATATCCAGCGCGCTCGACCAGGTGTAGTCGACGCGAGCCGTGAAGGTCGGGATCTTGTTGCTGCTCGTGATCGGATCGCCCAGCGCATTGGTGCCGGTCTGCACCACCGAACCGTACGTGCGGTACTGTTCGTTGCCGAGCATGAACTTCCATGCCCAGTTGCTGCCGTCGCCCGTGTAGTTCAGGCCGACGCCGAGATAGCTGCCCGGATCGGAGAAGTCGTACAGCAGGTTATGCGTGAGCGTCAGCATCTGATTCGACTGCTGCACTTCATAACCGCCGAAGCTCGGCATCAGGCCGGCCACGAAGGTCGTGGTCGCCGTCATCGGAATCGTCACAACGGCCGTGTTCAGGATGTTGTTGCCGATATTGCCGTGCTCGTTCTGCAGCAACGTGATGCCGTTGCCGCGGTTCGGCATCAACGTGATTTCGGCCGACGGCGCCATCGGGCCGACACCGAAGGTCTTCTTGATGTCGAGGTACAGATCGCCGAAGGTACTGTTGAAGTAGTTGTAGCTGCTTTCGTGGTTCGCGAACAGGAACGACGAGCTGCTAGCCGCGCGGTTGTAAATGTAGGTCGGATCGATATAGCCGGTGACCGACAGGCCCGCGAGCGGTCCGGTGTTGGCGGCATCGACCAGCGAATCGACCTTCAGTTGCTGGTTGGCGATCTGCTGCTTCATCGTGTCGACCTGGTCGTTGGTCAACGCGGCGCGCGACTTGCCATAGTCAGGCGACGAAATGTCGACCGGCGCCTCGGCCATGGCCGGGGCAGGTGCCGGAGCCGCCACCATCGCCGCGTTGGCTTTCGGTTTGGTCGCCACTTCCGAGCGCAACTGCTTCACTTCCTTTTGCAGTGCGTTGAGTTGGGCCTGGAGCGCCTTGATCTGGTCGCTGGTGGCGTCTGCCATGGCCATGCCAGGCAAACTCCCCGCCACCAACAGACAGATGAGCTTCTTTCTCATGCAAATTCTCCTTATTGGTCGTATTGCAAAAGGACTTCTTATGCGCGTGCCGTATCGAGCGGTTTCCGTACGGCGGCTTGTTGTGGTGCGGAAGGTAAAGGGTCGGCGGCTTCGGCGAGGGCGAACGCCTGCTGCATGTCGCGATTGCGCTTACGCTCGCGGAGCTGCATCCAGCGGTTCACGGCAATCACGCCGATCGTCACCGTGGTGATGAAGATCGTGGCGAGCGCATTCATTTCCGGATTCAGGCCGAGACGGACTCGCGAGAACACGACCAGCGGCAGCGTGGTCGAACCCGGACCGGAGAGGAACGCGGACAGCACGAGGTCGTCGAACGACAGCGTGAACGACAGCAGCCAGCCGGACATCAGGGCTTGCGAGATCAGCGGCAGCGTGATCAGGAAGAACACCTTGAACGGCGTGGCGCCGAGATCGAGCGCGGCTTCTTCGAGCGACTTGTTGAGCTCCTTCACCCGCGACTGCACGATGATCGCCACGTAAGAGACGCACAGCATCACGTGGCCGATCCAGATCGTGAAGAGACCACGGCCCTTCGGCCAGCCGAGCATCTGTTCAAGCGCAACGAACAGCAGCAACAGCGAGATGCCCTGAATCACTTCGGGAATCACCAGCGGCGCGTTGATCATGCCGGCGAACAGCGTGAAGCCGCGAAACCGGCCCATACGCGCCAGCACGAAGCCGGCCCATGTGCCGATCACCACGGACGCGAACGCGGTGAGCAGGCCGATTTTCATCGAGAGCCACGCGGCGTTCAGCAGTTCGTCGTCCTGCAGCAGCGCGCCGTACCATTTGAGCGAGAAGCCGGACCAGACGGTGACGAGCTTCGACTCGTTGAACGAATAGACAATCAGGCTGATGATCGGGATATACAGAAAGAGAAACCCGAACGTCAGCACGCTATTGGAAAGCGCTCTATTAGGCTTGATCATTTCGCGTCCTCCAGTTCCTTGACCTGGTAGTACTGGAACACGGCCATCGGCACGAGCAGCAGCAAGACCATCGCGACGGTGACGGCGGATGCCATCGGCCAGTCCATATCGTTGAAGAATTCATCCCACATGACACGGCCGATCATCAGCGTGTCGGCGCCGCCGAGCAGTTCGGGAATCACGTACTCGCCGACCGCCGGAATGAACACCAGCAGACTGCCGGCGATAATGCCGTTCTTCGACAGTGGCAACGTGATGCGGGTGAAGGCGGTCCACGGTTTGCAGCCGAGGTCGTAGGCCGCTTCGAGCAACGTCAGATCCATCTTCACCAGATGCGCGTACAACGGCATCACCATGAAGGGCAGGTAGGAATAGACCATGCCGATATAGACGCCAATATCCGTGTGGTAGAGGCGCAACGGCGAATGAATCATGCCGATCGCCATCAGCGTGTGATTGAGCAGACCGTCGTCTTTCAGGATGCCGATCCATGCATAGACGCGGATCAGGAACGACGTCCAGAACGGCAGCATCACGCCCATCATCAGCAGGTTGCGTTTGGCGGGTTCCGAGCGGGCGATGTAATACGCGATCGGGTAGCCGAGCAGCAGGCAGAAGAAGGTCGAGACGGCGGCCATTTTCAGCGAGCTGATATAGGTCGCTACATACAGATCGTCCTGCAGCAGGAACGCGTAGTGGCCCAACTGGATCGCGAAGTGCACGATGCCGTCTTTGATCGTCATCAGATCCGTATAAGGCGGAATGCCCAGACGCAGATCGGCGAAACTGATCTTCAGCACCAGCACGAACGGCAACGCGAAAAACAGCGTGAGCCACAGGAACGGCACGCCGATCACGGTCGTGCGGCCCGACGGCACGAACATCGCAAGGCGTTTTTTCAGCGAGCCTAACAGCCGGCTGCCGGACGGCGCGCCGAGCGCCGCGGGGGAGGAGGTGGGATGGCTCATTGCGTCAGCACCACGCCGCTAGCCGGCGACCAGTAGACGAACACGTCGTCGTTATAGGACGGCGCACCTTCGCTCATCAGGTGCGAGCTGGAGAGATTCGACACGACGGTCTTGCCGCTGGGCAGGCGCACGTGATACAGCGAATAGCTGCCCATGTAGGCCACATCCGAGACCACGCCGCGCGCCCAGTTGTGCGGCGTCGACGGTTTGTCGAGCGACACCTTCACGCGTTCGGGGCGCACCGAGATGCCCACCGGCATGCCGAGCGGGCCGGTAATGCCGTGGCTCACGTAAATGCGCGATTCGAGCTCTTCGCTTTCCACGAAGATGTGATCCGGTTCGTCCGCGACCACCGTGCCTTCGAACAGATTGGTCGAGCCGATGAACTCGGCGGAAAAGCGGCTATTCGGAAACTCGTACACCTGGCTGGGCGAGCCGATCTGCACGATGCGGCCTTCGCTCATCACCGCGAGGCGGCCGGCCATGGTCATCGCTTCTTCCTGATCGTGCGTGACCATCACGCAGGTCACGTCGACCTTCTCGATGATGTTCACCAGTTCGAGCTGGGTCTTCTGACGGATCTTTTTATCGAGCGCCGACATCGGCTCGTCGAGCAGCAGCAGCTTGGGGCGCTTGACCAGCGAACGGGCGAGCGCCACACGCTGCTGCTGGCCGCCTGATAACTGGTGCGGCTTGCGCTGGGCGTACTTGCTCATCTGCACGAGATGCAGCGCGTCGGCGACGCGTTCCTTGATCTCGTTCTTCGGCGTGCCTTCCTGCTTCAGGCCGAAGGCAATGTTCGCCTCCACGCTCATGTGCGGGAACAGCGCATACGACTGGAACATCATGTTGACCGGCCGCTTGTACGGCGGCATCGCGGCGAGATCCTCGCCGTCGACGAAAATGCGCCCGGACGTGACCGTCTCGAGCCCCGCGAGCATGCGCAGGAGGGTGGACTTGCCGCAGCCAGAGCTGCCGAGCAGCGCGAACAGTTCGTTCTTGGCGATGCTCAGATTGACATTGTCGACAGCGGTGCTGTCGCCGAATTTCTTCACGACGTTTTCGATGCGGACGAACTCCTCCGGTTTCGATTTTGTCGCTACTGCGGGGCGGGCCATCTGGGTGGCGCCGGCTGCGCTTTTTGAAGTCGTCGAGTTCATGATGTAACCATTCCTTGCGGATCGCGAGCGCAAGTGTCTCCCTACGAGGCGCGGGAAGCGCCTCGCAACGTACGCTGCGATCGGAATACATGGGACTGCGCGCGGCTGGGACGCTATAGCGCGCAGGCTGACTGCCGTTACTGCCATTCATGCGCTCAGGGTTCGAGCGATCCCTGAGCGCGGGATCGAGGTTTTATCAGACTGGTTTAATCAATGACCGGTTTTAAGCTGTGCCCAAAGACGGTTTTCAAGGCGCAGAATATCGGTCGGCATAGGTTTCATCAGCGTCATTTTGCTGAGTACGTCGTCGCCCGGATAAACGGTCTTGTCCTGGACGACTGCCGGCGTCACGAACTGGCGCGCGGCCTTGTTCGCGGTCGGGTAGAACACTTCGTTGGTGATCGCTGCGTTGACCTTCGGATCTTCAATGTAGTTGATCCACTTGAGGGCGGCTTCGGCGTGCGGTGCATCTTTCGGAATCACCATCACGTCGAACCACAACAAGCCGCCTTCCTTCACGTTCGAGAACTTGATCTGGTACGAGCGTTTCGCTTCCTCGGTGCGGCGGCTCGCAATGCCGACGTCGCCGGACCAGCCCACTGCGACGCACACGTCGTTATTGGCGAGGTCGTTGATGTAACCCGACGAGTTGAATTGGGTGATATAAGGGCGGACTTTCTTCAGCACTTCGAACGCAGCCTGATAGTCGGCGGGGTTCGTGCTGTTCGGGTCCTTATGCATGTATTGCAGCGTAGCGGCGAATACGTCGACAGCCTGGTCGAGGAACGATACGCCGCAGCCTTTCAGCTTCGAGAGGTTGGCCGGATCGAACACGAGGGCCCAGCTATCCACCGGTGCATTGGCGCCGAGCGCTTTCTGCACGGCTTGCACGTTGTAGCCGATACCGTCGGTGCCGTAGGCCCAGGGCACACCGTACTGGTTGCCCGGGTCGGCGTCGGCGATCATCTTCATCAGCACGGGGTCGAGATTCGCGAGGTTCGGCAGCTTCGATTTGTCGAGCTTCTGATACACGCCCGCCTGAATCTGCTTGGCCATGTAGTTCGACGTGGGCACCACGATGTCGTAACCGGAACTGCCTGCGAGCAGCTTGGCCTGCAGCGTGTCGTCGCTATCGTAGTTGTCGTACTTGACCTTGATGCCGTCCTGCTTCTCGAAGTTCGGAATCGTGTCTTTCGCGATGTAATCCGACCAGTTATACACATTCAGTTCCGTGTCGGCCGCAAGGGCCGGCGTAACCGACAGCGCCGTAAAACCCGCGAAGGCGAGCAGCGCGGCCCCCGCGACCGCATGACGAAGATGACTAACGCTCATGGTTTTTTCCCTTGATGTGAAGAACCGGCATGAGCGTGAGATGTGGGTGCCCATGCCGGAACGGACTGCCGTTACGAAATACCGAGTTGTTGTGCGGTCGCATCGATGGCTTTTTTGGCCTTCGTGACGATCTCGTCGATTTCCAGCTTATTGATCACCAGCGGCGGCGACAGGAGCATGCGGTCGCCGGTGGCGCGCATGATCAGGTTGCCGTTGAAACAGAAGTCGCGGCAGATCGTGCCGACGTCGCCGCCGTTCGCGAAACGCTTGCGCGCCTGCGGGTCTTGCGCGAGTTGCAGACCGGCCACCAGACCTGCGCCGGAAATTTCACCGATGATCGGGTGATTGGCGAAGGTGTCGCGCAGCTTCTTCTGGAAGTACGGACCCGTGTCGGTTTTTACGCGCTCGACGATCTTCTCGTCGCGCAGCAGCTTGAGGTTGGCGACAGCGACCGCGGCCGCAACCGGGTGGCCCGAATAGGTGAGGCCGTGGTTGAAGTCGCCGCCTTCGATGATGACTTTGGCGACGCGGTCATGCAGACCGACCGCACCCATCGGCACATAGCCGCTCGTCAAACCCTTTGCCATCGTGATCAGATCCGGCTCGAAACCGAAGTGCTGATGCGCGAACCATTCGCCGGTGCGGCCGAACCCGCCGATCACTTCGTCGGCGACGAGCAGAATGTCGTACTTGCGGCAGATGCGCTGAATTTCCGGCCAGTACGTGGAGGCCGGGAAAATTACACCGCCCGCCCCCTGGAAAGGCTCACCAATAAACGCGGCCACATTGTCCGCGCCGATTTCGAGAATCTTCGCTTCCAGTTGTTGCGCGCGGGCCAGAGCGAATTCTTCCGGCGTCAGATTGCCTTGCGCTTCGCCGAAGAAATACGGCTGGTCGATATGCACGATGTTCTCGACCTTCGAGGGCATCTGCTCGTGCATGTAACCCATGCCGCCGAGCGTGCCGCCCGCGATGGTCGAACCGTGATAGCCGTTCTTGCGCGAGATCACGACCTTCTTCGACTGCTTGCCTTGCGCCGCCCAGTAATGGTGGACGATGCGTAGCACGGTGTCGTTGCCTTCCGAGCCGCTGTTGCAGTAGAAGAAGTGGTTGAACGGCGCCGGCGCGAGTTCGGCGAGCAACGCCGACAGTTCGATCACCGGCGGGTGCGTGGTCTTGAAGAAGGTGTTGTAGAACGGCAGTTCCTGCATCTGCTTATACGCGGCGTCGGCCAGTTCCTTGCGGCCATACCCCACGTTCACGCACCACAGGCCGGCCATCCCGTCGATCACCTTGTTGCCGTCCGAATCCCACAGATACACGCCTTCGGCCTTGACGATCACGCGGCTGCCGCTGCGGTTCAGCGCGCCCATATCCGAGAACGGATGGATGTGATGCGCGGCGTCGAGCGCGCGGTATTCGGCGGTGCTGCGTTGTTGCTGCGCGGCCGGCGCGCTGGCTTGCACGGCCGGTTGGACGTAAGCGACTTCTTCTGTTCTGTAGCTCATACTGCCTCCAGTTTTTCTTGCGTTTGCCTTAGACGTGCAGCAGCAAATGCCGGCGTTCCCACGAACTGATCACGCGGAAGAACGCTTCGTATTCGGTTTCTTTCAGTGCGAGGTAAGCCTTCACGAACTTCTCGCCGAGTACTTCGGCGATCGGCTCGCAGGCGCCCATCAACGTCAGGCCCTCTTCGAGATTGCGCGGCAACTGGTACGGCAATTCGTAGCCGTCGCTGAGCAGCGGCTCGGTGGCTTCGAGGTTCTGCGTCATGCCGAGATAACCGGCGGCGAGCGTGGCGGCGATCGCCAGATACGGATTGCAGTCCACGCCCGGAATGCGGTTTTCGATGCGGCGCGCAGCCGGGCCCGAATGCGGAATCCGGAAACCCACCGTACGGTTGTCGTAACCCCACGCCACATTGATCGGCGCGGCCATGAAGCGCGACAGACGGCGATACGAGTTGATATACGGTGCGAAGATCGGCATCAGCGCCGGCGTGTACTTCTGCAAACCGGCGATATAACCGGTGAACATGGAAGTCGGCTTGCCGTCCGCACCGGTGAACAGGTTCTGACCCGTTTCTTCGTCGACCAGGCTCTGATGCATGTGCATCGCCGAACCGGGTTCGCCTTCCATCGGCTTGGCCATGAAGGTCGCGTACATCTTGTGGCGCAGCGCGGCTTCACGCACCGTGCGCTTGAACAGGAACACGCTGTCGGCCAGCTTCAGCGGATCGCCGTGCATGAAGTTGATTTCCATCTGCGCGGCGCCGACTTCGTGAATCAGCGTGTCGACTTCCAGTTCCTGCACTTCGCAGTATGCATAGATGTCTTCGAATAGCGGGTCGAACTCATTGACCGCTTCGATCGAATACGCCTGACGTCCGGTCTCCGGGCGACCCGTACGGCCGATAGGCGGTTGCAGCGGCAGGTCCGGGTCTTTGTTCATGTCGACCAGATAGAACTCCAGTTCGGGCGCGATGACCGGCTTCCAGCCCTTGGCCTTGTAGAGTTCGAGCACACGGCGCAGTACACGGCGCGGCGAGATCTCGACGGGCGTGCCGTCGAAGTGAACGCAATCGTGAATCACCTGGGCGGTCGGGTCGATGGCCCACGGAATCATGCGAATGGTGCTGGCATCGGGAACGCAGACCATGTCCGGATCGGTGACGCCGGTCAGCGTGCCGTCTTCCGGATAATCGCCTGTGACGGTCTGGATCATCACCGCCTGCGGCAAGCGCATGGACTCGCCGGATTCGAACTTGCTGCGCGGAATGATCTTGCCGCGTGCGATCCCGGCCATATCCGGAATGATCGCTTCGATTTCGGTGACGCGGTTCTTCTTCAGAAAATCGTCGATTTCATGCATTTTTATCTCTCTGTTTTGGTGCGCGACCGGCTCAGGCATGCGTGGCAGCGGCGGATGCCGCGCCATAGCCGGCCTTGGTGCGCATTCGATCGCGGCAGGCGTCGCCGAACGCGCGAAAGATCGCGGTGGATAACGTGTCGTTCGCATGCTTCCATTCCGGGTGCCACTGCACACCCAGCGCAAAAGCACGCGCTCCGCTTACGCTCACCGCCTCGATCAAGCCGTCCGGCGCGATGGCTTCGGCCGTGAGGCCGGCGCCTAACCGCTCGACGCCCTGACCGTGCAATGAATTCACACGCGCTTCATTCGTGCCGCCCGCGAGGCGCTGCAACAAGCCGCCCTGCGTCAGCGTGATCGAATGCGACGGTGCGTATTGCACGTCGAGGTCGTCTTCCTTGTTCTCGCGATGGTCGTTCAAGCCGGCCACCGCGTGAACGCTTTGATGCAACGTTCCGCCGAACACCACGTTCATTTCCTGGAAGCCCCGGCATACGGCGAGTACCGGCACACCGGCGGCGATCGCCGCGCGCAGCAGCGGCAGCGTCGTCGCGTCGCGTGCGGCGTCGTGCAACGTGCCCGGCGCGCTGGGCTCGCCGCCGTAGCGGTGCGGTTCGACATTCGAATAGCTGCCGGTAAAGAACAGGCCGTCGACCGTCGCCAGGACCTCGGCGACGGACTGACGTTCGCCGAGCGCCGGCAGCAGCATGGCCAGCGCCTGCGAGCCGTCCACGATCGCGGCGACGTACTTTTCGCCGACCACGTGCGATGGGTGGACTCCCATCATCGTTCTGTCGGCGCTAATGCCGACCAGGGGTTTGTTTCGCATAACAGATAGACGTGTGTGTTCCCCGCGGGACGCGGCACGAACAACGTTAAACACAGCGCGGCACGATTCCGCAGCCGGACGCAGAGCGTCAAGCCACCGGGGTGGTGCAGGCGGTGGGCGTTTGCGAAAACGCGCCGCGCGTGGTCTTGGGGCGGGTCGTTCGATTCAATCCGTTGCGGTGCACCAGCACCCGGAGTCGCGTGAAATGCATGGGCGGCAGACAGCACCGCACACGCGGGAACGCAGGGCTCCAAAGAGCGCGCTCACGCAAACGGATGAATCGAACGACGAAAAGGAGGGAGGCGCTACGGCAGCAGCGACGCGACTTCGTCCGTGCGAACGGCAATGAAGGCGCGCGCGGAGATAGAGTTGTGACGTCGAACGGAACGGCGGGACAGGATCGTGAAGACGGACAGGAAGCGGCGGAACGCAAGGCTGCCGTTGCTGCCGTCGGCGATGGCGCCGTCAGCGCGAGGACAACTCGCCTGACTTCGATTCCATCTCACCAAAGGGCCTCGGACTCTCACGATTACACTCGACTGGCGACGTTGAAAGTATTGAACGGCCTGCTCGAAATCCGCACAAGGCGTTTAAAGAAACAGGACGCTGGGATGATCTTCTCTTACCGGTGCGAACCGGGTTCGCTGCGCCGCAAACACCCTTTCGGGTTCTGTGACGTTGGTATGAAGATCGCCTGTGAACCAGCATATACGAGCCAATAATGCCGTCAAATCATTTTTATAAAAGATTTATCAGGGCTTTCCCGGGGGGCTAGCTAGAATCCCAGCCGGTGGGAACATTCGTTGCGCAAGTCGTATTTCGGAATCCTTTCAGGGTTTTCCCCAGCGGCGCAACGATTAAAGTGACTAGAATATTCAACACTCGCGGGCACATGTTGCCCGAGTCCACGCGCCCCGATCGTCTTCCATGTCAGAGAACCTAGCGATGTCCATAGAAGTAGCAACCCGTCTGCAGTACATCCGCAAGAAGAACGGCTTGTCCCAGCGTGAACTCGCGAAACGGGCGGGGGTGACCAACGGCACGATCTCGCTGATCGAGCAGAACCGCGTGAGCCCCTCGGTCGGCTCGCTGAAGAAATTGCTCGAATGCATACCCATGAGTCTCGCCGAGTTCTTCACCTTCGAGGTGGAAGTAGAACGATCGGTCGTATCGCGCCGCGCGGACATGCCGAACCTCGGCAATGAGTCGATCGAGTTCTATCTGGCGGGCTCGAGCATCAAAGACCGCAACATGGGCATTCTGCGCGAGGTCTATCAGCCGCTGTCGGACACTGGGCCGGAAATGCTGGAGCACGCGGGGCACGAGGGCGGCGTCGTGGTCCGCGGGCAACTCGAACTGACGGTGGACGGCGTTACGTGGCTGCTCGATCCCGGCGACAGCTATTACTTCGAAAGCCGTTTGCCGCACCGTTTTCGCAATCCTAGCGCGGAGCATCTCTGCGAGGTCGTGTCGGCCAATTCGCCGCCCACGTTCTGAAGACTCCGCGCCAACGCGCCACGCCGCAGTTCAACCGTGCATGAAGTCGATGCCGGTCTGCGTCGAGCGCATAACATTGAGGCATCCTGATGGACAAGCAATCTCTCGCTTTCTGGCAAGACAAAGCCGCTACGCTTTCAATCGAAGGCCGTGCGTTTATCGACGGCGAATACCGTGACGCGGCAGGCGGGCGCACGTTCGACTGTCAGAGCCCGATCGACGGCAAGCTGCTCGCGAAAGTCGCCGACAGCGGCGCGGCCGACGTCGACGCGGCCGTCGCCGCCGCGCGCCGTGCATTCGACTCGGGCGTGTGGTCCGGGTTGAATCCGCGCAAGCGCAAGGCGGTGTTGCTGCGCTGGGCCGCGTCGATCCGCGAACATGCCGACGAACTGGCGCTGCTCGAAACACTCGACGCCGGCAAGCCGATCGCCGACACCACCACGGTCGATGTGCCGGGCGCCGCGTATTGCGTCGAGTGGTTCGCCGAAGCGATCGACAAGGTGGGCGGTGAAGTCGCGCCGGCCGATCATCATCTGGTCGGGCTGGTCACGCGCGAGGCGATCGGCGTGGTGGCCGCGGTCGTGCCGTGGAATTTCCCGATCCTGATGGCGTCGTGGAAATTTGGCCCGGCGCTGGCCGCGGGTAATAGCGTGGTGCTCAAACCGTCGGAGAAGTCGCCGCTCACGGCGATCCGTCTCGCGCAACTCGCGCTCGACGCCGGCATTCCCGCCGGCGTGTTCAACGTCGTGCCGGGCGCGGGCGAACCGGGCAAGCTGCTCGCGTTGCATCAGGACGTGGACTGTCTCGCGTTCACCGGCTCGACGAATGTCGGCAAGCTGATCATGCAGTACGCCGGCCAGTCGAACCTGAAGCGCGTATGGCTCGAACTCGGCGGCAAGTCGCCGAACATCGTGATGCCGGATTGCCCGGACATGGACCGCGCGGCGAATGCGGCGGCCGGCGCGATCTTCTACAACATGGGCGAAATGTGTACGGCGGGCTCGCGCCTGCTCGTGCATCGCGACATCAAGGAGGCGTTCCTCGACAAGCTGATCGCGGCGGCGCGTAGTTATACGCCGGGCAATCCGCTCGATCCGAAAACGTCGATGGGCGCGATCGTCGACAAGGTCCAACTCGAGCGCGTGCTCGGCTATATCGAAGCGGGCCGTGCCGAAGCCAGGCTGCTGCTGGGCGGCGCGCGCGTGAAGGAAGAGACGGGCGGCTTCTATATCGAACCGACCATCTTCGAGATCCCGGCCACGGGTGCGAAGGTGGCGCGCGAGGAAATCTTCGGGCCGGTGTTGTCGGTGATCACGTTCGACACGGTCGAAGAGGCGATCAAGATCGCCAACGACAGCGAGTACGGTCTTGCCGCCGCGGTCTGGACGTCGAATCTCACGACCGCGCATGAAGTGTCGCGCAAACTGCGCGCGGGCACGGTGTGGGTCAATTGCTACGACGAAGGCGGCGATATGAATTTCCCGTTCGGCGGTTACAAGCAATCGGGCAACGGCCGCGACAAGTCGTTGCACGCGTTGGAGAAGTACACCGAGCTGAAGTCCACGCTGGTGCGGCTGCGCTAAAGGATTCGCAAGCCAGCGCGGCGGCGTGCGTGTGAGGCACGCCGCCGCGTTCCCAATGAATCCGAAGCCGGCGGTTGCGCGCACAACGGGAAGCTTCGCGCGTGGCGCCGGTATGTTTATCAGGTGTCAGGTCATCCATGACTGAACTCGTCTATGGCGACGGCGCAATCCGCCGTTCGTCGCTTTATGGCTCGTCGATCGAAAACACCTACGCGGGTGTGTTGTCGTTCATGCGCCGCAAGTACACCCGCGAACTCGACGGCGTCGACGTTGTCGTTTCCGGCGTGCCGCTCGATCTGGCCACCACGTTCCGCTCGGGCGCGCGGCTCGGTCCCGCGGCGGTGCGTGCGGCCAGTGTGCAGTTGTCGGAGCTGCATCCGTATCCGTGGGGTTTCAATCCGTTCGACGATCTCGCCGTGACCGACTACGGCGATTGCTGGTTCGACGCGCACAACCCGCTGACGATCAAGCAATCGATCGTCGAGCATGCGCGCACGATTCTGCGTTCCGACGCGAAGATGCTGACGCTCGGCGGCGATCATTACATCACCTATCCGCTGCTGATCGCGCACGCGGAGAAGTACGGCAAGCCACTTTCGCTGATTCATTTCGACGCGCACTGCGATACCTGGGCCGACGACAGTCCCGACAGCCTGAATCACGGCTCGATGTTCTACAAGGCGGTGAAGGACGGTCTGATCGATCCGAAGACCTCGGTGCAGGTCGGCATTCGGACGTGGAACGATGATTTCATGGGCATCAATCTGCTCGACGCCGCATGGGTTCACGAACACGGCACGCGCGCGGCGGTGGAGCGGATCACGTCGATTGTCGGCGAACGGCCTGCGTATCTGACTTTCGATATCGACTGTCTGGACCCCGCGTTCGCGCCGGGCACGGGCACGCCGGTGGCGGGCGGATTGTCGTCGGCGCAGGGGCTGGCCATCGTGCGCGGACTCGGCGCGTTGAATCTGGTGGGCGCGGACGTCGTGGAAGTGGCGCCCGCTTACGACCAGAGCGAAATCACGGCGATCGCCGCCGCGCATATCGCCTGCGATCTGCTGTGTTTGTGGCGGCAGCGCAAAGTAGGCGCCGCACGCGTCGCGTAGGCGTTGTTGTTGCGATAAGCCCGGCGTTAGCCCATCGATGAAGATCGACCAGGCTGGCGCCGGCCTTCGCGCAAACCTAGCGTGTAGACCGCCAGCGCGCCGCTCATCAGCGCGAGTTGCCACATCAGCATGTCGCTGCCGCGCGCTTTCATTGCGAATCCCGCGGCGAGCGGGCCGACGATCGAACTCGCGGTGAATGTGAGCGACACCAACCGCATATTGCGCGTCAACGCGGCCTTTTCGCCGCAGGCTGCCGCGACCATCCCAAGCGTGATGTACGAACTGTTCATGCCGCCGAGCAGCACCGCGCTCGCGGCTGCAAGCGCCGATGCCGGCGCGGCGGTCGCGAACCCGCAGATCGCCAGCGTGCTGAGCGCCGCGCAGACGATTACGGCGGCGGCGAGCCCGGCACGATCCGCGAACCAGCCCACCGGAAATTGCAGCGCCATGCCGCCGACGCCGAACAGCATCAGCAGCGTTGCCGTTTGCGTGGAAGAGAGACCGTGCGCGTCGGCGAACAGGGGAAACAGGCCGTACAGCGCGCCGTCGCCGATGCCGCCGGCCGCGACGACCACCATGCCGAGGCTGACCAGTGGACCGATCGGCACGCGCCGGTCGCTTTGTGCGGGCTTTAACGGCTCGCCAGCAGGCCGTTTGTCGTCCGATGCGGTCAGCCACAGCGGCAGCGCCGCAGCGGCCGTGAAGGCCGCGCCGGCCGCGAAGATGACGCGTTCGTCGACCGCGCACCAGGCGGCCAACGCGGGACCGACGACACCGGCCGTGGCGATCAGCGCCTCATGCACGCCGACCACACGTCCGCTCGATGCCGGCGGCACGAGGCGATAGAGCCAGGTTTCGTTGGCGATCCAGCGCAAGCCGATGCCGAGCCCGGTCAGCAGTCCGGGCACGAGCCACAGCGGCCACCCCAACTCGCCGATGGTGGCGAACGCAACGAGTGTGGCCGCGAGCCCGAGCGACACGGTGCGCTTTGCGCCGATGCGCGCAATGAGCCACGGCGCCAGCAACAAACCGCCCAGCATGCCGGCCCATTGCGCAGCCGAGAACAGGCCGGCGCGCGGCGCATCCAGGCCGCGCTGCGCGAGCCAGACGGGCAGCACCATGAAGCCGATGCCGAACTGGCCGATCTGCGCCAACGCCGACACGGCGGTCAGCGCGGCGATCGCCGGCCAGCGCACCGTGGGCGCGGGGGCAGTCATGCACCGCTCCGTTCGGGCATCGGTAGGCCCTGTTCGCGGCATTCCACCGGACAGCCGGCCTTCAGGCACGGCCCGTCGTCGCACAGGCGGCACAACTGCATGGCGTGCGCGGGGTCGCGGGTCTCGCTATAGAGAATCTTGATCAGCAGGCTTTCCAGCACGTCGCGCTCGCGGTCGTCGAGCCGCCCGACCACGCGTTGCAGCATCCTGTCGCGCGCCGTGCGCAGGCGTTTGACCTCGCGTTTGCCGTCCGCGGTCAAGGAAAGGGCGACGGCGCGTTTGTCCGCTCCGGCGTTTTTCTCGACGAGGCCCGCGTCGACCAACCCTGCCACGGCGCGCACGGCGGCGGGATGCGACAGATCGACCGCCTCGCGCAGCACTTCAATCGACGAGTCCGGATATTGGCCGATCGCGTTGAGCATGGCGCGCGCGGTGGGGCCAGCGAGCGCCGCCGCGGCGGGCGGTGCGTTCATCTCGTCGGTGACCAGCAGGGCGAGCACGCCGAGCAGGTTTTCTGTGCGCTGCGTCATGGGGACACCTCAATGTGTGCAACGTGCATATATGCATGTTGCACACATTGTGTGATGGGCGCAAGCGGATTTTTAGTGCGGCGATATGGCGAACGGTCGCTTAGTCCGCGAGTCTTGCGCGCACCGTATATTCGCCCTCGTTGCCTTCATCTTCGATCAGATGAGCCTTCGCGGTATAGAAATCGTGCGGCAGCGGTTCCACCGGATAGCCGCGCTTTTCCCACGCGTCGAGGCCGCCCTTGAGCGCGCGAATATGGTGGATATTCTTGCGATGCAACTGGTTGACGATCCGCTTGGCGGTCGCTTCGTTCGGGCACACGCAGTAGACGACAATCGGCCGCTTCAGCAGTTCGGGACGAATCAGCTCAGGTGAATCCAGATCCAGCGGCACGGCGCCGGCAATCCGATGCGATTCCTTCTCGCGCACGCTGTACGGTCTGGCGTCGAAAATCAGCGGCGGCTCGTTCGACTTCATCAATTCGTCGAGTTGATCCGGCGAGATGCGCGTGTGCGCGAGCCAGCGGCGAAATTGCAGACGGCGTACCCAGCGATAGAGCAGCGCGGCGACGAAGATCGCCGCGAACGCGTCGACGATCGTGCCGCCGTTCTGCCGCACGAGCAGCATCAGCTGCACGATCTGGTCGTGCAGCGCCGCGCCGCCGATCACCCATACGCTCGCCCACAGCGTCGCGCCGATCAGGTCCCACAGCAGAAAGACGCTGACGTTGATCGCGGTCGTGCCGAGCAGCGGCGCGGAAATCAGGCCGAGCCCCGGCAGGAACTTGGCGACAGTGAGGATCGGCGCGCCGTGCCGTTCATACGTGTTGCGCGCGACCCGCACCGTGGTATCGAGCGACAGCGAGAAGCGCACCAGATAGTTCAGCAGACGCCGGCCGTAGGCGCGGCCGGTGAAGAACCAGAGCGAATCGGCGATCAGCGTGGCGGCCACGGCGGCGAACACAACGCTCGCATACGAGGTCTGTCCCATGGCCGCCATCGTGCCGCCGAGAATCAGCATCGGCGCGGCCGGAACCGGCAGGCCGAGCTGCGTGACGAGCACGCTCATGAAAACGGCCCAAACGCCGAGCGAGGGTGGAATCGCCACTGGAAAATGCCACACAACCGCGCTCCTCGGAATGCATTAAGGAAGGTGTAACCGGCCACGCCCTGGCGGCGCGCCGTGACCCGCCGCGCAGGTTCCGTTCCCGCACGACGGCGTGCAGTGTACCCGCTCGGTCGTTACGCGGGCATGGCACGGCAAAGGCCGATTTAAGCACAGGCGGGAAAACGGTGCTGCGAGCTTGCCCGACGCGGCGTGCGCGACGGGGCGAACGGCGGTTGCTAGAATCGTCGCCGTAGGTAAGCGAATACGACGCGAATACCACGCGAATACAACGGAGACATGCCATGACCCAAGCCAGCCCGATCAGCCGCTATCCCGTGCCCGAACCGAACGACTGGCCGGACGATATCCGCGCGCGCATCCTCGAAGTGCAAGAAAAAGCGGGTTTCGTGCCGAACGTGTTCCTGACGCTCGCGCATCGGCCGGACGAATTCCGTGCGTTCTTCGCCTATCACGACGCGTTGATGCTGAAGGAGGGCTGCCTCACCAAAGGCGAGCGCGAGATGATCGTGGTCGCCACCAGCGCGGTGAACGAGTGCCTGTATTGCGTGGTCGCGCATGGCGCGATTCTGCGCATTTACGAAAAATCGCCTTTGCTGGCGGATCAGGTCGCCGTGAATCACCGCAAGGCGGATATCAGCGCGCGCCAGAAAGCGATGCTCGATTTCGCGCTGAAGGTGTGCCGCGCGTCAGGCAGCGTCGACGAAAGCGACTTTCAGGCGCTGCGCGAGCAGGGCTTCACCGACGAAGACATCTGGGATATTGCCGCGATCACGGCGTTTTTCGGTCTGTCGAACCGCATGGCGAATGTGATTTCCATGCGGCCGAATGATGAGTTCTTTTTGATGGGGCGCGTGCCGAAAGCGGCGGGGCAGAAGACGACGGCGTAGCGCGGGCCGTCTTCCGCGCGCCGACCGCGGCCATGCCGTAGCTTTAGCCGTAGCTGTAAGCCTGTAGCTGTAGCCGCAGCCGTCCGCTTTTCCTCCGCCCGCTTACGCGCTAGCCGGTTCGGCGCGCAACGTGGGCGCGTTGACCGTGGCGTCGTCGATCGGGAAGTGCAGGATCGCGGCGAACAGTCCGGCCGCGACGGTGGCTTCCCACAGCAGCGAATACGAGCCGGTCAGATCGAACACCAGGCCACCGAGCCACGCGCCGAGAAACGAGCCCATCTGATGGCTCAGAAAGCAGACGCCGAACAGGCTGCCGAGATGCCGCGTGCCGAACACTTTCGCGACCAGTCCGCTGGTGAGCGGCACAGTGCCGAGCCAGGTCAGGCCCATCACCGCCGCGAAGACGATCACCGACGTGGACGTTTTCGGCAGCACGAAGAACGTGCCGATCGTCGCGCTGCGGATCAGATACAGCCAGCCGAGCACATGATGCTGACGGTAGCGTCCGCCCAGCCAGCCGCATGCCCAACTGCCCGCCATATTGAACAGGCCGATCAACGCGAGCGCGGTCGCGCCGAGACCGACGGGCATATGACAGAGCGTCAGATACTCGGGCAAATGCGTGGCGATGAACGCGAGCTGAAATCCACACGTGAAGAAACCGAGCGTCAACAGCCGGTATCCCCGATGCCGGACCGCGAGACCCAGCACCTTGCGCAGCGGTTCGGCGGCTGTTTCCCGCACCGGCATGCCAGTGCGTTGGCGACGGTCGAGCACCATGCCGAGCGGGGCGACCAGCAGCATCAGAAAGGCCAGCACGAACAGCGACGCGGCGATGCCCCAACTGAGCCGCACGCCTTGCGCGAGCGGCACCATCAACACCTGGCCCGCAGAACCGCCGGCGCTGACCAGGCCCATCGCCATGCTGCGTTTTTCCGGCGTGGCGATGCGACTCACCGCCGGCAATACCACGCCGAAGGTCGTGCAACTCACACCAATGCCGACCAGCAATCCCATACCGATGATCAGCATCGCGCCGCTCGGTGCGACCGCGGCGAACGCCAGACCCGCGGCGAATGTCGTCGCGCCGAATGCGACCACGGGCGTCGAGCCGTAACGATCCGCGGCGGCGCCCGCGAAGGGTTGGGCGAAACCCCACACTAGGTTGTGCAGCGCGATGGCGAACGCGATCTGCGTGACGGGCAGGCCGCGGTCGAACGAGAATGGCCCGATGAAGAGCCCGAAGGTCTGGCGGATGCCCATCGCCGCGCTCAGCACGAGCGCGCCGGCGAGGATCACGAGAGTCGTCGGGTTGAAGACGGGGGCGTAGCGTTTGCTGTGGGTCGTGGACATGGTTCTGATCTCCTTCGACCCCATGATCGCAGCGAGCATCAGAAGCGGCAAAAGAAAAGATTTTGATGACAGGTGAGTGGGGCTCACTTGTTCGTTTGCGGCGTGGTTCGTGGCTGGTGGTTCGTGGTTGGTATCAGGCGGCTTCGGATTGCGCGTCGAACTGTTCCGCCTCGCTGACCAGCCAGCGTCTGAAATCAAGCAACTCCGGGCGACGTTCCGCGTTTTCCGCGCTGACCAGCCAATAGGCTGTGTCCGACGCGATCGTTTCCGCTCGGGCTTCGACCAGCGCCCCGCTAGCGAGATCGCTATCCACCAGCGGCCGGCGTCCGAGTGCGACGCCAAGGCTCATGCCGGCGGCTTCGAACGCGAGTTGAATCGTGTCGACGCGTAAGCCATCGGCGGTTTCGATATCGTCCGCACCGGTCGCGTCGAGCCACGCTTGCCAGTCTTCGCTCGCGGCGTTCACGTGAATCAACGTCGCGCGTCGCAGGTCGAGATGGCCGTGCGCGTCGCGCAGATTCTCCAGGTACGCGGGGCTGCACACGGGCACGAGGCGCTCGCCGAACAGCCGCGTCCACGCCGCGCCGGCAACCGGCGAACGGCTCATGCGGACCGCGAAATCGAAACCGTCGACGGGGAAACCCACCTGCCGATGCGAGGTGTCGACGCTCACATTTACATTCGGCCAATGCGCGCGAAAATGGGCGAGGCGCGGCAGCAGCCAGCGCGACGCGAAGGTCGGCGCGCAGCTCAGCGCGATCGGACGATTCGCGCGATGGTTCGGCAGACGCTGCGTGCCGATCGCGATCAGCGAGAACGCCTCGGACACGTAGGACAGATAGTCCGCGCCCGTCGCGGTCAGCGAAATGCCGCGCGGTTCGCGCACGAACAACTGGACACCGAGCGCTTCTTCCAGCCCGACGATGCCATGACTCACCGCGCTCGGCGTGACGTGCAGCTCGGCGGCGGCGAGCTTGAAACTTTGATGCCTGCCGGCGGCTTCGAACAGGCGAAGCGCCGGCAGAGGCGGCAGACGAAGCGGCATGATGCATCCTCTCAGGACGGCGTGTGGCGCGCCGTGGCAGTGCCGTTGCGCAGCGGGCGCGCGGGCTGTTTCTGGGCAGAAGGATACCTTGCGGGGGGCGGCCGGTTGTTGGGCGCCTGGCGCGATGCGTCGACAGCTCGTGCCGGAGAGGGCAACGTTAAAGCTGATGGAATGCAAAAAATTGACTGGGGTTGTCGATTTGCTGTCGCGTTGTTCGTCGTGTGGATAGGGGGCGAGTCAATGACGGCGCCGTGATTTGAGCGAGAAGTAAAGGCAAGCCGGGTCGTTTGCTCTTTGTAACTCACCTCTGATCCTTTCCCGCAACCGCAACGATCGTGCATGGGAGATAGCTGATGACCGAAGCAAACACATCCGCACAGACACTGAAGCCGGCGCGCCTGCTGGCCGATTCGCCGCCGCGCTTTCCGAACGAGAGCGCGGCCTATCGTAGTGCGCGCAACGATTTACTCGCCGAAGAAATCGAGCTGCGACGCCATATCGAACGGGTCGCCGCGCAGCGCCGCGCGCTGCCGCCGGGCGGCATCGTGCCGGAGGACTATCGCTTCGACGGTGAAGCGGGGCCGGTGACCTTATCCGGCCTGTTCGGCGCGCACGACACGCTCGTCACTTATAACTGGATGTTCGGTCCGCAGCGCACGCGGCCTTGTCCAATGTGCACGTCGCTGCTGAGCGCGTACGACGGCGAAATGCCCGACATCCTGCAGCGCGTGGCGTTCGTCGTGATCGGCCGCGCGCCGATCGAGAAGCTCGTCGCGTTCAAGCAGGAGCGGGGCTGGCGGCATTTGCGGCTGGCGTCGTCGGGTGGCAACACCTTCAATCGCGACTACGCGGCGGAAGATCCCGCGGGCGACGACAACCCGGCGTTCAACGTGTTCACGCGCGCCGCGGATGGCACGGTGCGGCACTTCTGGGCTGAGGAGATGGGACCGTCGACCGCCGATCCCGGACAGGACCCGCGCGGCGCGCCCGATGTGATGCCGATCTGGACCGTGCTCGATATGACGCCGGGCGGACGGGGAAGCGATTGGTATCCGAAGCTGGACTATCCGGCGCCGCCGGGTTAGCCGCGGTTCAGGTCAGGCTGCAAGATGCGTAGTCGCAGCCGTTCAGCCGCAGCCGCCGTTCAGCCGCGGCCGCCAGGCGCACAACTTAACTACGCCTGTCCCTCAACCGCATAACCCTGTCCGAGCGCCGTCTGCAAATAAGCGGCGATGGCGCTCGCCCGCATCGGCCGGCTGAACAGATAGCCCTGCACGGCGCGCGCGCCGAGCGCGGTCACGACGGCCGCTTGCGACGACGTCTCCAATCCTTCCACGACACATTCGAGCCCAAGATTGCGGCACAAATCGAGCACCGACTTGACGATCTTTTTGGACGCGCTGTTCGTATCCACATCCGTCATGAAACTACGGTCGATCTTGATCGTATCGAACGGCAGCCGGTGCACATAGCTCAGGCTCGAATACCCCGTGCCGAAGTCATCCAGTGACACACGGCAACCGGCTTTCTTGATCATGGTCAGCGAGGCGCGGGCCTGTTCGAAATCGCGCGTCACGGCCGTTTCCGTAATTTCGAACGACACGCGGTGCGGTGGCACGCCGCTCGCCTGCGCGATGTCGATCAGGCGACGCGCGCGCGCCGACGTGCAGATGTCGATCGCGGACAGGTTGAACGACAGATAAAGCTCGGCGGGCCAACGCGCGGCTTCGTCGAGCGCTTTGTGCAACAGCACTTCGGTGATGCGTAAAATCAGTTCGGTGCGCTCGGCGATCCGGATGAATTCCTCTGGCTTGACCGCGCCGAGCCGCGCGTTGTGCCAGCGTCCCAACGCTTCGAGACCGATCGTGCGCTGCGAGATCACGTCGTAGATCGGCTGAAACTCCAGAAACAGTTCCGCGTCGAGATCCGCGTGGCGGAGTTCCTGCGTCACGAGACTCGAGCGGCGAATCCGCGTTTCATGTTCGGTCGAGAAAATCACCGGCGTGCCGCGGCGGCTTTCCTTGCCGACGTACAGCGCCGCGTCGGCGCGTTCGAATACCTGCGCGACCGTGGTGCCGGCTTCGGGAAACGCGGCCCAGCCGATCGTGCCCGACAGTTCGGCGACATTGCCGGCCACCCGGTATGGCTGGCTCAGTGCGTGGCAAATGCGCTGCCCCAATTCGACCAGTGTTTCGTTCGACTGCTTGTGCTGCGCGAGCACGCCGAATTCGTCGCCACCGAGCCGCGCGAAGAAGATGCCGGGTTCGGCCAGCGCCAGCAGACGCACGCCCACTTCCTGCAGCACGAGATCGCCGCTCGCGTGGCCGTAGATATCGTTGACCTGCTTGAAGCCGTCGAGATCGATCAGCCCCACGTTGAAGCCACCGCCGCCGCTGCCGAGCGCCTGTTCGGACAGCGCGCGCAACGACGCGAAGAAGCTGCGCCGGTTGGGCAGGTCGGTCAGACTGTCGATGCTCGCGAGCCGGAAATTGTCGTCGCTCAAACGCTGGGTTTTCTGCTGGCTTGCCAGCAATTCGCTCTGCGCGTGAACCACACCGGTAAACGTGCGGTAATACTGCTCGACGATAAACGCGAGGGCAATGCCGACGAGCGTCATGTCGATCGCCATCGCGATGAACACCGGCGAGCCGGTGAACACCATGAAAGTCGCGAAGCTTAGGATCACGATCGACAACACGAGCAAAGCCGCCGCGCGCAGATGCATCAGACAGAACACACCGCCCATCACGGTGGTCGCGATATAGAACGCGACGTGCGCCTGTTGATACGCGGTGCCGTACGGAAACAGCAGCAGCGACCAGGTGCTGAACGCAATGCCGAAAATGCTCGACAGCCAGATCAGCTTGCGCAACTCGGGCACGGCCTTGTCGTGAGTCAGCACGCGGTGGCGGGCGCGCCACCAGCGCACGCAACGAATCACGCACAGCGCGCAGAGGGCGGTCGGCGCATAGATGGACAGCCAGGCCGGCGCGCAATTCACATGAGTGATCGCGACGGCCATGGTGTTGACCAGCAGGATGAAATAGAGCAACGGGATCTGTCGACCGAACGCCTGGAGCTGCGAACGCACGAGCTCCGGGTCGCCTTCCGCGACAGATAGCGCCTCCCTCAATCTGGCTAGTCGAACCATGCCCGTCCTTTTAACGTTTGCGCCGCCAACGCAGCTTTGTATATCGGCAGGACTGGGGCAAGCTTGAGGGTGATTAACGCAGAAATAAATCCGGTGCGGTAACTCCGACCTGCCGAAAACGGGCGATATGTCAATTGTGCCGCCCGTCGATTAATGCATATTGATTGAGTGCAGCGACGTCGAACCGGTAGCCGTAACGAGGCTCGCGCAACCGCTTGCGGTGGCCGCAGCGGCCCCGCAGGGCGCCAGGACGAGCCGTGCGGATGTTGCAATATGGCGAAATTTCATTTTTTTATTCTCCCGAATTCTTTACTACCGGGCGCTGCCACCGGTTCTGGCCGTGTTTCAGGCGATCCACCATAACATAGTAAAAAAGCCCGTCGACATCGGCTTGTGTCGCGCTAAAGCACTGAAATTGCAACGGATTGTGATTCGGATTTAACGCTTGCCGGACGCGAGAATCACGTAAGCGCACGATTCTTATGGCACTTTGCCGAAAAAAATCGTCAAATTGCCGCTGGGCGGGTGATACAAGGCTTACACCCAAGGTTTGCGCGAATATGCGCCTATGCGTTAGTGTGTCGGTCCCGGCGCAACAGATGTGGCGCCGGTTCCATGATTACCATACGGGAAGTGCTATGAACAAACAGGAACTGATTGATGCAGTCGCCGCAGCGACGGGCGAAAGCAAAGCGGCCACCGGCCAAACCATCGACGCAATCGTCGAAGCGGTGACCAAAGCCGTGGTGGGTGGCGATACGGTGCAACTGGTCGGTTTCGGTTCTTTCTCGACCGGCGCGCGCGCAGCTCGCGTGGGCCGCAATCCGTCGACGGGCGCTGAGATCCAGATCGCAGCGGCCAAGACGGTGAAGTTCACCGCAGGCAAGGCTTTCAAGGAAGCTGTCAACGCGTCGTAATGCAACGCGCTTCGCGCCGGAGTTTTGCGCGCGCGCAGTCTTTGCGCGTGACTAGCGAAACATCGGGCGTGAGGAATCACGCGCTGCCCAACCCTCGGTGAGATCAACCATCGGTGGCTGGTGCGGCGCGTGGGTTTTTGTCGTCAGCCCGTGTTGTTAGTCCCGGTCGTCAGTCCGCGCGACGCTTGCGGGTGGCGGCGGCCAATGTTTCCAGCACCGGTTCGGTTTGCGTCCAGCTCACGCACGCATCCGTGATCGACACGCCGTAACGCAGCGGCACCCCGGCTTTCAGATCCTGACGGCCTTCTTCCAGATGACTTTCCAGCATCACGCCGATAATGCGGCGGTCATGCTGCGTCAATTGTCGCGCCAGATTTTCCACCACATCCAGTTGACGCAAATGCGATTTGCCGGAGTTTGCGTGCGAACAGTCGATCATCACCTGCTCGCGCAGGCCGGCTGATTTGAGCGCAACGCAAGTCGCGTCCACCGACGCGCTGTCGTAATTCGGTCCCTGCTTGCCGCCGCGCAAGATCACATGCGCGTCGTCGTTGCCGCGGGTTTCGAAGATCGCGGCCATGCCCATTTTCGTCATGCCCATGAACGCGTGGCTCGCGCGCGCGGCGACGATCGCGTCCGCGGCGATCTGCACGCCGCCGTCCGTACCATTCTTGAAACCGATCGGGCAGCTTAAGCCCGAAGCGAGTTGCCGATGACTCTGGCTCTCCGTCGTGCGCGCGCCGATCGCGCCCCACGCGATCAGATCGGCAATGTATTGCGGACTCAGCAGATCGAGAAACTCGGTGGCCGTCGGCAAGCCGAGACCGTTGATGTCGAGCAGCAGTTGCCGCGCGAGACGCAGGCCTTCGTTGATGCGGAAGCTGCCGTCCAGACGCGGGTCATTGATATAGCCTTTCCAGCCTACCGTGGTGCGCGGTTTTTCAAAGTAGACGCGCATCACGATCAGCAGATCGTCCTTGTACGACTCGGCGGCGTGCTTCAGCTTGCGGGCGTATTCGATGGCCTGATCGTGGTCGTGAATCGAACACGGACCGACGATCAGCACGAGCCGGTCGTCGCGGCCATGCAGAATGTCGGCGATTTCCGCGCGGGTCTTTTCGACGAGCGTCTGCACCGAAGGCGGCACCGGCAATTCGTCTTGCAGCAGCGCGGGGGAAATCAGCGGACGGACCGCGCCGATGCGCGTGTCGTCGATTCGCGTGGTGTCCTGGGTGGCGTCGGCCGAGCCGACCTCCTGATCGTGCAGGGGATTGTCGAGGGCGCTCAAGATATTCTCCCGGACCGGGTGAGGCGACAGCCTCACGGCCTGTGTATGTGAGTGGGGGGGGGGGCGGATTCGCTGCCGGGATTATGACACTCGCGCATGACGGCCAGCATGCTGGCGAGGACGCGGCTAAGGCGGGGGCCAGGGTAGGGGCCAGGGTAGGCCCGCTCAGAGCCGTTCGATCAGCGCCATGGCGGCGGCCGGATTGCGTTCCTTGAAGCCGCTGATCACGTAAAGATAGACGTCGCGGGCGGCGAGTTTCGATGGTGGTTCGGCGGAGGTTTCCAGATCGTCGGGCGTCGTGCCCGTAGCAAGTTGACGTGCGCGTTCGGCCCAGGCGTCGAGCGTTTTCGTGGCGTAGCCTTTGGCGTGTTTGTCGGTGGTGCCCATGATGCGGGCGTACACGAACGGCGCGGTCAGGTCCGCGATCTGCGGGTAATCGCTGTCGCCGGCCAGCACGATGGCGACTTTGTATTGCCGGGCGAGCGCGATGAATTCCGGCGTCTTGAAGCTGTCGTTGCGGACCTCGATGGCGTGGCGCAGCGATTGTCCTTCAATGCTCGCCGGCAGCAGTTTCAGAAAGGCTTCGAAGTCTTCGGGATCGAACTTCTTGGTCGTCGCGAATTGCCAGTTGATCGGGCCGAGTTTCTGTTTGAGCAGCAGCACGCCGCTCGCAAGGAAACGCTCGATCGTTTCGCTGGCGTCCGCGAGTACTTTGCGATTGGTCGCGTAACGCGGGGCTTTGAGCGAAAAAACGAAATCGTCCGGGGTTTCCTGATACCACTTCTCGTAGCTCGACGGCTTTTGCAAACCATAAAACGTGCCGTTGATTTCAATCGACGTGAGGTGCCGGCTCGCGTAGTCGAGTTCGCGGCTTTGCGTGAGATCCGAGGGGTAGAACGGCCCGCGCCACGGCGCGTAGGTCCAGCCGCCGATGCCGACTCGGATGTTGGCGACCGGGGTGGTTTTAGAGGCTTTTGCGGCTTTGTCGGGCGTGGCAGGGCTTGCGGGTTTAGCGGGTTTAGCGGGTTTAGCAGTTTTTGCCGGCTTGGCTGCCTTGGCCGGCGTTGCGGGCTTTGCGGGTTTTGCTTCAGGCACGTGGACGCTCCTTCAGGCTTCAACTCGGAAGCCGTAGATTAGCGTTTTTTCGCCGCCGCCTCGAACCGCCGGTTCGCCTCCGCCACTTCCACCCGGAACTGCTGCAACGCGCTAACCGCCAGGTCCGGCGGCGTGAGCGCGGCCCACAACACGTCGATCAACTGATCGGCGGTCGCGTCGATGTCGATATGCCGGTTCGCCAGCGTGGCGTCCCACAGTACGTGTTCCATCGGCCCGAACACCATCGAGCGCAGCAGGCGCAGCGGCATGTCGGCGCGAATCTGTCCGCTCTCCTGGCCCTGCGCGAGGACGCGCATCAACGGGGCGGTGTAGCGGCGCTGCAGCTCGGTGAGCGCCTCGCTCAACTCGTGATGCCGCGCGCGCCCTTCGGACAGCACCAGCGCGCACAGATCGGTGCCGTTCACCAGCATCAGCCGTAAATGCGTACGCACGATGAACGCGAACTGCTGACGCACGTTGCCGTCGCGCGGCAGGCCGGATTCGATCGCCTCGATGATCTCGTCGTACCAGTCGCCGATCACCCGCGCGCACAGCTCGCGCTTGCCGCGAAAGTAGCTGAACACGGTCGCCTCGGAAATGCCGAGGCGTTGCGCGATCTCCGCGGTCGTGGCGCGCTCGTAGCCTTTCTCCGAGAACACGTCGCGCCCCGCCTGAAGAATCTCCTTCACGCGCTGCTGCGACTTGCGCCCGGCCGGCTGGCGGCGCGAGGCGGGTAACTCGGCCTTAAGGGCAACCGTCATATGAGTCAAGTTCAGATTTGGGAGGCGGAAGCGGCCGGAAGTACGGCCGGAACGCAGGCCGGATCAGCCTGTCTATGCCGATGCTATCACGCCATGCCCGCTTCGGATGCGCTCTGGATTATTTCTGAGTGACACTCAAAAATACCTATTGACGCTTACGTCAATCTAGCGTGAAATGCGGCTTGAAGGTTTCGCGCCTCGTGCGTGACGACTGGGGCGGCTCACAAGGCCGCCGCCGTCCGCCGATCCGCACTCGGATCCGCCGGCAGCCTGACCTGGCTGCCCGGCCGCCAACGAACTTTGGAGACACCGCAATGCGCAACCTGCCCGGTTTGCAATTCCCGCTCGGCGAAGAAATCGAAATGCTGCGTGACAGCATCGCGGGATTCGCTGCCAAAGAAATCGCTCCGCGCGCAGCGGAAATTGATCGCACGGACCAGTTTCCCATGGACCTGTGGCGCAAATTCGGCGATCTGGGCGTGCTGGGCATGACGGTCTCGGAAGAATACGGCGGCGCGAACATGGGCTACACCGCCCACATGATCGCAATGGAAGAAATCTCGCGGGCGTCGGCGTCGGTCGGTTTGTCGTACGGCGCGCATTCGAATCTGTGCGTCAACCAGATTCACCGCAACGGCACCACCGCGCAAAAAGAGAAATACCTGCCCAGGCTGGTCTCCGGCGAACACGTCGGCGCACTCGCCATGAGCGAGCCGAACGCCGGCTCGGACGTGGTCAGCATGAAGCTGCGTGCGGAAAAGAAGGGCGACCACTACGTGCTGAACGGCACCAAGATGTGGATTACCAACGGCCCCGATTGCGACACGCTGGTCGTCTACGCCAAGACCGATCCCGAAGCGAATTCGCGTGGGATTACCGCGTTTATCGTCGAGAAGGGCATGAAGGGTTTCTCGGTCGCGCAGAAGCTCGACAAGCTCGGCATGCGCGGCTCGCACACCGGCGAACTCGTGTTCGAGAACGTCGAAGTGCCGGAAGAAAATATTCTCGGTCAGCTCAACGGCGGCGTGAAGGTGCTGATGAGCGGCCTCGACTACGAACGCGCGGTGCTCGCGGGCGGCCCGACCGGCATCATGGTCGCGGTCATGGACGCGGTCGTGCCGTATATCCACGACCGCAAGCAGTTCGGTCAATCCATCGGCGAATTCCAGTTGATTCAGGGCAAGGTGGCCGATCTGTACACCACGTTGCAGGCGTGCCGCGCGTATCTGTACGCGGTGGGCCGTCAACTCGACACGCTCGGCGCCGAACACGTGCGCCAGATGCGCAAGGATTGCGCCGGCGTGATTCTCTACACCGCTGAAAAAGCCACGTGGATGGCCGGCGAGGCGATCCAGATTCTCGGCGGCAACGGCTATATCAACGAGTATCCGGTCGGCCGTTTGTGGCGCGACGCGAAGCTCTATGAAATCGGCGCGGGCACGAGCGAAATCCGCCGCATGTTGATTGGCCGTGAGTTGTTTGCCGAGACGGCGTAAGCGCTAGCCCATCTTTCGCGGCAACTGGAGAAGACTCGCAATGCCGATCATCGAATCAAAGCTGAATCCGCGCTCGGACGACTTCCGCGCCAACTCGGCGGCGCTCGAAGCGCTGGTCGCCGATCTTCGCGCGAAGATCGAAAAGCTCGCGCTGGGCGGCGGCCAGGCCGCGCGCGACAAACACACGGGCCGCGGCAAACTGCTGCCGCGCGAGCGCATTGCGCAACTGCTCGATCCGGGCACGCCGTTTCTCGAGTTCTCGCAACTCGCCGCGTACGAGATGTACAACAACGACGCGCCGGGCGCGGGCGTGATCACCGGCATCGGCCGGATCGCGGGGCAGGAGTGCGTGATCGTCTGTAACGACGCAACGGTCAAAGGCGGCACGTACTATCCCGTCACCGTGAAAAAGCATGTGCGGGCGCAGGAAGTCGCCGCGGAAAATCATCTGCCGTGCGTGTATCTGGTCGATTCCGGCGGCGCGAATCTGCCGAATCAGGACGACGTATTCCCCGATCGCGATCACTTCGGCCGCATCTTCTTCAATCAGGCGAATCTGTCGGCGGCAGGCATTCCGCAGATCGCCGTGGTGATGGGCTCGTGCACGGCGGGCGGTGCGTATGTGCCGGCCATGAGCGACGAGTCGATCATCGTCAAGAATCAGGGCACGATTTTTCTCGGCGGCCCGCCGCTCGTGAAAGCCGCTACCGGTGAAGTGGTGAGCGCGGAAGACCTCGGCGGCGGCGACGTGCATACGCGTCTCTCCGGCGTGGTCGATCATCTCGCGCAGAACGACGCGCATGCGCTGGGGATCGCGCGCAGCATCGTCGGCAATCTGAATCGCGTGAAGCAGGTGCCGGTCGCGTTGCAGGAACCGAAGCCGCCGCGCTACGACGTGAAGAGCCTGTACGGCGTGATTCCGGTGGATACACGCAAGCCGTTCGATATCCGCGAAGTGATCGCGCGGATCGTCGACGACTCCGCTTTCGACGAATTCAAGGCGCGCTACGGCACCACGCTCGTCTGCGGTTTCGCGCATATCTGGGGGCACCCGGTCGGCATCATCGCGAACAACGGCATTCTGTTTTCCGAGTCGGCGCTCAAGGGCGCGCACTTTATCGAACTGTGCTGCCAGCGCAAGATTCCGCTGGTGTTCCTGCAGAACATCACCGGTTTCATGGTGGGCCGCAAATACGAAAACGAAGGCATCGCGCGTAACGGCGCGAAGATGGTGACGGCCGTGGCCACGGCGAAGGTGCCGAAGTTCACGGTGATCATCGGCGGGTCGTTCGGCGCGGGCAATTACGGCATGTGCGGTCGTGCGTATTCGCCGCGCTTCCTGTGGATGTGGCCGAACGCGCGCATCTCGGTGATGGGCGGCGAGCAGGCGGCGTCGGTGCTGGCCACGGTCAAGCGCGACGGCATCGAAGGCAAGGGCGGCGCATGGAGCGCCGAAGAAGAGGAAGCGTTCAAGCAGCCGATTCGCGACCAGTACGAACATCAGGGCCACCCGTACTACGCGAGCGCGCGGCTGTGGGACGACGGCGTGATCGATCCGGCGCAAACGCGCGACGTGCTCGGTCTCGGTCTGTCCGCCAGCATGAACGCGCCGATCGAAGAAACGCGTTTCGGCGTGTTCAGAATGTGACGCGCGCACAGCACAGTCACGCAACCCCGCGCAGGAGCCACGATGCAATACGAAACGCTGACGCTTGAAGTGTCCGCCCAGATCGCCACGGTCACGCTGAATCGCCCGGACGTGCGCAACGCGTTCAACGAAACGATGATTGCCGAGATCACCTCGGCCTTCACGTCGCTGAACACGCGCGACGACGTGCGCGCGGTGGTGCTCGCCGCGAACGGCAAGGCCTTCTGCGCGGGCGCCGACCTGAACTGGATGAAGAAAATGGCCGGTTACTCGGACGACGAGAACCGCGCCGACGCAATGCTGCTGGCGAACATGCTGGCGTCGATCTATCGCTGCAACAAGCCGGTGATCGCGCGTGTGAACGGCGACGCGTACGCGGGCGGCATGGGCCTGATTTCGGCGTGCGATATCGTGGTGGCGGTGGAGAGCGCGCGTTTCTGTCTGTCCGAAGCGCGTCTCGGCCTGATTCCCGCGACCATCGCGCCGTATGTGATTCGCGCGTTGGGCGAGCAGGCGTCGCGGCGCTACTTCACGACCGCCGAGCAGTTCGATTGCGCGACGGCGTTGCGCCTCGGTCTGGTCAGCGAAGCGGTGAGCGCGGAGCAACTGGACGCGACCGTGCAGCAGATCGCCGGCACGCTCTGCGCGAACGGACCGCAGGCGGTGCGCGCGTGCAAGCAGCTCGTCCAGGACATCGCGGGCCGCGAGTTGAACGACGCGCTGATCGAAGACACGGCGGCGCGCATCGCGCGCACGCGGGCCGGCGCGGAAGGCCGCGAAGGCGTCGCGTCGTTCCTCGAAAAACGCACGCCGTCCTGGCGCGATTGAAACAGCACGAACCCGTGAGCGCCGCATCTTCTCCAGGGCGCCGCACGGTTCTGACCAGAACAACAGCCCCGAACCACGGCACACTTCATCGAGACATTTCATGTTCAACAAGATCCTGATAGCCAACCGCGGCGAGATTGCGTGCCGCGTCGCCGCGACCTGCAAGCGGCTCGGCATCGCGAGCGTGGCGGTCTATTCCGATGCGGACGCCGACGCGAAACACGTAGCCGCCTGCGATGAGGCGGTGCATATCGGCGGATCGAGCGCGAAAGAAAGCTATCTGCGCGTCGAGCGCATTATCGAAGCCGCGCGCGCCACCGGTGCGCAAGCGGTGCATCCGGGCTACGGCTTCCTGTCGGAAAACGAAGACTTCGCGCAGCAGTGCGAGGCGGCCGGCATCGTCTTCATCGGACCGCCGGTCGCGGCGATTGCCGCGATGGGCTCGAAGGCCGCCGCGAAGGCGCTGATGCATGCAGCGGCCGTGCCGCTCGTGCCGGGCTATCACGGCGACGATCAGGACCCGCCGTTGTTGCACCGTGAGGCGGATGCGATCGGCTACCCGGTGCTGCTGAAGGCGAGCGCCGGCGGCGGCGGCAAGGGTATGCGCGTGGTCGAACGCAGCGAGGATTTCGTGGCGGCATTGGCGTCGTGCAAGCGCGAGGCCGCGAGCAGCTTCGGCAACGATCGCGTGCTGATCGAAAAGTATCTGACGCGGCCGCGTCACGTGGAAGTGCAGGTGTTCGCGGATCGCCACGGCGGCGCGGTGTATCTGTTCGATCGCGATTGCTCAGTGCAACGGCGTCACCAGAAGGTGCTGGAAGAAGCGCCGGCGCCCGGTTTGTCCGCTGAAATCAAACGCGAAATGGGCGAGGCGGCCGTGGCCGCGGCGCGCGCGGTGAATTACGTCGGCGCGGGCACGGTCGAGTTCATCATGACCGCCAGCGGCGATTTCTACTTCATGGAAATGAACACGCGCCTGCAGGTCGAGCATCCGGTGACCGAAATGGTGACGGGGCAGGACCTGGTGGAATGGCAACTGCGCGTCGCGGGCGACGAACCGCTGCCGCTCACGCAGGAACAACTCAAGCTCGACGGCCACGCGATCGAAGCGCGAATCTACGCGGAACATCCGGCGCGCGGCTTTTTGCCGTCGACGGGTACGCTCAGGCATCTGCGCATGCCGGAAGGCGTGGAGTTCGTGATCGGCATGGGCGAGCCGGGACGCAAGGCACCGGTGCGGATCGACAGCGGCGTGCGCGAAGGCGACACCATCACGCCGTTCTACGATCCGATGATCGCCAAGCTGATCGTGCATGGCGCCACGCGCGAGGAAGCGCTGGCGCGCATGAGCCGCGCGCTGCATGCGTGCGAGGTGGTCGGCCCGCATACCAACGTCGAGTTTCTGCAGCGCATTGTCACGAGCGAGCCATTCGCCACGGGCGATCTCGATACCGGCTTGATCGAGCGTCATCACGATGCGTTGTTCGCGCCGGTGAAGAAGCCGTTCAAGGAAGCGCTGGCGCTCGCTTGCGCCGCGCTGCTGACGCGCGAAGGCGGCACCGCCCATGGCGCGTCGCCGTGGGATGCGTTGTCGCATTGGCGGCTGAATAGCGGCTACACGCAGACGCTCGGCTGGCGCAATCTCGACGACGAAAGCGCGTTCACCGTTACGTTCGCCCGCGACGGCGAGACGCAAACGCTGGAACACGACGGCGTGCGCGAAGGCTTCAGCTGGTCGGCCGGCGCGGGCGAGCATGAGTTTCGCGCGACTATCGGCGACGCGCGGGCAACCGGCCGTGTGTTCGTGGATGGCGATACGTTCCATGTGTTCTGCCTTGGCGAAACGCTGGCGTTCGAGTGGCAGAACCTGCTCGCGCATGCCGCGGATGCGGAAGGCGGCGAAGGCCGTCTGACCGCGCCGATGCCGGGCAAGGTGATCGCGGTGCTGGTCGAACCGGGCACGGTGGTGGAGAAGGGCACACCGCTGATCGTGATGGAAGCAATGAAGATGGAGCATACGATCGGCGCGCCGGCCGCGGGAACGGTGTCGGAAGTGTTGTATGCGGTGGGCGATCAGGTGGCCGACGGCGCGCAGCTTCTGGTGCTGGACGTGAAGTCGGCGTAACGCTCAGAGGTAATGCTCAGGCGAGGCGCGGATAACCGGCGGCGCGCGCTTCGTCTTCGAGTTGTTCGATGCGTGCGTAGTCGGCGAACGTCAGTGTGGAAAAGCCCTGCAAACGCAGGCGTTTTACGCGTTCGGGCTGATTGAGCAGCGTGTCGTTCAGCGCGTCGCGCAGTGCTTCGATAGTCTGCGACGGCACCGTATTCGACGCGATCAACGGTAGTCCCGGCGACGGCGCCGTCACGCCGATCCGGCGCACTTGCCGCGCGAGTTCCGGCATTTCATCGGCGATAAACGCGAACGTCACGCAGTCGATCGCGGCGATGTCCGCGCGATTTTCCGCAACCGCGCGCAACGAACCGAGATGCGAACCGGTCCGCACCACGGCGCTGAAAAATGCGCCGCCGTCTGCGAGCGGCGCTACGGCGTGGCGAAACACGTTCATGCCGCTATTCGAGTCGTCCTGGTTGTAGGCGGCGCGCGCGCCGCGGCAGGCGGCCAGCGTGTCGAATGGCGCGTCGGCGCGAGTCACCAGCACGCTCGAATAGTCCGCGCCTTCGCAACCCGGCGCGTCGTAACGCGGCGCGGCGATCAGCTGAACCTGCTCGTGCAAGCCATGCATCAGCGGATAGCCGCAGGTCTGCGAGATCAGCAGGTTGGGGCGACGCCAGAAGCCGTGCAATTCTTCGTCGGGTTCGACGATGCGGCAGGCGGGCTTGACCCGCAGCAACACGTCGGCCAGCCACTCGCGCCATTCGAAGGCGAGAGCGGGCGTGACGTTATACATCGGCAGGGCGGCGATCCAGGTCATGAGCGCGATTCTGGCACACCTAATGTCTGACCATTCGGAATTCGTCTAGGCCGAGCCGCACCGCCTCGGTCGGTCTGAACGTCCATTTGTGTGCGGCGACGGACAGGATTTCCTGCTGCGCGTCTTCGAACGCGATCAGCAGGTCCTGCTTGCGCTTGCTGGCCGCACCGCAGAAGGTGATCAGCGCCTCGGCGCTGACTTCGAAGATCTGCACGCGATCATCGCAGCAGACCCGGAACGCGACCGTCGCGCATTCCGTGACACAGGGCCGAAACCCTTCATCGACATAGACCGACATGGCGACCTCCCCACACACGCCCGAGGTGTCAGGATGACAAATCGTAAGGCGGAGGTATGTGGGGGAACCGGCATTCGGGGTGAATTGGAGGCGACCGACACAAATTGGATCTGGTCGGAAAAATCCGGTCGGCTATTTGTGCGCGCCGAAGCCTCTTCGATCTAGTCGCGGCGGGGTTTGCGGGCTGGATCTTCGCCCAGGTCTCTCAAACGTGCCCACAAGCGCTGGTTGTCGGCGAACAACCCGGCAAAGGCCAGAACGAACAGCAGCAGGTAGAACCACTGGCCCGAGTAGTGAATGAGCCCCCACGCAGCGCCGGCGCAGGCGAGGGCCGCCAGCAGAAGCGCCGCTTTATCGTGAATCCACTTCATGCCGTTACCCGCTGGTGCGATGCCAGAAATGCGTAGTTGCGCCGCGACGGCGTATCAATCAGCACTTCGGGATGACGTTGAATAAATACGAGTATGGAGTGCGGGATAACCCGCCTATTTCGACCTGCCCACGTCTGGAGCGTTGAAGCGACAGTAGCTCGGCTTGTGCATTTCATGGCGGTATTGGAGGCGACGATCAACGAACCGATGCATGCGCCCGCATAAAACGACGCCGATAGCGCGCCGACTACGGACAGCAACTCAAGTGCGGTCGTCGCGCCAATGAGTTCGGCGATCGTCGCGCCAGGTCCTGGCGTTTTCAGCGCGGCTAACATCGTGGCGACATTCGATGTCGCGGCCTGAATGGTCCCGAACAGACTCGATGGAGCCGGCAGACCCAGCGCATTCATATTCTGTTCAAATGCTTTTCCAAAATCACCTCAGACAACGGCCATAAAGCTCTCAGTGCAAAGGCAAAGAGCGGCGAGTTTAACTGACAAATAGCGAAAATCGCCGCGATTGACGGTCAGACAAAGAAGTTAATGCGGCCCGCATGCCAGCCCAGGCCGTTGTCTGCGATTCAGTCGAGAATTTTCCTGATGCTAAATCGATCGCGTTGAAAATGAGCATCGTTATCAGACGTGTCGCTACCGAATTCGCGATTTATCCGAACGCCTGATCATCAATCAAACTTAACCAGATCCTGAAAAATAAGCCGCCCCCACGTGCGGCCTCGCGCCTGAACAAGTAACCCACCTTCGCCGATCTTGCCCAGTTCGATCGGCGCGAAGCCAAGCCGCTCGGCGAGCGCCGCCACCGATGCGCTGGCCGCGTCGTCGTCGCTGGAAACAAACACGACTCGCCGGCCGCCTGCGGGTGTTGTCGGCCCTTGCGCCAGTGTCGCGGCCGCCACGTGGTTGAAGGCCTTCACCACCTTCGCCCCCGGAAACGCTTTCGCCACAGCGGCAGTAGAGGGCAACCCGTCCAGTTCTTCCGGCGGCACGCCGAATGCGTTGGTGGCGTCGATCACGATCTTCCCTTGCCAGTGGTCTGCCATCCGCCCGATGTCCCGATGAGCGGCGAAAGGCACCGCCAGGATGACGACATCGGCCTTGACCGCGTCCTCAATATGCCCGGGCACGAGCGATGGCCCGATCTGCGCCGCGAGCGTGTCCACCGGCCGCCGGCCGGCCACGATGACTTCGATTCCCTGATGGTCGAATGTGTGAGCGATGGCCGTACCGATCTTGCCAAGTCCGATGATTGCGTAGCTCATTGATCTCTCCATGAATAAGTTGTCGGTTCTTTCAAACCTGCCCGACGCCACCGTCGTTCATCAGATCCGCGCCGGTCATATAGGAACTCTGCTCGGACGCGAGAAAAACCGCCGCGTTAGCCATCTCCTCGGGCTGCGCGAGTCGTCCGATCGGGATCATGCTCAGGTACATCTTCACCAACGCTTCGCGGTCTTCCGGCGAGGTGCCTTGCGAGTCGAGCATCGGCGTGTCGGTCACGCCGGGACTCAGCGTGTTCACGCGAATGCCGCGATCCTTGAATTCCGCTGCCCATGTGCGCGCATAGGATCGCAACGCCGCTTTCGTCGCCGCGTAGGTCGTATGACCCGGAATACCCATAACGTGCATCGCCGACGACACCAGCACGATCGATCCGCCACGCGTCATGAGCGGCAATAACTTCTGCACCAGAAACACGGGGCTGCGCGCATTGAGATTGAAGGTCCGGTCGAAATGCTCGGGCGTGAGCGTATCGATCGAAGCCTGCTCCACCAGCGCCGCATTCGACACGACGATATCGACGACACCGCGTTCGCGCTTGACTGCCGCCACGACCCGGTCGAGATCGTCGAGCTTCGTGGCGTCGGCCTGAATCGCGGTGACGTTGCGGCCGATCCGTTCGACGGCCTCGTCGAGCTGCGCTTGCCGGCGGCCGAAGATCACCACATGAGCACCTTCGGCGACGAAGCGTTGCGCAATCGCCAGACCGATACCGGTCGTGCCGCCGCTAATCACGGCGATCTTGTCTTGGAGAAGAGAGGACATGAGACACCTTCTGTGTGTTCGTGAATGTTGAGACCATCGTAGTGGCGGGTCCCCGCATTGATAATCAGCGGATGGTTCATAAGGTTTATTCTTCGAGAGAATTAATCGAGGAGCAGGCCACGATGGACCGGTTTCAGGAATTGAATGCCTTCATCGCCGTTGTCGAAGCGGGCGGTTTTTCCGCCGCGGCACGCAGAACCGGCGAATCCCAGTCCGCGACCAGCAAGGCCATCGGCGCGCTGGAGAAACGCCTCGGCGTGAGGCTCTTCAACCGAAGCACGCGCAGCGTGACGCTGACCGATCAGGGGCAGCGCTACTACGACCGTACGAAACCGCTGGTCGACGAGATGGATGAAGCCGACGGCGAACTGACCAGCAGCACGCTGGAGGTCTCGGGTCCGATCAGGATCGCGGTGGCCTCGACGTTCGGCCGTCTTCACGTTCTGCCGCTCATCCCCGAGCTGTTGTCGCTCAATCCCGGCCTTCAGGTCGATCTGATTCTTTCGGACTTCGTGCGGGACATGGTGGACGATCGAATCGATCTGGCGATCCGCGTGGGTCCGGTCGACGATCCCGATGCGGTCGTCAAACGTGTGGCTTGCACGCCGCTCGTTTGCGTCGGTTCGCGCCATTACTTCGAGCAGCACGGCGTCCCCCAAACGCCCGCCGAACTCGTCGATCACAATTGCTTGCTGTACGGCGGTTTACTGGAATCGGCGAATTGGCCGTTTGTCGGACCGGAAGGTCGCTTCAGTGTGTCCGTGCGCGGCAATCTGTCGTCGAACAGTGTCGAAACGATCCGCGCGGGTGTGCTGGCCGGGGTGGGAATTGGCCTGTTCGCGAAGCTCTCGCTCGCCGATGAACTGCGGCATCCGGACGTGATCACGATTCTCGACGACTTCATCAGCGACGTCAGAGACGTCAGCCTCGTGTGGCCGAAACGCCGCTTCATACCGGCACGCGTGCGCCGCGCGACGGAATTCTTTGCCGCAGCGCTCCCGCCGCGTATTTAGACGAGCTCGCGTGCCATGGCTGCGCGTCGATCGCAATCCGATACCAAATGGCACAAGACCATGCAATCTTCCGCGGGCTCCGCTTCCGTATGCTCTCTGCGCTGTTGAAACTTGTGACACAATAAAACGTCAGGATCGCCGCAGGATACGGGCGTTCGCCCTGCAGGCATGACACGTAAGGGAGGCGCACATGGCCGCCAGCTTCGCATCACGCACCGCAGCGGCGCGACAGCCCTCCCGGGTCGCTCAGTCGACCTGCCATGCACCACCTTCGGCGTCCGGCTATCGGCGTCAACGGAGCGTTGCTCGTGGATAACACCGTGGCTCAGAACCGGCTGCCCGCGCTGGCCCATACGAAATTGATCTCCATCGACGAGATCCTGAGCGCGCGCCCCCAGCGGCCGATTGCCACCACCCGCGAGCGCGGCTGGAGTGGCGTGACGGCCGACCTTCACCGTCCGTACTTCGGTTGCGCCGAGCGCCACGCGGGCCTCGATCATCATCTGATCTGCTATTGCCCGTCGGGCAGCGCGAAACTGGTTCAGAGCCGCGCCGGCGTCGTTCATGCAAGCGTCATTACGGCTGGCACGTCCTATATCATGCCCGCCGGCTACGAGTCGGCGTGGGAAGGCGATTCGGGATTGTCCGCGCGGCTGCGCGTGCCGACCTCGCTGGTCGACTCGGCGGCGGAGCAGGTGGGTCAGCGGCCGGGCCAGGTGGAAATCCGCAATGTGTTTCAGGTGCGCGATCCCGTGATCGAGCGCCTCGCGCAGACGCTGCTGGTGGAAATGGACCGGCCGGCGCATCCCGTTCAGGTGTTGATCGTCGACGCGCTATCCACCGCGCTGGCCGCCCATATGCTGCGCGGCTATAACGCATTCGAATGGGTGGAGGTCTCGCCGGAGCGCTCGCTCTGCAAGCTCGAAATCGCGCGCCTCACGGAATTCATCGAAGACAATCTCGATCGCACGATCAGCCTCGAAGATCTGGCCTCGGTCGTGAATATGAGCCGGTTCCATTTCAGCCGCCTGTTCAAACGCAGCACCGGCAGCACGGCGATCAGTTTCGTCGAACAGTGTCGGATCCGCCGGGCGCAATCGCTGATTACCGACACCGACCGACCGCTCGCGGAGATCGCGTTGACGGTGGGCTTTGTCGATCAGAGCCATTTCACGCGGCGATTTCATCGGCATGTCGGCTGCACGCCCGCGGTGTTTGCGCGCGAGCAGGGACGACGACGCTCGGGGCTGCGCTCGGCGCAGTCCATCGGCAAGCGCGAGCCATAACCGTTCGCGGGAATCGCTGACGCGCGTCGATTCACCGCGTTGGCTGCAGTATTGCCGTCAACGAGCGGACGCCCTGCGCGCCGTGTATGAGCACGCCTTCGATATCCGCTGTAGCAGACGGACCGGTGTGGAAACTCGCATAACGATGCTGGTGAAATTCCGCCCGGCGATAGGCTTCCTGAAGCGTCGGCAGAATGTCGTCCGGCGCGAGCAGCACGATCAGATGCTGCGCGAGATAGGCCACCGCGTTCGATATCAGCGCGTCGTCGGTTAGCAGGACAGAGCCGGTCTCCGCCACGCCGAATTTTGCCCGCACGATGGCCACGTCGACATCGGCCAGCTCGCGCGGGTCCATAATCGATCGGAGATCGCGATTCCCGGCGTAGTCGGGAACCGCAGAGGCGATGACTTTCGCGGCGGGAAACCGCTCCCGCAGAAGGTCGGCGATACCACCGCCCGCGAAACCATTTCCGCCCATGGCTTCGAGATTGTTGATGAAGAGCGTGCTTCGTGCGCCGCCGTCGTCGAACGGAAAGATCGGCAGGTCGGGCAGCGCGTAGTCGCCCTGCGGCTGGTTGGCTCGCACCGTGGCGAGGATGGCGTCGCGTGCGCTCATTGTTCGTCCTCCCGTCCGCCCTGGGTTCGCTCGTACCATTGATGGAAAGTCTCTTTCGGCGGTTCGGGCATGCTGCGCCCCGACGCGGCCCAACTGTTGAGCGGATTCGCGATCGCGAAGTCCGGTAGCACCTTCAGCGCGCTGTCGGCGACCGCGATGGCCGCGCGATAGAGTTTCGGATGGGCAAGGACCGTCCCCGCCGCCTTCATCAATGCCTGCTTGCCCACGCCGATGTCATGACTCTCCGCCAGCACCTTGCGCCACGCGAAGATCTGTTCGTGAATGTTGATCTTCACCGGGCAGACATTGGTGCACGAACCATTGAGCGTCGAGGCGAACGGCAGCGTGGAATAGCGGCGCCGGTCGAATGTCGGATCGAGAATGAGTCCGATCGGTCCTGAGTAGGTCGCGCCATACGAGAGTCCGCCCGAGCGCCGGTAAACCGGGCAGGTGTTCATGCACGCGCCGCAGCGGATGCAGTTCAGGCTCTGCCAGAATTCGGGCTCGCCGAGCCGCGCCGAGCGGCCGTTATCGACCAGCACGATATGCATTTCGCCGCCGTCGCGCGGCCCGCGAAAGTGCGACGTGTATTGCGTGATCGGCGAGCCCAGCGCGGAGCGCGACAACAGGCGAATGAACACGCCCAGATCCGCGACGCGCGGGATCAGCTTCTCGATGCCGATCGAAGCGATATGCAGCGGCGGCACATTCGCGGAAAGGTCGGCATTGCCCTCGTTGGTGCAGACCACGAAGCTGCCGGTTTCCGCCACCGCGAAGTTGGCGCCGGTCATGCCGGCCTCGGCGTCGAGAATCAGCGGGCGGGTCTTTTCGCGCTGCTGCTCGGCCAGATAGTGCACGTCGTTGTTGGCCGGATCGGTGCCGAGCGTCCTCGCGAACACCTCCGCCACGTCGGCGCGCAGCTTGTGTACGGCGGGCACGACAATGTGGCTGGGCAGCTCGTCGTCGAGTTGCTGGATGCGCTCGCCGAGATCGGTCTCCACGACCTCGATGCCCACGCCCGCCATGTAGTGGCGCAAGCCGGTTTCCTCCGTGAGCATCGACTTCGACTTGATCAGCCGCTTCACGCGATGATCGGCCAGGATGCCGTGGACGATGCGGTTATGCTCGGCGCCGTCGCGCGCCCAGTGAACGTGGATGCCGTTGGCCTGGGCCTGCGCTTCGAAGCGTTCGAGATGGTCGCCGAGATGAGCCAGCGTGTGCTGTTTGATCGACGAAGCGAGCTCGCGCAGCGCCTCCCATTCGGGCATGGCATGCATCTGCCGGTCGCGTTTCTGGCGCAGATCCCACAGGCGCTCGTCGTGCATCTTTTCATGGCGTGGGGCGTCGATGAAACGCTGCGCCGCTTCGTTGTGATCGACCGGCTGGCGGCGATGCAGCACCGCGCCGCGTGGCTGGGGCTCGTGCGGCGGCGGCTGGAGTGGGCGCGAGGTGGCTTCCGCATGACTCAGCCGGTCGCCGGCCATGCTCTTGGCGCCATGATCGTTGTCGCTGTGCAGTTCGTCGTGAAGCAGCGCCGGCAAACCGTCTTGCGCGTGACGGGATTTTTCCTGAGCGCTCATGTCGGATCTCCGTTCAGCACCTGCGCGATATGGCGAAACCTGAGCGGCAGGCCGAGGTGTTTGGCGCAACCTTTCTGGTGCAGCATGCACGAACTGTCCGCTGAGACGACATAGTCCGCACCGGCCGCGGCGTGGTCGCGGACTTTGTCCTGACCCATTTTCACGGAGACTGCCGGCTCGAATACGCTGAAGGTGCCGCCAAAGCCGCAGCATTCGTCCGGGCGCGCCTTCTCGACCAGTTCCAGTCCCTTCACCATGCGCAGCAGGTCCAGCGGCTTGGAGTGGGGCGTTTCGCGCCGCTCCGACATACTGCCGTGGGAGAGACCGCGCAGCGCGTTGCAGTTGTTGTGATAGCTGACCTTGTGCGGAAATTCGGCCCACGGAAAGCCGTCGACCTCCAGCACGTCGTGCAGAAACTCGACGAGGTCATAGGTCCGTTCGCGTAGATGGCGGACCTCGTCGGTCTGCTCGACCGCGGTCATGTGACAGCGTATCTGGTGCGTACAACTTCCCGACGGCACGACGACCGCGTCGAAGCCGGCGAAGTTGCGCACGAACAGTTCCTCGGTCGCTTTCGCTTCGGCGTGGCAGCCTGAATTGACCATCGGCTGGCCGCAGCAGGTCTGGTCGAACGGATAGTGCGGATCGATACCGAACCGGCGTAACAGGTTCAGTGTGGCAATGCCGACCTCCGGCTCGAAGGCATCGACATAGCAAGGCACAAACAGGGCAACGCGCATCATGGGCCTCTCGGTGGCAGGGTTGGATCGACCGCGCGCGGGTCAGGGTTGCATCTTCATGATCGGCGACAGGGGCATCGTCATGTGATTGAGGTTGGCCATGATCCACAGCGACCTCACCACGACGACAAAGACGATGACGAGGCCAAAGACGAGTAACGTCAATGAAGGCTCTCCACATGGTTCAGGCGGGGAGCATTCGGAAAGTTGCGTTGTCCGGGACACGACATCACGAGGCGACGATACTTGCGCGAGCGCGCGGAGGATTGCACCTTCTTGCTCGAAATTGTTGATCGGTGCTCTTTAGCGGGAACGAATCGAATCGAGTCGTTCAGACCGTTTTTTATGGCCTATTATCTGGATTCCTTCTTTCCTGACCGGCGTGCAAGCCCGCGGGCTGAACTTGGAAACGATCACCCTCACTCTCGTATTGCTCGCGTGTGTCATTGCGAGCAGTATCGTCAAACGTGCCGCGCGGATTCCGCTCCCGCTTGCCATCGTGCAGATCGCCATCGGCGCGCTGATGGCGCAGATCTTCCGGTTCCGGGTTTCGCTCGCACCCGACGTTTTCCTGCTGCTGTTCGTGTCGCCCTTGCTGTTTCTCGACGGCTGGCGCATTTCGAAAGAAGGCCTGTTCCGCGACAAGTGGACGATCGGTGCATTCGCTCTCGGGCTGGTTCTGTTCACGGTCCTGGGCGCGGGGTTCTTCATTCATTGGCTGATTCCGCTCATGCCGTTGCCGGTGGCCTTTGCGTTGGCGGCGACGCTTTCTCCGACCGACGCGGTTGCCGTGTCGGCCATTGCGGAACGCGTACCGATTCCGCAGCGCTTGATGAATGTTCTCGCAGGCGAAGCGCTACTGAACGACGCGTCGGGCCTCGTCTGCCTGCGTTTTGCGATTGCCGCCGCGGTAACGGGCTCGTTCTCGGTCGCCGAAGCGAGCGGCACCTTCCTGTGGCTGGTGGCGGGCGGCGTGGCGGCAGGCGCGGCGGTCACGCTGCTGGCGAATGCGGCGAAGGACTGGACCGCGCGATTGTTCGGCGAGGAAACCGGCACGCAGATTCTGATCAGTTTGCTGTTGCCGTTCGGCGCGTATGTCGTGGCCGACCGGCTCGCCGCATCGGGTATCCTGGCGGCCGTGACGGCGGGCATCGTGATGAGTTACGAGGAGCTGGCGGGAAAGGCGTTGGCCAGTACACGCATTCGCCGTGCGGCGGTTTGGGATGCGCTTCAATTCGCCGGCAATGGCGTGATCTTCGTGCTTCTCGGGCAGCAGCTTTTCAGCGTGATCGATCGGGGTGGGCAAGTTATCGGCCAAACCGGAAGGCAGCAGGAAATCTGGCTGCTGATCTATGTCGCCGCAATCAGTTGCGCGTTACTTCTCATACGGTTCTTGTGGACCTGGGCTGCCTTGCGCGTGATTGTGTTTCGCACTGGCCCGGGCAATCAGACGATCAACACGTCCGGCTGGCGCCTGATTACGGCGACGTCGTTAGCGGGCGTACGTGGCGCGGTTTCGCTCTCCGGCGTGATGACGCTACCGTTGCTCGTTGAAAACGGTTCGCCGTTCCCGGCAAGAGACCTCGCCATTCTGCTTGCCGCCGGCGTGATCATCGTTACCCTGATTGCTGCGAACGTCGGCTTGCCCTATGTGCTGGGCGGTATCAAGGTGCCGCCCGGCACCTTGGCGCGGCGGCAGGAGGACGACGCTCGCGGCGCTGCGGCTCAGGCAGCAATCGTTGCTGTTGAGCGCGCGCTTCATGAGACGCGCCAGGCAAGCGAAGACGCCGACCTTTTTTCGCAGGCCGGCGCGCGGCTTATCGCACACTATCGCGAGCAGATCGCATTGCGCGGCGATAGCGGACTGGACGCGAGGCGCGGCTTGCAGATCGATGAGATCGAACGCCGGCTGCGTCTGCTGGCGCTCGGCGCTGAACGGGACGAACTTTATCGCGTCGCCCAGTCGGGCAAGCTGACGGACGAACTGGTGCGAGATCTGGTGCGGGAAGTCGATCTGCAGGAGTCGCGGTTTAGCGGCCGCGGCTCGCGAAGCTGAGGTTGGGCGTGTAGTCGCATGCCATGACGCCGTGACGCCGTGCGCTACGTGCTAGGCGTGCATCATCCATCCGCCCGCGGCCATGGCGGCCTGACGCAGTGCCTCGGACCAGACGGGATGGGGATGACAGATACGCGCAAAATCCTCGCACAGCATTGAGGCTTCCATGGCGACGGCCACCTGCGAAACCAGATCGGCCGCGCCAGGGCCGACCAGATGAGCGCCCGCAATCAGGTTCGTCTGCGCGTCGACCAGCAGTTTCACAAACCCGTCGGTGGTGCTGCCGATTGCGGCACGCGCGTTGCCGGCGATCGGGCAGTAACCGACGCGATATGCCATGCCGCTTCCGCGAAGCTCGTCCTCGGTTTTGCCGATCATCGCGACCTCGGGGCGCGTGTAAAGCGCGTAGGGGATCGCCGCGTAATTGACGAAGCCGGGCAGACCGGCAATCCGCTCAGCGCACGCTATCGCTTCTTCTTCGGCTTTGGACATGAGCATCGCGCCGGCGGCGGCGTCGCCGATTACCCAGATTCCCGCGGCCCGCGTCAGCAGACCTTGCTGAGGCAATACGTCCTCCTGCGCGGAGGGCGCGCGCACGCTTGCAAGATTAAGGCCGGCCGTTGACGGTCGGCGGCCGATCGCGACGAGCGCGATATCGGCGTCGAGCGTGGTGATCTCGCCCGATTCCGCCGTGCGCAGTCGAATGGAAACACTGTCCGTGCGCTTGTCGATATCGATCACGTCGCTCGACAAGCGGATCGCCATACCTTGTCGCCGCAGCGAGCGTTCCAGCGTGGCGGTCACGTCGCGATCGAGCCAATGGCAGAGACGATCGCGACGCTCGATCAGCGTGACGCGCGCGCCGAGGCGGCGCCAGATCGAACCGAGTTCCACGCCTATTGCACCCGCGCCGATGATCGCCAGATGTCGCGGTACCCGATCGAGTGACAGCGCATCGGCCGAATCGAGAATCCGCGTGTGATCGAAAGGGGCAAAGGGGAGCGGGATGGGTTCCGAACCCGTGGCGATCACAACGGCGGTTCCGCGCAAGGATTGCTGCACGCCGCCCGCTTTTCTGACGACCACCTGTCCCGCGGCGGCAAGCAGCGCGTGACCATAGATGAGCGTGACGCCGTGCTTGTGCAGCAGTTTGTGAACGCCGTTCGACATCTTCTCAACGGTGGCGGCTTTATACGCCATCATTTGCGCGAGATTGAGCGTGGGCGCGCAGTCGATGCCCAGCGCGGCATTCTTGCTGGCCAGCTCGTAGATTTCGGAAGTATGAAGCAGCAATCGCGACGGAATGCAGCCGCTGCGCATGCCCGCTCCGCCGACATTCGACGCTCGTTCGACACAGGCGACAGAGAGGCCGAGCTGGGCCGCGCGAATCGCGGTGTTGTAACCGCCCGCGCCGCACCCAATGACGATGACATCGTAATGTTTCATCAAGCTAGCGCCCTGAGCTCACACGAACGGGGAGGAAAGAACGGGATTGGGCGGTCGCCCTCGCGGCCAGTCGAAATGGGTCGCGACATAGAAAGGTGACTTCAGCGTAGCAGAACGCGCGAGCGTTGAATTGAACACTCGTGCTCAGTTTGGTTGATACTTGATGCCTGAAGAACACAATCGCGGCGTTCATGATGGAACGCTGGATCGTGTGCTGATTTTTCGTTTTCCAAAGTGATTCACGGCGTCCCGAGCGGGACTATTGTCGTGTTAGCATTTCGGCTCGAAGCAAGCAGATCCGGCACTGTGACATGTCAACGATTTCTCAAACCGCGGATAAACCTGTCACCATCGACGAGATCGTGCATGTCTTGTCGCATCGTCCCACGGCGACCACGCGCGAGCGGGAGTGGCCAGGCGTCACGGTCGACATGTACGCTCCGCTCCCCGACGTATCCGAGCGCTATCCCGCGCTCGATCATCATCTGATCTGCTATTGCCCGACCGGCAGCGCGCGCCTCGTGCAGGGCCGCGACGGGACCGTCCACGAAAGTCTGGTTACGGCAGGCGTTTCAATGCTCATGCCGGCCGGATACGACTCGTTGTGGGAAGGGAGTGCCTCCGCAACCGCAAGATTGCGTATTCCGACCGCGCTGATCGAATCGGCCGCCGAGCAGATTGGCCGCCGTAGCACGTCGCAGATCGAGATTCGGAATGTGTTCGAGACGAAAGATCCCATCATCGAACACATCGCGCAGGTGCTGATCGGCGAACTGGACCGGAAGGCGCATCCCGCGCAGACGCTCATTGTCGATCAGATGTCGTTTGCGCTCGCGGCGCACCTGCTTCGTAGTTACAACGTCTTTGAAGCCGTTGTACCGCAGGTTTTGCCGGCGTTGAGCCGGGTCGAAGTGGCGCGGATCACCGCGTACGTGGAAGAGAATCTCGATCGACCGATCGGGCTCATTGAACTTGCCGGCATAGTGAACGTAAGCCGTTTCCACTTTACGCGCCTGTTCAAGCAGAGCACGGGAATGACGGCGATCGGCTTTGTCGAACAATGCCGGATTCGTCGCGCGCAATCGCTCATTCTGGAAACCGCCATTCCGCTTTCGGAAATCGCACTCATGACGGGCTTTGCGGATCAGAGCCACTTTACCCGGCGTTTTCACCGTCACGTGGGCTGCACGCCGGCCGCGTTCGCGCGGGAAAACGGCAGACGGCGTGCGATGAAAGGCGCGCGCGAATAACGTCGAACCCTGCTTACTGCGCGAGTAAATCGCACGCCTCCTGAGCGGTTTGCTCGACTGCCGATGCGAGGATCATCGAGTCGCCATTGATCGGCTTATAGCCACGGGCCCAAGGCCGAAAAACCGCGTCGCCGCGACGAATCCGCAAACCGCTTAACGCGCAAGTCGCCCCGGCCCGCGCCGTGACGGCTTTCCACAATTGCTCGCCATAACACCCGGAAGTCGCGTCGCGCCAGCAGACCGCGATCGCCGAACTCGAATATTTCTCCACGATGTGCAGATGGACAGCCCGCTCGCGGAGCACGCGAGCGCGTCGCTTGCCACGGGTGGCAACATCGGTGCGCTTGCCACAACCGTGCGCGTCCGCGCCGGAAACGGAACGGGAATCGCAGCGCGGTTTCGGCAACTGCATCCGCAATAGCAAGTCGAGAGAGTACTTCCACGCATCGGCGGTCTCGGGGTGGTCCATTGTTTCTCTCTGGAAAGAATCTAAACGCGAGTCGTGCGGATTGACCGGCGCAATGGCATTGATGCGATCGTCAGATATCGCGTGAATAGAACCAGCGGCTTATCAGACGATCCAGCGACACAGGTCCCGCACCGAGCGCCATGATCGCCACGGCGAGCGACGCCCAATAGAGATGGAAATTCGCCCAGCCATCGGGGAAGACCAATTGGATCACGCCGGTCATGACCAATAACGCCAAGGCCGCGAACCGGGTCGCGAATCCGAGCACCAGCAGAATAGGGAAGGTTATTTCCGCCACGGCCACCAGAAGCGCGACCGTGTCGGGTGCCGGGAAACCATAGGCGCCGCCGAACGCGTGAACCTTGAATTGATTCTCGAACAGGTAAAGCGTAGCGGGCGAAATGGACAGCGGGCCGTCCCATCGCGTCAGACCGGATCGAAAGAACGGTAGCGCGAGGGCGATTCGCAGCATGGGCGGTGCAAGCATGCAGCCGAGCGCCTGAATGTGCTCCAACGCCGTGCGAATCAGCAGTTCGAAGCGGCCCTTGGTCCGTGCGCTAATCTGATTCATGCGACCCTCTCGGTGGGGCTGAATTCGGCGGCTTCCTGAAGACGCCATCCGACGATCGCGTTGATCGCGAACAGGTCTCGAAGGGTGCCGGCCAGATCGAAATCGGCGTCTTCGTCGAAAGCGAGGGTCGTCGCTTCGGCGACCGACGCGTGCGCCGCAACGCTCTGGATAAAAGTCGCTGCGCTTGCCGGCACCTGGCGTACCTCCACTTCGGCAAGCGGGCGTACGACGAGGGCATTTTCGCTGCCGCTGGATAGGTCGATAGCGGTGGGCTCACCGCCGTCGATGTTCATCTGCCATATCCGCACGGCGGGAAACGACGACCGTACGACGCGTAACGAAGGATGCAGCGCAAAGACGACCTGAGGCAGGCTTTGCGAGTCGATCGTGGCGAGTCGCGCGGGGTCGATCGGCAGCGCCTCCGCGGCGTGATATGCCTCGACCCACGCCCGTTCGAGTCGGGCGACGTCGGCCAGATACGGCACGCTATTCGCCGGCTCGAATCGTTCGATGAACGCCGCGAACGTTTCGCCATAGTTGAGCATGATGGGCGACCTCGGCGGTTCGAGTGCGACGTAGACGCGCGCCATCGCCGCGAAGAAGTCGTCGCCGACAAGGCGGCACACGGCAGGATAAGCCGCCCGTAACGTCTCGACGAGGCCAACCACGACGTTGTTCCGATAGACGTTAAAGCGCTTTTCGCTGGGTTCGTGATCGGGGCCGACCAGGCCGGGAGGAACGGGGCTACCCGGATCCAGTAGCGCCGCAGCGAAGTGCCTCTGCCGGTCGCATAAGCAATCGGGCAGCAGACCCGCGCGGACGTCGGCTCTGCCGCTCGACGCTTCAGCGGATGCCTGGAGCAAGTTTTGGTGTGCCATTACGCGCTCAGGTTCGTAGCGGGCGTTGAACGACATTCGTCCACAACTCGCGAAGACTGTCGACACCGCCAGCCGTTGAACTCCAGAGCGTCGTATCGCTCACGAGCAGGCTGCCGGCGAACGTATCCGGTCGAGACTGCAGGAGCGCATCGAAGGTCGAGCGGTCAGCGGTGAACGGATGCGGCGGCGCGTGGAGATCGATTCGCTGACGAACCAGTACATCGAGTTTTTCGACGGCCTCGCCGAGTCGTTCGAGCTGCGGTAAATGCGCGTGCAGATTGAACGTGCCAACTCGTTGAAGCAGGCCCAATCGATCGAGTGCCGTATCCGCTTCGATCGGCGTTGGCGTTCCATCCGCTTCAGCCAACGGCCTGAGTCCGAAGCGGTTTTCCACCGGTACGCCAAGAGCCGCGAGCAACGAACGCGCGAACCCGCCGAACCGTTGCCGCGGTGGAATCGTCGTGTCGCCGTGATGATGAAATTCGGCGATCTGACGATCCAGTAACTCGTTTTCCGGCAGCCCCGTGACATCGCCGATATCGTGGTGTGGGCAGATGAAGGCGAGATGGTCGGCGTGTCCAAGGAAGGTGCGCAGCGCGTCGATCTCATCGCTGCCCGCCGTTTGAGCGGTGCGCAGCGAGTCGAAACTGATGACGATCAGCGTGTCGACGCCGTTCAGAAGATGCGCGTCGAGCGGCGTGAGGGTGCCGTCGTCCGCGACGCGTTCGATCTCCGTCACACTCTGGCCCGTCAACGCCGCCGCCAGTTCGACAAAGGCGGTGAAGTTGCGCTTCATGATGTGGTCGAGGAAACCGGTAATGCTCTGATCGAACTCGTGCGGGTCGGAGAATTCGTGGAATCGCGGGAAACCCATCCTGCGACTTTCGAAGAGGGCCGGAAACCGGTCGTCGATCACATGGAGCGGTGCACCGTTCTCGCCTGGCCGGCTCCACGCGTAATACACCAGGACTTGTCGCTTGATCATGTTGTCTGCACCTCTGTGTGCGGGTGACGCGTGGCGATGAATGGCGGCCGGCTGCTTACGTGGTCGATACCGACCGGTAGCATGACGGTCTGAACGACGCTGTCGGCGCGCTCGGCTTCCGCCTTGAGCGTCGGCCAGTCGGGTAAGTTCGCGTCCCATTCGATCAAGGTGGGAAGGGGACCGGTCCGGCGGATCGCCCGTGCGAAGAGTTCCCACACGATGTCCGCAATGCGACGATCGTGTGTATCGATCAGCAGCGGACGGTTCTTTTCGTCTGCCTCGCGTGTGTGACCGGCCAGATGAATCTGTTGCACCGCCGCGAGCGGATAGTTGTCGATATAGGCCAACGGGTCCCACTGCTGGTTGATCGACGCGACGTACACGTTGTTGATGTCGAGCAGAAGACCGCAGCCGGTGCGCTGTGCGACGGCGGCAATGAAGTCGGTCTCCGAATACGTGCTTTCCTCGAAAGCGAGGTACGTCGACGGGTTTTCCAGCAGCATCGGCCGGCCGAGCACCTCCTGCACCTGGTCGATGTGGTCCGCTACGCGCGCGAGGCTCTGGGCGGTGTAGGGAACCGGCAGCAGGTCGTTGAGAAAGCCGCAGTCGTGGCTGGACCAGGCCAGGTGTTCGGAAAACAGGCCTGGCGTATAGCGGGCCATGAGCGATTTGAGGCGCTGGAGATGATCCCGGTCGAGCGGCCGGTCCGCGCCGATCGACAGACCGACACCATGAATCGATAGCGGGTAGCGCTCGCGTATGGCGGACAGAAAGCGGTGCGGCGGACCACCGGCGCCCATATAGTTTTCCGCATGAACCTCGAAAAAGCCGATGTCCGGCCGCGATTCGAGGATCGTGTGGTAGTGCTGCGCCTTAAGCCCAACCCCGGCGCGTTGAGGCAGGCTCTGTCGGGCGTCGTGCGGGAATGACTCTGACATGGCGAACCATTGTTGCGGTGAGCACTGCGAGGCCGGGCTCGACGAAGCCCGGCCGCCGATCGATGTTAGGCCTTCGGCGACAGGCTGCCGGGGCCGCTCGGTGTGGAGATGCCGGTGCAGGTTCCTTTGGGCACCAGCTTGAATGCGTTGCCCTGATAGTCCGTCGTGCTGGTGCCGGCGCAGGTGGTGCCCGCCCCTGCGTAGCAGTCGTTTTGCCCCTTCATTGCGGTGCCGAAGCAGGGCTCGACCTTGCCCGACTTCACGAGCGCCGTATGCTCGGCCTGAATCTTCTTCTGCGCCGCGGTGAATTCCTGTGCGCTGGCGGAGGTGGCCGTCAAGGCGGCGAGAGCGGCAGCGAACGCACCGACGACGAGAGTGGTGGTTTTGTAATTGGCCATACGATTTCTCCAACGTTGAGAGAGAGCAGCGATCTGGAGGCCCGGTGACCACGCTGATGCCGCGTGTACGGTATGAACAACGGTCGTGCCCGGCCCCGTTCTGGTATGCCAGCGATAGTGGGTCGCTGCACAGAGAGCATACGGAACCAGACCCGGCCGAAGATTGCACGGTCTTGTGCCATTTGGTACGGGATTGCGATCAATGCGCGGAAGCTGACGGGGCACGACAAACCGCTTCGTTTCGCTCGCCGCGTATCCTGATGGCTGTGCCACGCCTGCGCGGCTCTCCCTGGCTGCGTGAATCCTGTGTTTTCAACCGAAGGAACCATCATGATCCAATCGCAAGTCAACCCAAGCTCCCGCCAGAACCTGACCGATGTCGTCATCGAAGCGAAGATTCGCAAGAACCTGACGTTTGAAGAGATCAATGAAGGGACCGGTCTGAGTCTCGCCTTCGTCACGGCCGCGCTGCTCGGCCAGCATCCACTGCCCGCGGACGCGGCGAGGGTCGTCGCCGCCAAGCTCGATCTCGATGAAGACGCCGTGCGCCTGTTACAGACCGTGCCGGTGCGCGGCAGTATTCCTGGGGGCGTGCCGACCGATCCGACGATCTACCGGTTCTATGAAATGGTGCAGGTCTACGGTTCGACGCTCAAGGCGCTCGTGCACGAGAAGTTTGGCGACGGCATTATCAGTGCGATCAATTTCAAGCTCGATATCCAGAAGGTCGACGATCCGGAGGGCGGTTCGCGTGCGGTGATCACGCTCGACGGCAAGTATCTGCCGACCAAGCCGTTCTGAGCGGGTAGGGAGTCGGGTCAAGTCGAGTCGAGTGGAGTCGTCATAGCCGCCGGAGTCTGCCAGCCAGGCGAGGTGTTCCGCCTGGCAACGCGCCGTGCCAAAGCCCAATGGCAGCTTACACGGCAACGTTGGCAGACTTCAGCGGCCCAACTTCGTTGCCCGCCGGCGGCCGTTAGCCAATACTGGTTTCACCGCGAGGCCTGGACGCAAACCACTGCACCAGGCGGACATCGGGAGGGCGTGTGTGTCCTCCCTTCACCCATCAGCGAAGGAACCGACATGACTAACACCATCATCGCAGGCATCGAAATACCCGACAGCGCCATTGCACGCGCCGCGACCGAACTGGTTCGCGATACCGAAACCGATCTCCTGTACAACCATTCGCGCCGCGTCTTCCTGTTCGGCGCGCTGAGCGGCAACCGCAAAGGCCTGAAGTACGACCCGGAACTGCTGTACCTCGGTGCGATGTTCCACGACATGGGCCTGATGCCGGCCTATAGCAGCGAGAGCTATCGCTTCGAAGTGGACGGCGCGAATGCCGCGCGCGATTTCATGACGCAGTACCGCATGAACGAGTACGACATCGAGCAGGTGTGGGCTTCGATCGCGCTGCATACGACGCCGGGCGTTCCCGAACACATGAAGCCGGTGGTCGCGCTCGTGACCGCCGGGGTCGAGATGGACGTGCTGGGTCTGACCTACCACGAGTTCAGCGACGATCAGCGCAACCAGGTGGTGGCCGCCCACCCGCGCGAAAAGACCTTCAAGAACGGCATTATCGACGCGTTCGCGCAAGGGACGATCAAGAAGCCCGAGACGACTTTCGGCAACGTCAAGGCCGACGTGCTGGAGCTGCGCGATCCGTCGTACAAGCGGCTGAACTTCTGCCAGATCATTCTCGGCTCGGCATGGGACGACAGTCGCGCCGACCACGCTCATCATGCCGGTTGCGCATGCACAGGCGGGGCAGCGGCACAGGGTGAATGACGCCAGCATTCGAACAGTCCCCACCGGTCATGACCACGCTTGTCATATCGGTTTGATACAGGATCTCCGATGAAAAAGCTCACTACCGCTTTCGGCGCACCCGTCGTCGATAACCAGAATATTCGCACCGCCGGTCCACGCGGCCCGGCGCTGCTCGAAGACGTCTGGTTTCTTGAGAAGCTGGCTCACTTCGACCGTGAAGTCATTCCCGAGCGGCGCATGCATGCGAAAGGGTCCGGCGCATTCGGTACGTTCACGGTCACACACGACATCACGAAGTACACGCGGGCCGCGATTTTTTCTGAAGTCGGCAAGAAGACGGAAATGTTCGCGCGCTTTTCAACGGTGGCGGGCGAGCGCGGCGCGGCCGACGCGGAGCGCGACATTCGTGGCTTCGCGTTGAAGTTCTATACCGAAGAAGGCAACTGGGATCTGGTGGGCAACAACACGCCGGTGTTCTTCCTGCGCGATCCGCTGAAGTTCCCGGACCTGAATCACGCGATCAAGCGCGACCCGCGCACGGGGTTGCGTAGCGCGGAGAGCAACTGGGACTTCTGGACGCAATTGCCGGAAGCGCTGCATCAGGTCACGATCGTCATGAGCGAACGCGGCATTCCGAAGACGTTCCGCCATATGCACGGGTTCGGCAGCCACACGTTCAGTTTCATCAGCGCCGCGCACGAACGGTATTGGGTGAAGTTCCATTTCCGCTCGCAGCAGGGCATTGAAAACCTGACCGACGCGCAAGCCGAAGCGCTGGTGGGCCGCGATCGCGAAACGCACCATCGCGACCTGTACGAAGCGATCGAGCGGCGCGAGTTTCCGCGCTGGACGCTGTTTGTGCAAATCATGCCGGAGAAAGAAGCAGGCGGTTATCCGATCAATCCGTTCGATCTGACCAAGGTCTGGCCGAAGCGCGACTATCCGCTGATCGAAGTCGGCGTGATGGAGTTGAACCGCAATCCCGACAATCACTTTGCCGATGTCGAGCAGGCCGCCTTTGCACCCGCCAACGTGGTGCCGGGCATCAGTTTCTCGCCCGACAAGATGTTGCAAGGCCGGCTGTTTTCGTATGGCGACGCGCAACGTTACCGGTTGAGTGTCAACTATCACCAGGTGCCGGTGAATGCGCCGCGTGGTGCGAAGTACGTGCACAGCTACCATCGCGACGGGCTGTTGCGGGTGGATGCGAATACGGGTGGCGCCACGCCGTATGAGCCGAACACGCGGGGCGAATGGCAGGAACAGCCCGACTATCGCGAACCGCCTTTGTCGATAGAAGGCGCGGCCGATCACTGGAATCATCGCGTCGACGACGACTATTATTCGCAGCCGGGCGCGCTGTTCCGCAACATGACGGCCGTGCAGCAGCAGACGTTGTTCGATAACACGGCGCGTGCGTTGAATGGCGTGTCGAAGCCGGTGCAGCAGTTGCATATCGAGCATTGCAGTCAGGCGGATCCTGCTTATGGTGCGGGTGTTGCGGGAGCGATCGAGGCGCTTGAACGGGAGTGAGGGTGGCGAGGGAGATGCGTTTCTCCCTCGTTCGCCTGGAATAGCCGAGCACGGGAAGGGGATTCATCGCTCATGACGCCAGGGTTCGATTCGATCCAGAGGGGGCGATTTTTTCCCATCTCGCACCCGACGAAACAACCTCGGTACAACGCGGATTCACGCTTAACGGACGAGTGGTTTCGCCATCGAAGCAAGCGCCGGCCTGGGTGAATTCGCGCCCATAGCAAGGCGTGCGCGAGCGCCGCCGGATTGCGGCGTGGGTCTTGTGGAGCAAGGCGCGCGCCACATTGGCGGCCAACTGGCACGAAGCTTGTGTGAAGGAGGGGTGAGAGAAGCATTCGATCAGCCTGGGTCTGTTCGCCTTCTTCTTGAGCTTACCCACCTGACGCCAGGACAATCTCATGCGGCAATCCGATGGCAACGGAAGTAAAGGCCCGAAGCCGCTCAACGCAAAAAGCGATCCAGTCTTCCATCCGCCCACGCCCCGCTACGACCCTGGGCACGGAGCGGTCGGCAGCGGTAGGCCGCCGCCTCGGAGCGCGCCTCTCCCGATCGGTATGCATGCCAGCAGCCCGGTGCTGTCGCCGATGACCCCGCCGCCGCACAGCAGCCCCGAGCGTGCGGCGACGCTGTCGCCGATGCGTCCTCCGCCGTCGAACCGATCGAACGGGCCGGGGCTGACACCGATGCAGCACAATCCGTCCAGCGGCTCGAACTCGCCGGTGCTGTCGCCGATGCTGCATCGGCCGTCGGGCAGTGAGGCTTCCGGGCCGCGTCCCGACCATGTCGCGATCGATCTGGCGCCGTCGCAACCGCTTCATCCGCCTGCGCAGCCGCCCTTGCAGCAGGGCGGCCAACAAGCGGTACAACAGGTGGCGCAACAGCCCGCGAGCCCCGAAACCGCACGGCAAAAAGTGGGCAAATTCGCACCGCTGGTCGATGGTCTGGCCGCGGGGGCGTCGCTGGTGGCGTCGAGAGTCGTACCGGGTTCCGTCGCTTCGACGGCAAGCGGCGCCGTAAGCGGGGTGTTATGGGGCGGCGCTGCGGGGTTGTCGGAGGCGAGCAATACGCAGCCCTCCAGCCGGCTGGCATCGTTCGGCAACTTCATGAACTTTAGCGCGGGGGCGTTGAGTACTGCGTCCGTGTTCAATACGGACAGCACGCAGACGAATCTCGGTTATGCATCGTCGGCGGCATGGGGCTTGAGCGCGGTCACCAGCATGGCGCACGCCGCGCTCGACGGTACGCGCGGCAGATTCAGTCGCGGGCTGCAGATCGCGAGCGGCGTAGCGAATCTCGCGGCGGCCGGGTTGTCGGCGGCGTCCGTCCGTGCGTCGTCGGAGAACGATACGACGAGTGCGGCCTGGTACGGCACGGCGTCCTCGCTATCGTGGATGGCGGGTGCGGCGTTTGCCTACGGGTCGGCACGCACGGCGTCGAATCCGTCGCCCCGTGTGGTGCCGGCGCTGCCTTCCGAGTCGTCGTCGCTGCGGTCGGGGAGCGCTGGACGTTCGTTTGGGACGATACAGTCGGTGTAGGGGGAGACGCGATCAGCGCCGGATGAGCGACAGCCGCGAACGTATGTCGCTTTATCCATTCGCCAGAGCCTTTCTCGCGTTCCCTACGGGCTACACGTCTCAAGCTCGCGAGGTTGAAGAACCTCATCCGCGTTCTCAATCTGGGCAGACTGAATAAGGTTACGGACGGATAGTGACGGGTCACTACGATTCCGAAGACCCATCGTGTCACTGATGTAAGCAATCAGGCCGCGCACCCGCTCAGGAACGAACTGACGAGAACGATAGCTGATTGACACCGGCACTGGTAGCGATCTCCAGGCTTCAAAAACGGGGAAAAGCTCTCCGGCTTTCACGTGAGGATTCGCTATCGCGGACGAAAGCAAGGCAACTCCAAACCCTTGTACAGCAGCCGATGCAATGGCTTGCGGGCTCGCTGAGCGAAAACGGGAGCTGCAAGGAAGCACCAGGTGCCTTTCTGATCCACGGGCTATTAGATCCCAGTGGCTTCCGCCAGGTGACATGCGCTGTTGCGGAAGAAGATCAGAAGGGAACAAAGCACGGGTCTCCGCCAAGAACCGCTTGCCGCCGAAGAGCGACATGCCCAAAGAATCAATCTGCCTGGCAATGTAGACATCACGAACTTCGCTCTGCAACGAGATGGCTAGGTCTGCTCCAGAGGCGAGGGGGTCATCTCCGGCGTCGAAAAAATCGACGCTCACCGTCACGTTATCGTGGGAACGCATGTATTGATCCAGCGTTAACGACAGGGAGTCAAATCCAAGAAGCCTTTGTATCGCCACCCGCACCGTTCCGCTCATCGTACCGGCGCACGCTTCGCTGATGCCTTTGATCTCCGAATAGTTGTCGAGCAACGAGACCGCCCGGTTGTAGACCGACATGCCGACGTCCGTTACCGAAAGTTTTCGCGTTGTTCTGTGAAACAACCGGACACCTAGTTCCGTTTCGAGTTCCTGGATGGCACGCGTCACCGCACTGGGAGAGATGTTGTTTGCAGCGGCGACCCTCGAAAAACTTTTATGTTCTGCGACTGCCTTGAATAGCTCAAGACACTTGATCGTATGCATTTCATTTCTCCCGGTTGTGACGTTGCAATCTTGATGACAAGAATAGATGCGTACGCACTGCAGTCCCATTCTACGAACGACTAGCCGCGCGCCGTCTTTGGACAGGCGACCCTAGACGAACGTATGCCGTAGCAACGTGTGGTGGAAGGACGGGAGGGGTAAGGCGAAAGGCGACGCGCCCCGCAAAGCACGCGGGGCGCTTGCCTCTTCAGACGGTAATCGCGCTGCGCAGCATGTCGGGAATCTTCTCGAGCTTTTCGAACGAGGCGGGATCGAGTCCATAGCCATCGGCCAGAACCTGGGTCACGTCGAGGTAATCAACGTAGACACGTGCTTCGCTGTCCTCCCACACTACGGCTTTCAACGGCAATTCAACCGCGGCATGCGGATTCGCCGCCATGATCGGCGTACCTGCCGCGGGATTGCCGAATAGCAGCAAAACTGTCGGCCGAAGAACGGCGCCGGAACCTGCCGCCGCCTGCGCCTGGTCCACCTTGGCGAAAAGAGTGATATGGCGGCTCGCGAATGCGGCTTCGATACGAGCCACCGTGGTCGAAAAATCCGCGCTACTCGGCAAGCTGATCACGTGGGGCGGAAGTGCGAACGATTCAGCGGCGGAACGGGTCATAACCGGTAGCTCCCAAAATTGAAGAAAATCGCCATGCGGACGACGAATGTCGCATCGCGCAGCATCGACTGGTCCCGGCGATAGCGCGCAAGTGAGCGTCCAGTGTCTCACGCGGCAAGTCATCCCAAACGCGAAAACGAGCCGGACCGATACGCATGGATAGCCTGGGTTACTCGAGTGACAAGTCATCTTTATTCACACTCATAGCGGCAATTGAGACGATCGAGCTAGTTTTCGAGCGTCGCGAGCGTCGGCAAACGCCGGTTGGGCTCATAGAATTCAGCCACTGAGATCCGAGCCGATGCGCTTCCCGTTGAAACGCACCGGGCGATAACCCAAACTGGAGTTGGCGATGTCGAATGTCGAACACTATGAATATGTTTTCCTCGGCGGCGGAAAGGGCGGCAAAACACTCGCGATGGACCTGGCTCAAGCCGGCAAGCGGGTTGCGCTGATCGAGCGCGGAATGATCGGCGGATCGTGTATCAATGTGGCCTGTATCCCGACCAAGGCGTTGATTCAGAATGCGCGGATCGCACATGTGCGCAATGCTCATCGGCACGATAGCGACGTGACCGAAGGCCCGAAAACCGATATGAAAAAGGTGCTCGGTAACGTGCGCTCGGTGGTGAGTGGCATGGTGGACATCAATCTGAAAGCATTTCTCGGCTCGGGCCTTGATCTGGTATTGGGAACCGGCCGCTTCGTCGGTCCGCGCAGGATTCATGTCGAGACGAACGAAGGCGCTGCCCGGATCATCGAGGGTGAGCACGTTTTCATCAATACGGGTACCACCGCCGCGATTCCCGACGTGCCGGGTCTGAAAGACGCACAACCGCTCACGCACGTCGAAGCATTGCAACTGGATTCGCTGCCGGACCATCTGATCGTGATCGGCGGCGGCTATATCGGCCTCGAAATGGCGCAGGCGTTCCGGCGGTTGGGCAGCAGCGTGACGCTCATTCAGGAAGCGCCCCGTGTTGCGATGCGCGAGGATGAAGACGTCACGTCGGAAATTCAGGCTGCGCTGGCCGAAGAGGGCGTCGAGATTCTGGTCGGTGCCAGGCCGGTTAAGGTGACGGGCACGTCGGGCCACGCCGTCACGATCGAACTGGAAAGCGGCGCGCTGGTGTCGGGCACGCATGTGCTCGTCGCCGCGGGACGCACGCCTGTGACGACGAATTTGGCGCTCGACGCAGCCGGCGTCGAAACGGACGAACGTGGCTTCATCAAGGTCGACGAGCGGCTCGCGACGACTGCCGCCAACACCTGGGCCATCGGCGAAGTGGCGGGCACACCGATGTTCACACACGCATCGTTCGATGACTACCGCGTCCTGAAGTCGCAACTTGCTGGCGGCAACATGACGACGAAAAACCGCATCGTTCCTTACGCTCTGTTCATCGAACCCGAACTCGGCCGCATCGGCCTGAACGAAACCGAAGCGAAGGCACGCGGTATCGACGTGCGGGTGGCGAAGATTCCGATGGCGGTCGTGCCGCGCGCCCGCACGAATGGAGCGACGAAGGGCTTCATGAAGGTTCTGGTCGATCAGCATTCGGACCAGATTCTGGGATTCACGATGCTGGGCACGAACGCCGGCGACGTGGTGACGGCCGTACAGATGGCCATGATCGGCAAGCTCCCTTATACGGCGGTGCGCGACGCGATCATCGCGCATCCGCTGATCTCCGAAGGCCTGAATATCCTGCTGGGCAAGGTTCCGGCACGCGCCGCCCATCAATGAACATCGGCCCTTATTCGTTCCCGGTCGCGCCGCTCATTCTTCTGGCGAGCATCGGCATTGCGCTTTGGGTGGCGCGCATGGCCAACCATGGCGGCCCTGCAGCGGAAACGACCATTCTGTATAGCGTGGTGACCGGACTGTTGGTGTCCCGACTCGCGTTCGTTGGGCAATACCTGCCGGCCTATCGGGGAGACGTGCTGAAAATGCTCGATTTCCGCGACCTCGGCTTCGAGCCGGTACCGGGCGCCGTAGCCGGCGCGATGGTTCTGCTAGTGCTGCTCGCGAAGCGGCGACACGTGCGCCGCGCCGCGATGCTCGCGGTTTTTGCCGGATGCGCGAGTTGGGGCCTGGCGACGGCTTTCTCCGACACGGGAGAGCCTGCAGCATTTCTGCCCGCGGTAGAGGTGCTCGATATGAATGGCAACCCGCAGCCCCTTGCCCATCACGACGGCAAGCCGCTAGTCGTGAATCTGTGGGCGAGCTGGTGTGGGCGATGTCGAGCCGAGATGCCCGTTCTGGCCGAAGCGCAAAGAGACTTCACGCAGGTGGACATCGCGTTTATCAATCAGGGGGAGTCGGAAACCGCAGTGAACGACTTTGTGACGGAGCACGGCCTTGTGCTGCACAACCTCGCGCGTGACCCGAACCTTGCCGTTGCGCGCGCAGTCGGCGCAAGAGCGTTCCCGACCACGCTGTTTTACGACCAGAACGGCAAGCTGCTGGCAATGCATCTGGGGCCGTTCTCGCGAGCAACGTTCGAGCAGGCACTTGAGACGCTCTACCCGAAAACGGCGCGTGGCGCGCTTCATTAACGGCTTTTTTTCAATTCGGCTCTACGCTGCCGTTCATTTTTATCACGGCCTTCCCGGCTCCGGATCTCAGCGCGAAACGGGTGGGGCGCTGCGTCATTGCGACAAGGAAATTCGTCTTAACCTGGTGGGCCATGCGTCGACGTCTCTTCGATAACAATCTTCCGGTTCTTTCATTGAATATGCGACTGATCTCTCTTCTCATTGGCGCCCTTTCCTGTTTGTCGGCCTTCGCGCACGCGCAGACCAACCCGACGGTCACGCTGCCGTTCGAAACACATGCCGCCTATTTTTCCCGCGAGGTGACGTCGCCAACGATTCTCGACCCGCAGGTCTTCGTGCACGACAAAAGCGCCCAGGCGGAGCGCTATTGGCAGGGTATCGAACATGTTGCGGGTGTGCGCAACGCACAGATTGACGATGCCGGCGCAACGGATCTTTATACGGCTAAAGGTACGCCCTTGGGGATGACGGCCGGGCAATGGTTCACAGCCGGTGGCACCGTGATGCTGAAGCCGCGCGCGGATGGTCGGGAAGACGTAACGGTGCAGTTGCACGGCCTGAAACCCGGTGGGAAATTCAGCCTTTTCGAAAATCACTTCGACCAGCAACCCACTGGTTTCACGCCGGTTGACGGTACGGGAAACGGCAACTCTTTTGTCGCCGATTCGAATGGCTTCGCAAACGTCAGCATGGTTGCACCGGCTCGGATGAGCCATGCCAACGCCGTGCTCGTGGTGTATCACTCCGACAACGAGACGCACGGCAGCGAGCGCGGCGCAATTGGCGAGACCGCGCATCATCAATTGATTGCGCGGGTGCCTTGATGCGGGTATTGCCGGGACTGGTGGGGTGAAGGCGGGAGCATGGATTAGAGCAAACTCGGTGTGCCTTTTGAGGCATGTGGCTAAAGCGCACAAAGAAAATGCCGATAAACAGACTTTGCCGACGATGTAGACAAGGTCACAACGATGAAAAACACGCTCAAAAATAATGCCGCGCGGGCAGTCTTCGCCGTAGCTGCCACGGCATGTCTGTTGACGGGATGCGTCACCACGGTTCCATCGAGCCAGTCTGATGAGAACGATTTGAGCGGCTCATACAAGGTGGTCGATCAGTCGCGTCGCCAGTCGCTCCAGGCGGAGTCCGCGGAGATCAAGTTTTTCCGAAGCGCTCCTGATGTAGGCGGTGGTATATCCGCCGGCTATCTGAAGTTGACCGGTCCATCAGTACCCGATGGCTGGGCTTTCCCGGCCTGCGGATATCCCGGCGATGGGGTGCGAAGCGGCTTCTCCGGAAACGCGGACCCGGCCAACATCGAAATCATCCGGTGCACGAATCCGCAGGACTTACGGTCGATGCCGGTCATCTTTCTCATCAAGACCAAGGACGGCAGCGCGTTTCATTATTCATCCGGAATTCTGGACCCGTTCAACAAGTCGCTTGAGGTCAGTACTGGACGTCTTCTTGTTATTAACTGGTGGCCCGATAGTCAATCGGCTTATGTGCTGAAGGCTAATTGAGCGCGAGTGCCAGCAGCGTCCGGAGTCCCTTTGGTGTTGAATGGCACCACAGACGGCATCGTCAGTTACGGCTTGAGGTCGTCACCGAAAACCCGTTGGGCGACGCCGGTACGCTCGTGCGTGAGTCGAGCGTTTTCGTTCATTCGTGAATTTGGCGAGCGTTCCGAGCGACGGATTTCGCCGGTCTACGTCGGACGAAGCGGCCGCCACGGGATGCGCGACCGCAGCGAATCCATAGCGCGTGACCCATTCGCTGTAACCCCGGACCAGAAAGCCACCTGAGCGCTCAACGTATTGCTGACGCGACATCTCATAGATTCCCCGCAGCGCAAACCACGGCACATGCGGTAGGTCATGATGCACCAGATGATAGTTGTTGTTCAGAAACAGCAGCCGCCAGAACCACGACGCTTCGTTAATCACCGTACGATGTTCAGAAGCCTGCGCGACGCGATGTTCCTGAAACGAGCGAATGGAACCCAGCGACAACGCGCCGTAACCCACACCCACAATAAACGCCCACGCCGGAATTCCGCAGTCATTCCGCAACCACAGCGTTAAAGCAGTCAACGCCGCAAAGTGCGCAAACCACACCGGCACATCTCGCCAATCACCGCGCCTGACTTTGGTGAGTGCATCCACACCGGTTGCTGCAATAGAAAACGCCGGGCCAACCAGCAATCTGCCGATAAACGTATTGCGGAACGTCAGCAACGCACGGATCGCCCACCCCGCGCGTTGCCACACCAATGCATTGACGAAGTAGCTTTCCGGATCGCGTTCCGGGTGCGTCAAATGCGCATCGTCATGATGCTGAAGATGCGAATTGCGATAGATGCCATAGGGAAACCACACGGCAAGCGGCGCGATACCGAGTGCTGCATTGAACAGGCGCGAGCGGGTTGGATGACCATGCAACAGTTCATGCTGCAGTGACATGTACCACGCGCCGAGCAAAGCCAGCAGTGCGACGGTAAGCGGCAACCCGAGCTCGCGCGCATGGGTGGCAACACCGAACCATCCGCTGTAAATCGTGACGATCAGCGTCCATGTCGGCCACTGCGTGCGCCATGTCCAGCTTGTCGCGAGTTGGGCGAGGGTTTTGCGCTGCGTATCGTCGAGGTAAAACGCCATGGGCTTGATCGGTCGAAGTGCATGTTCAGACCGATCCTACGGACCCATGGGCGCCGCCAGAACCATTTTGTTCAGCAATGCATCTGCCCGAACGTGCTTAGGCGGGGTACATATCGCCAGCGCGCGTGCGGCCCGATCCGGCGGTCAATGGTGGTCAATGCGCGTCCGCCACGCGGCAGGCGTGATCGAGCAGGGGCTCCGCCGTGCCGCTGCCGTTGTCCACTTCGGTGCCGCTATTCACGAGCAGCCAGCCGTCCTGTTGCGCGGACGGCCCCGCGCCCGTCACGAGTATGGTCTGCGTGGCCATCGCCGCTTCGCCCGGATTATCGCGTGCGACGACGCGGAAAGGATTGCCGCTGTTCGTCAGCGTGGTGACGCGCATGATCCGGTAGCGGTTGCCGTCGAGCGTGTCCCAATGCCATTCGCCGGGTGCATCTTTCGCGTGACGTGCAAGCGCGTCGCTGATATCGCCACGCATGCAATCGATGTGAATATGCAACTGGTTCTGTGAACGCCGGTACTTCGAATTGATTTCAAGGCCGAGCTGATTGTCGGGCAGCGTGCGCTTGACCGATTGCTCGACGTAACGGCGCGAATCCCATGCATCGACCCAATAGTCCTGCGCGTGCGGCGCCAGTACGAGCGGGCTTTCGATCCCGGTGATGCGGTCGGTCGGAATCAGCAGATGCTGCGACCGCCCGACAATGTCCTTCAGGATCGCATAGCGTTGGTCGAGATCGACGGTCGTGCATTGGCCCGGTGTGCCGGTTGCCTGTTGCGACGGCACGCAGCGCAGGTCGACGATTTTCCACAGCGCGTTGGAATCGATCGTGGCGAGGCGTGCGCAGCCAGTGGCCGCGAGCGCGACGGTCAGCGCGGCCATCGCAGACAACAGGCCGACGCTGCGGCGCGAAAGAGCCCGCCGTGACAGGCGGGACGTGTGTGTTTTCAACGGTGCATCGGTTGGCGTTTTTGTCGGTGCGATCATCGGTATTTCGTCGGTATTTTCAAAGGAGGTCGCGCGCGGATCAAAGCGTCGGTGCGGGCAGCACACCGAGCAACCGCTCGAACGCGACGCCGATTGCCAGCAGCCGCCGGTCCTCACCCAGCGGCCCGTCCAGTTCCAGGCCGACCGGCAAGCCACCCGGGGTCATGCCGGCAGGCAGCGACAGCCCCGGAATACCCGCCGTGCTGGCCGGATCGGTATTGCGCAGGAACGCGTCCATGGTGTCGATCGGTTCGCCGCCGTCGATGCTGACGAACGACGAGCCATACACATCGTCGATCGGCGCGGCGGCGAGACGCGTGGTCGGAAACAGCAGCGCGTCGAGCCGCTCGTCGGCGAAGGTCGCGGCCATGTACGCCCGCAAACGCGGCCGCCACAGATTCAACGCGTCGTCGTATTGCGCGGCCAGCACGTCGCCGAGCACGCCGTCGTAAATCGCACGGACGTCCGGGCTCGCAATGCGGGCCGCGAGTTCGGCGACGGTTTTAACCGGCGCGTCGTTCGCGACGAGCCAGGCGGGCACGTCGTCGCGCGCCTCGTGGATCGCAATCGGGCCGCCCACCATGCCGTTCAAATGATCGAGCTCACGCATTGCCACCGGCACGAACACCACGCCCGCTGCTTCGAGCCGCCGCAACGCGTCGCGCGCAATGTCGTCTACCTGGCGCTCGAGCCCGTCCCACAGCGACGCGGGCAAGCCGATGCGCAAGCCGCTCAGCGCGATATCCGGCAACGCGCCGCTGCCGGTAATCACGCCGTCCAGCAGCGCGATATCGGCGACGGTGCGTGCCATCGGCCCGACCGTATCGCGCGTATGGCTGATCGGCACCACGGCGTCCGGGTCGTGATAACGCCGTTCAGCGCCGCCATTGCCGACCGAAGGACGAAACCCCGCGGTGCCCGTCAACGCCGCCGGAATGCGCGTCGAGCCGCCGGTATCGGTGCCGAGTCCGGCGGGCACGATGCGCGCGGCAATCGCAGCCGCGGTGCCGCCCGACGAACCGCCCGGAATCCGCGTGGGATCGTAGGGATTGCGCACCGGGCCCGCGTGCGTGGCGAGATTCGTGCTGGTGATGCCGAACGCGAGTTCGTGCATGTTGGCCTTGCCGAGCACGATCGCGCCGGCGTCGATCAGACGCTGCACCGAGGGCGCGTTCGCCTTCGGGATGAAGCCTTCCAGCGCCGGCGTGCCCGCCGAGGTTTGCAAACCGGCTGTGTTGATGTTGTCCTTCACGACGATCGGTAAGCCGGCTAGCGGCAATTGCGCGAGCGCGGCGGCCGGCAACGCGTCGATGCGTCGTGCGGCGGCGAGCGCGCCGTCGAGGTCGAGCGTGGTCAGCGCGTTGAGGCTCCCAAGCGACGCCGCGCGCGCGAGCAGCGTGGCCACGTAGTCGGCGGCTTTGAGGCGGCCCGACTGGATGGCGGCGATGGCGTCGGTGGCGGTTAGCGCGAGTTGTTCATCGACGGTCCATGTCATGGCCGGTGTCTCCATAGGTTAGGGTGCCGGGTCGGCGCGATGGGTTTGGTGGCAGGCAGCGAGCGCAGTGCGGCACGCGCGAACGCAGGCCATTCGGCTACGACCGCCGGATCGGTACGGGAGGAAGGGGCAGGGAAAAGCGGGCAGCGGAGGGCGGCGACAACGGTCGATACGTCGGTCATGGCAGGCGTGCAGGGACGAGCTCGAGGTGTCGTCTATTCTGGCACAACCTGCCTTGCGTCGACGCCGGTCGACGCAAGGCCGTAGCGGATGGCGTTACTGGTGGTTATCGATCCACATGCGTCCCCAGCGGAACGCGTACGCGAGCGCATGCTCTTCGTCGAAGAAGTAATCCAGCGCGTCGAATGAATAGGCTTGCTCGTGGTTCGCAGCGGTTTTCTCGATCGTCAGGTTGGCGGCGAACAGGCCGTTGGGCAGGCGTTGCGCAACCGGCGCGACTTCGTAACCCTTGTAGCGGAGATGTGAATTCATGGTCGTGGCAGTGAGTATGCCCGCTTGCGTTGTCGAGGAAACCGGCGCGTGGGACGCGTATTGGCAGCGTCGGGCGGCCGGTGAGTCGGCGGGCAGGATCAAGCGTAGAGGGCACTGCGCAGCCGGTGAACGAATCATTCGTCGTAAGCAAATCAGCGGGGTTCGGGAACGGACTTCATCCGTTCGCATCGGACCATATCGGTTGTGCTCGCACACACTATCCGGCGTGGCGGGGCCGTGGTCTGTTATGTGGCGCACGGTTCGGACAAGCGCGAACGCCGTGGACCGCTAATGCGGCGCCACGGCGTTCAGGCAACGTGTTTCGAAGAGGATTAAACGGCGTGCAACAGGCGCGCGGGTTGCGTTTCGTTGCGTGCTGCTTCGTTCTGCGCGCCGGAGACCGACGCGGCAGAAGGCGTGCGATGCGAGGCAAAAGCCAGTGCGAATTGCGCGGCCTGCTGGCCGACCGTGGCGAGCTGATCGACCACTTTCGGATCCGAGCAGGTGTCGACGCTGTCGAAGCGCGTTTCCAGCGTATTGATGCCGGCGCCGAACGGCGTGGGCCAGCCGCGCAACGCATGGACGATGGAACGCAGCGACGTCAGCACCGAACCGGCGGCTTGCCAGCCGTACGCGGTGACGATACAGCCGACCGCGCGGCCGTCCAGATACGGACGCTCGTCGGCGCGCAATTCCTCGAGCGTATCCAGCGCATTCTTGACGAGCCCGGACACGCCGCCGTGATAACCCGGCGTGGCGATGATCAGCGCGTCCGCGTGGCGCACGGCTTCGATCAGTTCGAGCTGTTCGTCGGTGCGGGCGGGATTTTCAGGGGCGTAGTGGGGCAGGCTATGCAGGAAGGTGCCGCCGAACAGGCGGGTTTGTGCGCCGGCGGCTTCCGCGCCGCGCAACGCAAAGCCGAGCGCGCGCTCGGTCGACGAGGCGGCGCGGGTCGTGCCGCCGATGCCGATAACGAGTGGCCGGCGCTGATGATCGAAACTGGTCAACGAAATGCTCCTTCGGTAACGGCTCACAGCTTGCCGGCGCGGGGCTGCGCGCAGCGAAGCCGGGACGAACCGGACTTTGAAGTGTCATCTTAAAGACCATCGCCTGCTGCGCGAAGCGACTTTTTGTTCTAACGATATAACCCGCGTGAGGCAGCGGGTCTTTTTTCTGCTCGCGAATGTGCGCTGGAATGCACTTGGATCGATGCGGGATAAGCATATGGCGAACGATTCGTTGGGGGCGCACTGGGCGGACGCTATGATCGAATCGTCTCCTCCATGACATCTCCTTGACATGGGACTCGGCCTCGCTACGCTAAGTGGCGAGGCCTTTTTTTCGTCTATCGTGGGGAGTGGAGAACCGGGCCGCAGGCGGCCCGGTAGTGGTGCGTCAGAACTTGTAGGTCGCGCCGATCTGGGCAAAACGCCCGACATAGGAGTACAGCGAGGTGTCGTAACCCGACTGGTAGCTGGCGTTCATGAAGGTCGGATCGAACGGCGGTGCGCGGTTGAAGATGTTGTCGACACCCGCATAGAGCGTCCAGTGCTTGATCCCCGTGTAGCTGAAGAACAGATTGAACTGGCTATAGGACGACACGCCGTCCTTCATGCCGGGATAGTTCCCCGACGGCAGAATGGCTTGCGCGTAAGGCCCGGTATAAACCCAGGTCAAGGTGGCATTCCACTTCTGGTAGTTCCAGTTCAGATCGGTATTGCCCTTCCAGCGCGGGAAGCTGGCGCCGAACGGCGTATTCTGCGCACCGTTGTTGCCGGCGAAATCGGTCGTGACGCCACCCACCGGCATTTTGAAGTGCCACACGTACGTCCAGTCTCCGGACAGGGTGAACGTGCCGATTTTGGTGGCCACCGATTGCCGGAACGTCGTTTCGAAGCCGTCCGTATCGAGCGACGCCAGGTTCTGGTACGGCAGCAAAACATACGCGATCGAGCCATTCGGGTTCCGGATGACCTTCGACGGATCGTTCTCATTCACCACGGACTGGATATCGTCCGTGCCGATCACGTTGTCGATGTGGATCTTGTACCAGTCGAAGCCGATGTCGGTGGTGCGGGTCGGCGACAACTGGAAGCCGAGGTTGTAGTTCCTGGTCCGCTCCGGTTGCAGGTTGCGCGAGCCCGCCTGGATTTCTTCACGCAACACATAAGCGCCCGGATCGTTCGGATCGTGCGGATCAATCGCTCCCTGGGCACCGAACGTTTTTGACGAGGTGTTTTCAATCAGCGTCGGCGCGCGGAAGCCGCGCGTGTACGACCCGTACATCGTCAATTGACGAACCGGCTGGAAGCGAAGCGCGAAACGCGGCGAGAACGCACCGCCGAAATCGCTGTAGTGATCGTAACGGCCGGACTGGCTGAAGGTCAGGTTCGTCAGGAGCGGAATATCGACCTGGTAATAGACCGCGGCCACGTTGCGTTCGCCGTCGACGGACTGGATCGACGGATTGACGTAGGTGCCGTTCACGTAGCCCGCGCCGGTGCCGATGTACTGACTCTGATGCAGGAACTGGGTGCCGAAACCGAGCCCGACGTCGCCGGTGGGCAGCGTGAACAGATGAGGTGTCGCCAGCGTGGCGTCAACCGCGTCGAGTTTCGTGATCGCCTGCGTCGAGGTGCTGCCGTACAACCCATTCAGGCCGTTCGGCGTCGCGGCCGGATTGGCAAAGTCGAACCCACCGTTCTGAATGATGTTGGTCAGCGCGTTCGCGTTGATCAGGTTGGAAAAGGTGTTCGACACCGTGTTCTGCGAATGCGTATACGCGGCGCTCCAGTCCCAGTCTCCAATGCCGGGGGTGGTGAACGAGCCCTTCACACCCGTAGCGGCGCGCCAGAAATTGGAACTCGTGCGCACCGACTGCGTGGCCGGGAACGCGTAGCGAAGCTGCGTCGGCACGCCGAACGGGTTGTAGGGATTGCTTGCAGGCACAACGTTCGAGATCAGGTTGACGCCGCCGGTGGCGGGATCGTAAGTCTGCGTGCTGGAACTCAACCGTCCGACGAAATTGTTGGTGTTGGTCGTATTGTTGCTTTCCCACAGATCGGCGAACGCCTGCATCGCGTCGTTGATCTTGAAGTCGGCGTGGACCTTTGCGCTCAGGCGTTCGGTCCACGGCGAAAGGGAGGTCGCGTAGGCGGTGTTGTTCTGGCAGACGGTGCCGCCGGAACCATAAGTCTGCGCATTGGCATTGGCCGGCGCGACCGTGCCGCCGTTGGGGCAAGGACTCAGCGGCACGTTGCCGATGCCGTTGCCGCGCCGCCAGTACGACGGCGACTGGTTCGAGAGGCCGCCGGGCTGATTCGAGAAATCCTGGTTCTGCGTCGTATCGCGGTCGGAGGCCAGAAAGCCGTTCGATTTGTAGTAACTGAGCGCGGCCGTCACGTTGAACCGGTCCGAATTCAGATCGCCGATACCGCCCAGGATACTGAAGCGGGTCGTGCCCTGGCCGCCGCCGTTCTGCGTGGCGCCGCCGTAGCTGCCGCCCAGTTCCAGGCCCTGAAAGTTGTGCTTGGTGATGATGTTCACCACACCGGCAATGGCGTCGGAACCGTACTGCGAGACGGCGCCGGTCTTCACGATTTCAATGCGATCGATGATGTTCAGCGGCAACGTATTGACGTCGAAAAACTGATCGGTCCCGTTGACGGCGAATGCGTAAGGCGCGACACGCTGCCCGTCGACCAGCACCAGCGTGTACTTTTCGCTGAGGCCGCGCAATGCGATGCCCGCGCCGCCCGGCGCGAAGCTGTTGGTCGATCCCTCGCCCCAGCTGCTGGCCGAATTGGCGGACACGTTGCGCAGGTAGTCGGCCACATTGGTATAGCCGCTGTTTTCTATGTCCTTCGCCGTGATCTTCTGAACCTGATTGAAGCCCACCTTGTCGGCGCTGCGAATCAGCGATCCGGTCACTTCGAAGGTCTTGATCTGTTGAACCTTCTCTTTGGACGCGGTCGCCGGGGTTGTGGCCGGGCTCGTGGCCGGTGGCGTAGCGCTATTGACAGACGGTGTCGCGGCCGTATTTCCCGCCGCAGTAGGCTGGCTCTGCGCGAATGCCGGTACGGCGAGCGCAGCCGAAAACGCCAACTCGGCCCAGATTATTCTTTTTATGGCTAATGCCAATGCACGCTGTTTCAATTTTTCCCCTTTCTCGCTTGTAAATAGAGCTACGCCAAAAATGGTTGGCGAGGTCTCGTGAACCTCACCACGCGATTGGCGGCGATATTGCGCCGCACCATATAAAGCTGTCCCATCCATTCACTTCGCCTCGCGCTGATTTACCGTGCGCGAAGCTGAAGGCGAACAGACGGGACACGCTAAATTTCAACGTGTCGGATTACCGGGTGATGGAAATGAAAGTGCTTCGTTTTCTCGTGTCTCACTCAGGCATGGCCGAAACTGCGACCTATCGTTTTAACGTCAACTTCGTCTGCTCAAGCGGCATGGGGGCGTATAGCGGGAATGCTGAAACCTCGTTTTCGGGAATAAAAAGGCCTGAAAAACATATGCAATCAGCCTACTTTCGTCCGACAGGTTTCATACTTTTTTCCATGCGGCACATTACAGACCCTCTTGGGATCGTGAAGATATCAAGAAAAAAAATTACATAGCAAACTTTTTTTGATAAAAATACAAAAAGTTTCATGAAGAGGAAGTACGGATTTTAAAAATGAAAGGTATTGGTAATTTTATTTATGCGATTCGAATGCGTCGCGATTGCGCGAATAGCGCGCGAGGTGAGCGGGTTAATGTGCTGGGCCGAAAAAATCTGAAGCGGTTGAAGCGAGTTGTAGAAAGTAATCGGTGGAATTCTGTTGGTTTTATGGAATGGCGGAAGATAGGAATCGAATCGACGGGGTTGCTCGCGCGACGGTGTTTTTTGAAGAGATATTGCTCGACGGTGAATGTCGTCTATCGGCGCGAATATCGCGCGTGCGATTGGGATTTTGCGCCCCAACCGTATTCTGTTTTATCGCCGGAACTGACAGCTTCGCGAGAAAGCGTTCGAAAAGCGGGGCGGTTTTCGCGTGCGCCACCAAGTCTCTCTGCTGGCCGCGTGCGACGCGCGAAGCCCTTGGCGTGAAATCGCGGTCACGCCGGTTCATGCGCGCTCATGCAGATGGCTGACATTTTTCACATGCTAGGATGATCCGCGACGCGATTCACGGCGAGGTCGAGCAGGCAATGGCAACTCTTTATGAAACGCTTGGCGTGCCCACGCACGCCACCGACGACGAAATCAAGCGGGCCTACCGCAAGGCCGCGATGAAGTGGCACCCGGACCGCAACAGCGGCGCGGAAGACGTTGCGCGCGCCACTTTTCAGGAGATCAAGGACGCGTACGCGCTCCTCTCCGACGCCGCGCAACGCAAGGTGTACGACGCCGTCTACGCCGAGCAGATGCGCGGTTGGGAGGCGCAGCGTACGCGTCAGCAACGGGCTCAGGCGGAGCGCGAAGCAGCAGCGCGAGCCGCCGACGAAGTGGCCTACGCGGAGATGGTGTCGCTCGCCATGCGTTTCGCCGACGAAGGCCACAACCGCGACGTGCTGTTCGGCGTGTTGCTCGGGCGCCGCTGCGAGGCGCGGCGAGCCGCGCAGATCGCGGACAGCGTGGCGGCCTTGCAGAGGGCGCGGCGCGAGACGGCAGCGGCGGCAGCGAAGGTTGACGTGGAGGTTGCGACTGCCGAAGCCGCGTTCGACAACAACGCAAAGCCTGCTTCGGCGCAGGCGGCGGCTTCAGGTTCGGCTTCCGCGCAACCGGGCACCGCGACGCGTGAAGCGCCGGCGAATCGCGCGGGCCGCGGCAAGCGCGAGGACACGCGTGACGACAAGCGCGAAGAACAGCATGAAGACAAACCCACCGACCCCACTTCCGCCGCGCATCCCGCCGGTGTACTCGGGGGTCTCTGGTTTCAATTCCTGAACGGCTTGCGGTTCTGACGCATCACGCGGGCTGGTTCGTGAGTCGCGCCAGTTCGGCCGCGAGGTCGTCGATATAAGGATCGTTGAGTCCGCAATCGACGAGCGCGGTTTGTAGCTTGAACACGTACTCGGCATTGGTGCCGAACAGGCCCGTCGCGACCGCCATCGACGCGCCGATCGTCGACGCCCGCGCGTCGCCTTCGTATTGCTGATCCTGCGGCTCGGCCACGAAGGCGATCGCCTGGACTTGCGTGCCGTCTTCGAGCGTCACGGGTGCCCAGGTCGGACGATACGCGCCGGTCACCATCTCGCGAATCCACAGAATCCGCAATTCTTCGACGAGCGTCGCGCCGCACAGGCGCAGCGCGACGCCTTGCGTGCTGCCGCCCGGTTCGAGTGCGAGCATGCGACCCGGCTGTTCAGGCGTTGCACGGCCCGCGATCAGCCGGATGCAGAAACTGCGATGCCAACCATGCAGTGTCGCGATGCGACGGCAGTCGAAGTCGGAGATCGGATTCCACATCAGCGAGCCATAAGCGAACACCCAGACCTCGCCGTCGTCCGGACGCTGGCGCAGCGTTTGCGCGAGCGACGCGTCGATCCGCTCCTGGGTCCAGAGCATTTCTTTGGGCAGCGAATCGAAGCTCTCGAGATAGGCGCCCGAGCTGATGGCGTTTCTGTTCAACATCCGATGGTCCCGTCATGGTGTGCCGCGCGCGGGGTTCAGGCCGCATCGGCGTAAAAGATCACCACCAGTATGAACGTGACGGCCGCCCGGAAAAATCCGTCTGACGGAAATGCTGTGTCGCCGTGATGGCGACAATCGCTGCCGACCTTTTGCCGTGTAGTTAGCGAATCCCCAAGCCGCCGCTACGTCTTCAGCATCGCTGATTGTCGCGTTTCAGGCCGCTCAGTCACGACCTGGAGGCTCTTTATCCGCCCCGTCGCCGTCGCCAGAATGACGCCTTTGAGTGCTGGTGCTTCGCGGGCGCGTCCGGCCGGCGCTCGTGGTTCGCCACGCCATGCCACGGCCGGATTTCGGGGAAGGACTGATCGATGAAAACTGTAACGTCACACGGCGAGGCCAGCGCCAAACCGCTGATTCTTGCCGCCGTCTGTTTATCCGCGCTGGTGCTGCCGCTGGCGTTCTCGGGCGGCGCGGTCGCTACACCCGCGATCGGGCGCGATCTGGGCGGCAGCGCGGGCGCGCTCACCTGGATCACGAACGCCTTCATGCTGAGCTTCGGCAGCCTGCTGATGGCGGCCGGCGCGCTCGCCGATCAGTTCGGCCGCAAGCGGCTTTTCGTGGCCGGGCTGGGCGGTTTTATCGTGGCGTCGGTGGCGCTGAGTCTGGCGCCTTCGGTGGCCTGGCTCGATGCGTTGCGCGCGCTGCAGGGCGTCGCGGCGGCGGCGTCGCTGGCGAGCGGATCCGCGGCGCTTGCGCAGGAATTCACCGGCCACGCCCGCACGCGCGCGTTCAGCCTGCTGGGGACGAGTTTCGGTCTCGGCCTCGCATTCGGTCCGCTAATGGCGGGTGCGTTGATCACGCACTTCGGCTGGCGCGCGATCTTCGTGGCGATCGCCGCGATCGGCGCGCTCGCGTTCGTGTTCGGCGTGCCGCGCATGCGCGAAACACGCGACCCGGCCGCCACCGGTCTCGACTGGCCCGGCACGCTGAGCTTCACCGGCACGCTCGGGCTCTTCACCGTTGCGGTGATTCAGGCGCCGCAAGCCGGTTGGTCCAGCGCGCTGGTGGTCGGCCTGCTGGGCGCGTCGGCGGTCATGCTGGCCGTGTTCGTGACGGTGGAACTGCACGTCGCCAGGCCGATGCTGGATCTGAGCCTGTTTCGCTATCCGCGTTTCGTGGGGGTGCAGATTCTGCCGGTCGGCACCTGCTACTGCTACATCGTGCTGATCGTGATGTTGCCGCTGCGTTTTATCGGCGCGGAGGGTCTCAGCGAAATGGAGGCGGGCCTGCTGATGATCGCGTTGTCGGCACCGTTGCTTGCCGTGCCGCTGCTGGTTGCTGCGTTGACGCGGTGGATATCGGCGGGCGTGCTGTCGGGGCTCGGTTTTCTGATCGCCGCAGCGGGACTTTACTGGCTGAGCTGTGTCGACATCGGCGCATCGCGCGGGTCCGCGATTGTGCCGATGCTGATCGTCGGCATCGGCGCGGGGATGCCATGGGGTTTGATGGACGGACTATCGGTGAGTGTCGTCCCGAAGGAGCGCGCGGGCATGGCCACGGGCATTTTCAGCACGACGCGGGTGGCGGGCGAAGGCATTGCGCTCGCGATCGTCACGGCGATACTCGCGGGCCTCGCGCAACACAGCCTTACGCGAATAACAGCGGACGGCAGCCCTGCGATGACAGAGCGCATTGCCGAAGCCGCGCAGCGTTTGACCACGGGCGACCTGGCAAGCGCCGCCGCGAGTTTGCCGCAAATCAGCCGGCACGAACTCGCGCTCAGCTATACGCAGGCGTTCACGAGTTTGCTGCACGTATTGATCGTGATCACGCTGCTGTCCGCGTGTGCGTCGTTCGCGTTTTTGAGCCGCACGGGAGCGCAGCAGAACGAACAAGACAACGAGCCATCGCAAGAGGCCGAAGAATCCGCCGTGGTGTGACGAAAGACAGGTTGGCCGCCAGACCATAGACGTAGGCCGATTTGATAGAGACCTCGGCCTTTAGCGCGGCAAGCCGCGCTTCTAGAATCAAAGACACGTTCTTACCGTTCGCGACGCGAGTCGAGCGAATGCCGTTCCGTTCTGACCTATCTCCACCATCAGGCAATCCCTCACGCGGTCTTTCACGCAGTCCCTCCACGAGGTACGACGCTCATGTTCACTTTCATTATTGTCGTCGCAGTGGCGGCCTTCGTTCCCTACGTCGCGGCGCCGGGCATTGCGAACGGCGTCAAGGCAGTTAGCAAGCCTGCCGCAGCCGCCATGCAGTTCGAGCCGACTCTTCCCGCGACGGTGCAAGGCAGCGACGCGGCTAATCGGATCGTGTCGGAGAGGCGCGACAGCGAGGCCGCGAGTTGACGAGATTGATGCGCCGCAGTCATGTGACGAAACGCAGCGTATCGGCGCATGAGCGACAGCTTAATGAAAGCATGGTTGTTCACGCTGCTACACTGGCGGGCAGAAGCATTGCGCGGCGCCGGAGAGTCGAGTCCCCTGGTACAACTTCCCGTAGCGCCATCAATCAGGTCATCGTAGTGTCACGAGGGCGCAAGACTGCGACGGCAGAATGCTGCACAGAAGCAAAAATATATGGGTACGGGGTGAGCGTGACCAGAAAATATAAGGTGCTGTTTCTCTGCCGTGAGAATTCAGCAAGCAGCATTATTGCCGAAGCTTTATTGCGGGAACTAGCGGGACACCGTTTCGATGCATTCAGCGCGGGGCCGGAACCGGCCGCGCGGGTTCATCCATTTGCCGTGGCGCAATTGCGGCCGGGCATTTCGGAACTCGGCGTACTCGGCGCCAAAAGCTGGCTGGAATTCACCGGCGAGTGGGCACCGCGAATGGATGTCATCGTGGCCATGGACGACTTCGTCGCCGCGCCTTACGCGCCTGTCTTTCCGGGGGAACCGGCTTTGTATCGCTGGAGCTTTGCCGATCCGCTGGCGGACGACGTTTCGGAGGCGGAACGCGGGCGGCTGTTCGACAAACTGTTCTGGCAAATCGTGCGGCAGATCAGCGCATTCATTCAATTGCCGCAATACACGGTGCCGCCGCAACTCACCACCTGCAACGCGTGAGCGCCGGATTAACGATTGTTCGAACGGGCCAGCGGGCTGCCTGCGAACGGATCGTTTTTCCAGTCCACGTTTTTCTTCGGCTGCGGAGTGGGCGCCGGCGCTGCCGACAATTCAAAGTGGTCGATTGATTGCCCTGCGCTGATTGCCTGTTTGAGCCACTGCGGCATGTCGCCCTGGCCGTCCCAGCTATCTCCGGTCGCGCTACGGTAGCGTGCGTCCTTTTGAGCTGCGGGCTCGGCCGCCAATATCGCAGCCAGATCTTCCGGCTCGATACCAAACTCTTCCATGCGATGGCGGAGATACGCAATCATGCTATCTCGCTTCCTTTCGTCCATAAGATATTCGTCCTTCTAAAGCGTCCGGCGTTCTGTCAGTTACAGATTGCAAGGAAAAGCCGCGTAAGCCTGTAGCCCATCTAAATGGGGCCGGCCCGCGGTCGGGTTATCGATTGAAGGAAATGCTTCTGGCAGCGTTAAATAACGTTGCTCCGTAAATTGCGGTACTGCATTTGTCCGGTCAGGCTGCCATTAATACCAGCTATGCCGATCGGCACGATCAAGCACATTCAGCGCGTATTCCGGCGCACTGCCTGACGGCAGATAAGGCTGGATAAGCCTTGCGGCCGCCTGGGAACGAACGATGTTGACGATGCGCTGAGTGCGTCCGGCTGGTTTCACGTCCACGCTTCCGTCTCTCGCCGGTGCCTCGCGTGGGGCCGTTTTTTTACGTTATGGCAGCATCATAACGCACTGCGCGGGCAACGCACGCGCTGGTTTGTCGGATTTTGTTCGCGAGTGCGGCTAAGCGAACCGGTCCGACGGCAAATCGCATAGCTTGCGAGTCGGAGATTGAATTCCTGAGCGGCCGACCTATAACGGAACAGCGGAGCCAAAATCCGCGTTTCCAGCCTGTGGCGATCGATTCCGGCGCGCCGCGAGAACGCGTCCGACATCGGTTGCAGGTCTGGCAATGAATAGTTCGTTTAGTTCGGTGACTCGCCGCAGCAGTCATGCATTAGCAATGACTCGTCCGTCGGCCCGATTGGGCGGCCAGGCGTTTTTTCGCGGATCAATTCTTTGGGAGGACGAGTTCTGCTGCGCCGGATTCGAGGAGTCTGGACATGAAATTTTATCTATGGGTCGCAATGGCAAGCGCGGTTCTGCTGCTCGTGCCGGTGAGTGTCGGCGCGCTGCAGACGGATAGCGGCGAAGGCGACGGTATGTCGGGCCGCACGCTGATGCAACAGAACGCGAACGAATCGGTGCAAGCAACCACCGACATGTCGTTCGGAGAAGCGGGACAGCCCGTGCAGCGCGTGCGGAACGCGTCTTATGGCGGCGTGGCCGCGGGGCAATCGGAAATGGGCGGCCGGCAGAGCCAGCCGTGTTCTTCCGGGCCATTATGCCGGGTTTATTTTGGTCAATGAAAAGGGCCGGCGGGCGAAGGTGCGGTGCGCGTGACAGACATCGCAACTTCGCACCGCTTTCATGCAAATCCCCCGATGACATCGTTAAGAAGCAGCGCTCGCGTGCGCTTGCGCAAGCGCTATGCCCACGCGCCAGGACCGCATCAATAACCCCACGCGCGACTGCGATTTTTCGGGGCGGTCAGCGAGCGGTTTAATACGATGTTATGGTGTGCGCATACTGGTTTTCACTCACTGAGTTCCGGTGACGCAATCTCTGGCAGGTCCACAGGACCTGCTTTTTTATTCAGGGTGGGCAGTCCGCGACTCGATTAGCCCGGCACTGCCGCTCCAATCCCACTCGTTGTTAAGTAACCCGCAAACAATACTATGTTGATGGAAGATAATCTGCCGTCGAGCCACGCCTCGACGGACGATGGTGCATCGTCGTCCGTGCGTTCGTGGCTCGCGGTCGGCGCCGTTGCAATCGGCGCTTTTGCCTTCGTGACCACCGAATTTTTGCCGGTCGGATTGTTGCCGCGCGTCGCGGCGGATCTGGGCGTCTCGCCGGGCACTGCCGGGTTGATGGTCACCGTGCCCGGCGTGATCGCGGCGATTTCGGCGCCGGGTCTGATGCTGGTGGCGGGGCGCATGGATCGGCGGCGCGTTTTTCTGCTGCTCACCGCGTTGCTGCTGGCGTCGAATCTGATCTCCGCCTTTGCGCCGGATTTCCTTTTCATGCTGGTGGGCCGTGCGTTGCTCGGCGCCGCGTTGGGCGGTTTCTGGACGCTGGCTACGGCGGCGTCAGGCCGCCTCGTGCGGCCGAAAGATTCCGCGCGCGCCATGGCGACGATATTGACTGGCGTAACGTGCGCAACGGTGATCGGCGTGCCGCTCGGCACGTTCATCGCGAGTTTCGCATCGTGGCGTGCTTCGTTCATGGCGACCGGGGTGCTGGTTGCGGTGGCGCTCGTCGCGCAGTTCTTCTTCGTGCCGTCGTTGCCGTCGAATGCGGCATTGCGCCTGCACGATCTCGTGACGTTGCTGCGCCGTTCGCATCCGCGTAAAAGCATGCTGATGGTGGCGCTGGTGTTCGGCGCGCATTTCTCGTCGTACACGTACATCACGCCATTCCTGTTGCGCAATGCGAATCTGAACATGTCCACGATTACCTGGCTGCTGCTCGGTTTCGGCATTATCGGGTTCGTCTCCAACTTCGCGGTGTCGTCCACGGTCACGCGCAATCTGAAGATCTCGCTGGGTGTGATGGTGTCGCTGCTGATGGTCGCGTTGGTATCGTTGCCGCTGTTGCAGCATTCGTCGATTGGCGTAACGGCGCTCGTGCTCGCGTGGGGCGTTTCGTTCGGCGCATTGCCGTTGTGTTTCAGTATCTGGATTCAGCGCGCCACGCCGGATTCGCCGGAAGCCGGGTCGGCTTTGTTCGTCAGCATCATTCAGGTGGCGATCGCACTCGGCTCGCTGGTGGGCGGGATGGTGGTCGATCACGTCGGGATTTCGGCCGATCTTCTGCTTGGTAGCGCGCTCGCCTTGCTGGGGCTCGGTGTGTTGCTGAGTTTCGGGCGGGGGGAGCAGGGTGCGACGGTTGCGGCTGGGGTGGCTGAGGCGGTAACTCATTCGGCCAGCAAGGTCGCCAACAAGGTGGCCAATAAGCCGACAGGCAAGCCGGTCAGCGAGCCCACAGCGACAACGGTAGCGTGTCCCGCCTGTACTGACTAACAGCGTCGACGCCGTGCGTAACCGCATGCTTCATGGCGGCATGATCCTCCAACACATGCCACAGCCACACGGCACGCAAAATGCTACCCAGCGGATGTGGATCACAACCGTTGGAGGCAGCCATGCGAGCAGCAAAACCGGGCTCTTACGCAGACAGCCTGAGCACCGTCCCGGACACAGCGAGCCCAGCGTACGCGGCACGCCACCCCATCACGCGCGCTTTCGATACCTTCGCCAGTTCGGTCACGCGGCTGGCCGGCTCACCGGTTGCATTCGGCGTCGCGGCAATCACGGTGATCGTCTGGGGCGTGACGGGTCCGCTATTCCACTTTTCCGACGGCTGGCAACTGGTGATCAATACCGGCACGACCATCATTACCTTTTTGATGGTCTTTCTGATCCAGCAAAGTCAGAACAAGGACAGCGTGGCGGTGCATCTGAAGCTGAATGAACTGCTCGCGTCGCATCGCGCGGCGAACGATCAATTGATCGGCATTGAAGACGCATCCGAAGACGAGCTTCGACGACTCGCGGCCGCTTATTTGCGGCTGGCGAGCCGGGCGCAGGGTGACGATCAGGAAAGTATCGACGTCGATGCATGCATGGAAAAGCCGGTGAAGTCGCGGGGATAAACGTGACTCAAACGCGACTCATATGACGAGCACAGCTTCGATACTTGCCGCGAGGGACGTTTCGATCAGCGCAGCACCAGGACCGGCGAACCGGTGTAGTTCACACGAAGCACATTGCCTTCAGGCGTCATGATGCGAGGGATGTCGGTGGGGCGTGGTGATATGGGCTTTTTAAAGGTGTCCGCCACGCGTTTGCCCGGAGCGGATCTCGTAACCGGATCCGCAACCCGACGCGGCGTTGCTCTCGATGCATGGTGGGGAATGAGCGGCGTCTTGCCCGCCATACCCTTGCCGCTAACGGATGGCTGCGGGAGCCGCGCTTCCGGCGGGTTCCAGATCTCGATGTAGTGCTCGCCGGCTACCGCTGTCGAAGCGAACGCCAGCAGCACAGCACCTCGGATCGCAAATCGAAACATGTTTTCTCCTTGGGCTTGCCCCACGTTTGCGGAGCGTCACGACTACGCGGCGTGGCTCGCGAGATCCCGCACCACGGTTCGTGGGCAGGTTCGGACATCCATCGGGAGGCACTGTACATCCATACAGGTTTTTGCGCAATCCTGTGATTGCCGGATGGCCAATCCGGGTCCCCGATGAACTGCCCGCGCCTGCAATCGACAATGGGCGCGAAGTGCTGCCGCACACATGCTTTTTCGTCAAAGCGGACTGCATGGCTCTTGCGGCTCGCTGAAAAAATTGGGCATCTAGTCCACCGTTTATCGAGTCTGGTGCGCCGAAGTTTTCAGGGGGAGATCGCCCATGTCGATCTACTTAACGTTATGTGTCAACGAAAGAGAAATGTTCGGGACGGCGAAATATAGTGTGGCCGGAATTGGTCGCATCCTGACGACTCCGCACATGAAGTAGCAGACTGTCATCTCCGGTTAATTAAATTTTGGTAGCCACCGAAATTCCATCCACTAGCGCATAGGCAACGCTCGTACTGCACCGCAGCCTGGCCACACTCCGTTAACCGACCGTAATCGCTCGTGGTTTTTTCTTCTGGCTACGCGCGTCGCGATTCGTTATGCTGCGATTCACCGGTGCAGGGATGGCACATATCGGTTATGCAATTAGCACAATTTCTTTAAAGTTAATTGAAAGCCGTTATGCTTTAGAGCGCATATCGAGGATATGCGAAATGCGTGCGCTAATCCGCCTCCCGACATCCGATTCAGCTATACGCTATATAAGAAATTGCGGCCTCGCCGCGTTGCTCTACAAGAAAAGAAGTCGTCCGCGAGGCGCTCGCGGACGGCCAAATTTATAGACCAGCTTCCGGGGTGCGCATGGATCCGTTCGTTCGTCTCAATCTGCTAGGCTCGTCCGCGGCAATGCATGCGATGAGACGGCAAATCGAAAAGATCGCCAGCGTGGAAGTGCCGGTCACGGTGCTCGGCGAGACCGGCACCGGCAAGGAAATGGCCGTGCGGGCGATTCATTATCTCGGCGAGCGAAAGCAACGCGCCTTTGTGCCGGTCAATTGCGGCGCGTTGCCGGAAATGCTGGTGGAAAGCGAATTGTTCGGCCATGAACGCGGTGCATTCACCGACGCGAAACTCGACAGTTCGGGACTGATCGGCGAGGCCGACGGCGGCACGCTGTTCCTCGACGAAATCGACGCGCTCGGGCTCAAGGCGCAGGCGTCGCTGCTGCGCTTTCTGCAGGACGGCACGTATCGCCGCGTGGGTGGAACGCGCATCCGCCAGGCGAACGTCCGCATCATCGTCGCGACCAATGCGAACCTCGCCGAACTGGTCGAGGCGCGTCAATTCCGGCGCGATCTGCTGTACCGGCTCGACGTCGTCACGCTGCGCATTCCGCCGCTGCGCGAACGCGGGGACGACATGGTCGAACTCGCGCAAGTCTTTCTCGACCGCTTGCGCAGCCGCTATTCGCGGCAGGAAATGCGCTTCGACGCCGAGTCGCTGGCGTATCTTCACGCGCATTCGTGGCCGGGCAATGTTCGCGAACTGGAGAACGCGGTCCATCGCGCGTTTCTGCTCGCCGACAGTCATCTCGTGTCGCTCGGCCCGGCAACGGCGTCAGCAGCGGCAGCGGCTGCGATTGCGGCTTTGGCGAGTTCGGCCGACGGTGGCGCCGACGTGCCGCGCGGGTTCAAGACAGAAAAGGCCGCGGCGATTGCCAGCTTCGAGGTCAACTATCTGCGCCGCCTGCTGGAGGAGTCGAACGGCAATCTGTCGCTCGCGGCGCGGCTCGCCGGCGAGGAGCGCAGCGCGTTCGGTAAGCTGGTTCGCAAACACGGCCTGGCCCGTGACCGCTCGAATTGACGGACAGGCCCATCCGGCGCTGTCGGCGCAGTGATCGACGGATCGCATCGTGATCGGAGATCTGACGCGAATCGCCGCGCTGCAAATCCTTCGCTATCTGCTCGATCATCCGGCAGCGGCCGATACTGTCGAAGGCGTGCACTTCGTCTGGATCGGCACGGACGCCGCGGCGAATTCGCCCGATATCACGCAGGCCGCGCTCGAGTTGCTGTTCGAGCAAGGGCTGGTGGCGTGCGTGCCGATCGGCAACCGCCTGTTGTGGCGCGCACAGCGCGATTCAGGCGCGTTGGGTTGAGCTGAGCCTGGCGCTATCACTACGCGTTTGGAGCGGCCACGGTCGCCCACTTCGTCATCTTCTTCTTCCGATTTCCCCTCGACGCGAAGCAATGCTTCAGCGTTCGTTCGGTCATTACATCGACTCCACTTTGCTGATCGAGCGCTAGCGCGGGGAGCACGCTCGTCCGTTCTCGACGCTCGCCTGTTCGCGATTGCCGCAGGGTTCGATTCGACCCACAGCGAGGTGAATTTATCCCACCACGTTGTAGGTCGAAAACCCGCCGGATCGATCAGGCGTCACGGTGCCGAAGCGGGTTTTTTCGCACTCGTGCTTGCCATCGTTGTGGGTGAATTCGTACTCATCGCGCGACGCGGTCGGCGGCCGCCTCACGTGGCCGTGAGCCCCACGCAGCAAGGCTCGCGTCATATCATCCGCAAGCTGGCACAAAGCTTGTATGAAGAATGGACGAGAGAAGCATCCGATCAGGCTGGGTCTGGTTCGCCTTCTCTTTCTTAACCGATTGAAGCGAGGCGAGCACATGGGGTTTATAGAGGACGACAACGTCCAGCAAAAGCTGACGCGCGTGCGACCACCGCGCGTCAAGATCACCTACGAGGTGGAGACCGGCGGCGCGCAACGGGCGACGCAATTGCCGTTCATCGTCGGCATCTTCGCGAATCTTTCCGGCGATGCGGGCAGTGCGGATCTGCCGATACCGTACAAGCAGCGCGAGTTCATCGAGATCGATCGCGACAACATTTTCGACATCATGAAAGCGGCCGGCGCGATGGTCGATCTGTCGAAGGTGGCGTTGCCGCCGACGACGCCCGGCGGGGACGTCGAGCACGATCCGACCAAGCTGACGTTCGAGACGCTCGACGACTTCAAGCCGATTTCGGTGGTTAAAAAAGTGGGCCGGCTGGCCGCGCGGAATGCGGCGCGCGCCAATGTGCGGATGCTGCAGGCGCGCGCCGAGATCGACGACGCGCTGGCCGCAGCGCTCGATCGGACTTGTGCGCCGGATCAGGTGCCGTTGCGCAAGGCGATCGCGGATAAGTACAAGTCGGCGCAAACGGCGGGTGCCAGCGGTGCGAATAGCTCAAGCGGTGCTAATGGTGCGAACGGCGCCAATGGCACAACCGGCACAACCGGCACAACCGGCACAACCGGCACAACCGGCACAACCGGCACAACCGGCACAACCGGCACAACCGGCACAACCGGCACAACCGGCACAACCGGCACAACCGGGACAACCGGGACAACCGGGACAACCGGGACAACCGGGACAACCGGGACGGCCCAGGCATCGCCGTCCGACGCATGGCGCACGCTCGGCGTAACGCCGGCCGCCAAGCCGCTCTTGCCGCCTACCCAGTTGACACCGGACAACGTGCTGTCGCAATTGCTCGGCCATCTGGTGACGACGCAACCGCCTGCTCCGACCAGCAACAGCGGCGGCACGCAAGGCGGCAACAACACACAAGGCGCCACGCAAACCACCGGTACGCAAGGTGGCGAAGCGGGCGGCCAGGGCGGTGACAACGCACAAGGCGGCGCGGACAACGGCCAAGGCGCCAACACGCAAGCCACCGGCACCACCGGAACCACCGGCACCACCGGCACCACCGGAACCACCGGCACCACCGGCACCACCGGAACCACCGGCACCACCGGCACCACCGGAACCACCGGCACCACCGGCACCACCGGAACCACCGGCACCACCGGCACCACCGGAACCACCGGCACCACCGGCACCACCGGAACCACCGGAACCACCGGAACCACCGGAACCACCGGAACCACCGGCACCACCGGCACCGCCCCCCCGCCGAAACCCCGCCCGACTGGGGCGACGCACTCGCCTTGCTCGGCTACTTCAACGACGTGGTGCTCAGCGCAGTCGACGCCCCGCCGGCGCAACAGCAAAGCCAAACGCAACCGCAACCGCAACCCGCCCCGGTGATGCACGCGGCGCAGTGGATCGACGCCGCCGTCGTCGATATCGACGGCAAGCTTAGCGCGAACATCGACGCGATCCTGCACTCGGATTCGTTCCAGACGCTCGAAGCGACTTGGCGCAGCATCGCGAACCTGGTGGCGAACACCGAGACCGGCACGATGCTGAAGCTGAAGGTCTTCAACACGCGCCGCGACGAACTGTCGAACGATCTGGAGACTGCCGTCGAGTTCGATCAGAGCCTGATGTTCAAGCTCACGTACGAAGCGGAATACGGCACCCTGGGCGGCAATCCGTTCAGCGTGCTGATCATGGACTACCCGATCGGCAAGACCTTCCTCGACATCGAGTTCCTCAGCAAGGTCACGCAGGTGGCCGCCGCGGCGCACGCGCCGCTGATCGCCGGCGCGCAGCCTTCGATGTTCGGCCTCGACGACTATTCGCAACTCGGCAAGCCGCGCGACCTCGCGAAAATCTTCGAAGGCAACGACTGGATTTCGTTCAACGCATTCCGTCAGACCGAAGATTCGCGCTACGCCACGCTGGTGCTGCCGCGTCTGTTGTTGCGCCTGCCGTACGACTACACCGTCGCGCCGGTCGGCTTCAATTACATCGAAGACATCTCCAGCGACGGCCAGCGCCCGAGCACCGATCCGACCAACGTGAACGCCGATCAGAACGGCGTGAAGTTCGCCGATATCGACTCGGACAGCAAGTTCCTGTGGGGCAACGCGGCCTACGCGCTGGCGCAGCGCATCACCAACGCGTTCGCGCTGTATCAGTGGACCGCGGCGATTCGCGGCGAAGAGGGTGGCGGTCTGGTCGACGGTTTGCCGCTCTACCAGTACCGCACCGATCGCGGTTCGCAGGTGCTGTTCTGCCCGACCGAAGTCGCGATCACCGACCGTCGCGAGAAAGAATTGAGCGACCTCGGTTTTATCGCGCTGTGCCATAGCAAGGGTTCGTCGAACGCGGTGTTCTTTGGCGGCCAGACGGTCAACCAGCCGATCACGTACCTGTCCGACGAAGCCAACGCGAATGCGCAACTGTCCGCGCGTTTGCCGTACATGCTGGCGGCGTCGCGCTTCGCGCATTACGTGAAGGTGCTGGTGCGAAAAAAGGTGGGCGGTTTCCAGAATCGCGCGACGCTCGAAGCGTATCTGAACACCTGGATCGCGCAATACGTGCTGCTCGACGACAACGCGACCCAGGAAATCAAGGCCAGCTATCCGCTGCGCTCGGCGAGCATCGTGGTGACCGAAGTGCCGGGCGCGCCCGGCTCGTACAAGGCAACCATGTTCCTGAAGCCGCATTTCCAGCTCGAAGAACTGACCACCTCGATCCGGCTCGTGGCCGACCTGCCCAAGGCAGGCTGATCGCTCATAACGTTAAGGAACAACGATGGACCTCATTCTGTTGCAGCCGGGCGACTCCGACGTATTCGGCGGCCCGAACAACTGGGACAACGGCGGCAGCCTGATCGACGACACTTGGCGCGACAAGGTGCTCGCGCTCGGCGAATGTATCGAGCTCGTGTCGGTTCACCAGGGCATGAAACAGCAGATCACCACCGACGTCAGCAATTCGGCGCGGACCTCGGGTCGTCCGATCATCACCGAGTTCACCTGCACCAAGTACGTCGACAAGACCTCGGTGAAGTTCTACGAGTATTGCTTGCGCGCACAACCGCTCGGCAAGGGCAAGGCGCAGCCGACCAAGCTGTATATCGCACGCAACTCGGGCGAGCTGACCGGCAACATTCTGACCTTCCAGCTGCGCGACGCGATCATCAGCGAAATCCAGTTCCAGTCGCATCCGGACGACATGCCGACCGAGCAGTTCAAGCTCAACTTCACCGAAATTCTGTGGACGTACACGGTGCAGCGCGCGGACACCATGCCGGCCGGTAACCTCGCGACCGGCTGGTCGATCGCGCGCAACCGCCCGATCGGTCAGTTTACCGACTGAACGCAGCCGCACCGCCTGTCAGCTTCCGCTTCATACGAGGTTCACGCTTCATGCGCTATCTGTTCGAACGTCTCGCCGACGCGACGCCCACCTCGGCGGCGCATGCCCGGCCCGTGGATCTGGGCGTGGCCGTCGCCGAGCAGATTCAGCGCATGGTCGCGACGCGTCCGCGCAGCGCCGGCGACGCGAGCGATCTGCTCGGCTTCGGCATGCTCAACGTGGTGGATGTGTCGGCTAACGGCGGGGTCGGCCTGACCCGCTACGCCGCGCGTCTGAAGCGGATGATCGAGCGCTTCGAGCCGCGCCTCGCGAACGTGGAGGTGACGCTCGTGCCCGACGCGAATCCGCTGATGCCGAACCGGCTGCGCGTGTCGGGCGTGTTGCGCAGCGCCGACGCACAGCCGTTTCGCGTGCTGCTCGATGCCGCCACCGGCGCCGCGCTGGAGGTGATGCTGCGATGAAGCTTGCCAATACCACGCTGGCCGATTACTTCAATGCGGAGCTGGCGGCGCTGCGCGGCGACGCGGCGATCTTCTCGCGCAGTTTTCCGGCGGCGGCGGGCGCGCTCGGTTTGAGTCAGGGCCGTTCCACCGATCCGCAGGTGGAGTTGCTGGTGCAGTCGTTCGCGTTTCTTGCCGGACGTCTGCGCTATCAGCTCGATCTCGGCCAGGCGTCGCTGCCCAACGCACTGACCGATCACCTGTATCCGCATCTGTCGGCACCGTTGCCGTCCATGGCGATTGCCGCGCTCGACGTCAAGGCCGACGGCGCGAATTTCTCCAAGCGCCAGGTGCTCGAACGAAAGCGCCTGATGACCGCGAAAGGCCGCGACATGCGCGGCAATCCGGTCGCGTGCCGCTTCATGACCTGTTACGACACGCCGCTCGTGCCGCTCGAGGTCATGCACATCGATCTGGTGGCGCCGAGCAGCCGCTCGCTCGATCCGGCCGACTGGAAGAACCCGAATCTGCGCTCGGTGCTGAGCGTGACGCTCCGGCGCACCGGCACCGGCACATTGAGCGAGCTGCAACTGGGCACGCTGCGCTTCTATCTGAACTGCGCGCCGAACGACCTGCACACCTTCTACGAGATGCTCGCGCTCGGTCTGGCGAAGATCGTCGCGCAACCGCTCGACGCTGACAACAAACCGTCCGGCGCGCGCCTGGATGTGCCGTTGAGCGCGTTGACCTGGCGCGGCTTCGCGCAGGACGAAGCGATGTTGCAGGTCAGCGCCAATACGCACCCGGGCTACCGGCTGCTGCAGGAATACTTCGCTTTTCCCGAGAAATTCCTGTTCTTCGACGTGGAAGGTCTCGCCTTCACGAGCGGCGCGACCGCCTTCGAACTGATGTTCATCGGCACGCAGCCGCTCGACGTGGTCGCCACGCTGCCGCGCGATCTGTTACGCCTGAACTGCGTCCCGTTGATCAACCTGTATCCGCAACGCCTCGAACCGATTGCACTGGATCACACGCGTTACGAATACCGCTTGCAAGGCAACGCCGGGGATCACCGTTATTGCGAGGTGTACTCGCTGACCGAGTTGTACTCGACGCGGCCCGGCGAACCGCCGCGCACGCTGGCGCCGTATTTCTCGATGGACGATTTCCAGCGGCTGCAATCGCAGCACTATTTCTACATGACGCGCCGCGAGGAAGCGCAATTGGGCGACGTGCAGGGCACCGAGTTGTATGTGTCGTTTCTGGACGCTACCTTCAATCTCGCACGACCCGCGGACGAAACGCTCGGCGGCTCGGCGCTCTGCACCAACCGCAATCTGCCGGAGCAGTTGCGTCAGGGCGATCTGTTGCGGCTCGAAGGCGCTGGGCCGATCTCGGGCGCGTCGATCGTGGGGCAGGTGAGCTCGCATCAGACCCCGCGGCTGATCGGCGCGCGGCCCTGGGCGCTTGCCGCGCAACTCGCGTTGAACCGGCTGTCGCTCGCCGATGGCCAGCACGCACTGCCGGCCTTGAAAGATCTGCTCAAGCAGCACGTCGGCATGCGGGGCGAAAGCGGCTTCAAACAGATCGACGGCATCCGCGACATGCGCACCGCGCGCGTGATGGTGCGCCGTGGCGACGATGCATGGCGCGGTTTCGTCGACGGTTTGCGGGTCGATCTATGGCTCGATCGCGCGAGCTTCGCGGAAGGCAGCGTGATTCTGTTCGGTGAAGTGCTGCGGCATTTCTTCGCGTTGTACGGTGCGGTCAACGCCGGGGTCGCGCTGCGGATCAGCGTCAACGATATCAAGGGAATTTTGCGCGAATGGCCTCAGCTAGTCGGCCTCCAGCCGGTTCTGTAGAAGAACTGCTATTCGATCGGCCCGAACGTATCGACGTGTTTCAACTCGTCCGCCTGTTGCGCGTGCGCGATTCGTCGCGGCCGTCGGTGAAGCAACGCCTCAAGGTGTTGTTGACGTGGCGGCTCATGAGCGGCGAGGCTGACACGCGCAGTTTCGCCGGCTTCGCGCGCCGCTTGCGTTTTACCGCCGATCTGTCGCCGGCGTTTCCGGGTGTCGAGGTGACGGGTTGTCGCCGCCTCGACGCCGCCGATCTGCTGGATACGCCGGGCGGCCGGGCCGCGATGCGTCATTTGCCGGATGGCGCCATGCATGCGCTGCTGAACGCGCCGGTGAACGCAGCGATCAACGCGCCGCTCGCCGCGACGCTCGGCGCCGCGTTGACCACGGCGCTGACCAGCGTCGAGAACGGCGAGGTGGTCGAGATCCGCACGCCGAACTACAGCGTGGCGAGCGAACTCGGGCCGCTGCCGGAGCCGTTTCTGGAGTGGGTGCGTGACCGTTTGCGCGACGACGACCGGACTTTCGCCGCGTTTCTCGACGTGTTCAATCATCGCATCAACGTGCTGCGGCATCAGTTGAAGGCGACCCAGGACGTCGCGCTCGACTACGCGTTGCCGCAAGACACGTTGCAGGCCGATTTTCTGGCGAGCATCGCCGGCATGGCGTCGCTCGACGCGGAGGCGCAGATCGTGCTGCCGCGCCGCGCATGGCTCGGCATGACTGCGACGCTGGCCGATCCGCGCCGCAGCGCCACCGCAGCGCTCGCCGCGTTGCGCCAGTACCTCGGCATGCCGGACACGCAACTCGAACAACTGGTGGGCGACTGGCGGCCGTTGTCGTCCGCGCAATGGTCGGGGCTCGGCAAGCAGGGCACGCTTGGCAGCGATGCGGTGCTCGGCACGCAGGTGTGGAATCAGATGGCCGGGGTGCGCCTGACCGTGCCCGCTGTCGATTACGAGCGGTTGTGCAATCTGCTGCCGCCGCCGTGGCAGCCGGAAACGCCGCATGGTCCGTTCAACCAGACCGCGCCAACCCATCCGCATCACCACCAGAGCGCCGCCGAGGCAGCCGCCGACAACGACGCGCCGCTCAACGGTTACACCGGTCTCGCCGATATGGTGCGACTGCTGTTCGACCGCCGCGTCGACTGCACCGTCGACCTGAGCATTGCCGCGGCGAATCTGCCGGAGTCGCTGCTGAGCGCCACGCCCGGCAGCGGCGTCACGGCGCCGGCGATTCCGCTCGTGACCGCCGCGTTGCCGCCGGGCGTGCGCTATCGTGGCCTGCGTCTCGGTCAGACCGCATGGCTGGCAGTGCGCTCGGAGGCGAACGGCGACGCGGGGACCGACGCAACGTCAGACTCAAACCCAGACCTGCGCACCGTGAGCTACGCGATCGCGGGCGACCCGCAAGGACCCCTGCAATGAGCACGCTCGACACGATCGGCGTCACGCGTATCGATAAGGTCGAGCGGCCCGCGCCGGCCGTCTTCCTGCACGTCGCGATCTTCCTGCCCGGCGGCTACACCGTCGGCGCGGAAACCTTTCGCGCGACGAAAATCAGCGGCCAGGAACAGGTGTCGCAGCCGTTCGAATTCCAGCTAGACCTGCGCGCGAATACGGAAGCGTCGGGTGCACCGATCATGCGCTTCGATCAGTTGATCGGGCGGCCGGTGACGGTCGGCATCGACCGGCCGGATTTTCGGCTCCCTAACGACAGCACACCCGACAGCACACCCGACAGCACACTCGAAGCGCTGACCGGCGCCTCGAACGAACGCTTCGCCGCGGCGCTCGACGGCGGCGCGCCGGACCCGACGCTGTCGCTGTTCAACGGCATCGTCACGTCGTTCTCGATGAGCGAGCCCGGCGTCTACAAGGCCGGCATCAAACCCGCGCTGTGGAAACTCACGCTCACCAACCGCTACCGGATGCTGGTGCAGCAGAGCGTCGCGCAAGCGATCGAAACCTTGATGCGCGAGCACGACGTGACGTTTTCGCTGAACGGGATCGGCGGCAATCACAACCTCGCGCAGATTCGCCTGCAGGACTGGATGCAGGCCGGCGAATCGGACTACGCGCTATTGCAGCGCCTGATGGGCAAGGCGCAGATTTACTACTGCTTCACGCACACCGGCAACAGCCACACGGTGGTGTTCTCGAACCGCGCGCAATATCCGTCGATTCCGTTTGACCGGCCGCTGCGCTACACGTCGACCGACACCAGCGCGCTCGGTCTCGCGCAAGCGGACGTGGTGTCGCAATACACGTACGAGCAGTCGCTGGTCACGACCGGCGTCGAGTGTGTGCTCGCGCGCCAGCAGGAATCGTGGGACGTCGACGCGATTCCGACCTTCCAGACCTTTGCGGCCGGCGCCACCGAGCCGGGCGCATTGCCGTTCACGCAATACCGTCAGTTCCAGTACGGCGTGAGCGACTGGCAGGCGCGCGAGACGCAGGGTCTGTCGGAAGCATCGCGGCGCGGTTCCGCCGAGCGTTTTTCGGGCACCAGCAGTTGCGCGCAAATGCGCGTGGGCCACGGCTTCACGCTGCAGATGCCGAAGGGCGGCGCGGCTGGCATGACGATCCAGCCGTCGCTCGACGAACAACGCTTCGTGCTGACCCAGGTGTCGCACGAAGCGAGCCTCGACGGCGACTATCAGAACACCTTCAGCGCGACCGATCCGTCGAGTCTGATCACGCCGTTCTCGATCGAACAGACGCAGCAGGGTTCGCTGCTCGCGATCGTGGTGGACGCGGACGGCAGCACCGCGCCGAAAGACTGGCGCTACTACACGAAGCAGAACTTCGAGATGGTCACGAGCAATCAGACCGATCGCGATGCGAGCCCATCGACGCTGAACGCGAAGGGCGTCTACGTGAACTTCGCGACCGACCGCGCGGTCAACGCGTCCACCCAGCCGGTGTGGGTGAAACTCGCCGGCCATATGCAGACCGTGCCGGAAGTGGGCGTTACCGTGGTGGTGGCGCGCGCGCAGGACGAGTCCGAGTTGCCGGAGATCCAGAGCATCGTGCACGCGAACGGTTCGCGCGTGGTCACGCCGTCGGGCTGGACCGCGAACACCTCGGTCGGCAACAATTATTCGACCTCGTACAGCGACAGCAAAAGCATTCGTTTCGGGGCGTCGTCGGATGTGACGGACAGCACGCTCGACACCGCGATCGATACGGTCACGAGCGCGTATGCGAGCGGGCAGTATCGCGACGCGAGCTTCTCGCAAGGCGCGAGCTACAGCCATGCGACTTCCGAGAAAAAAGAGCGGGGCCTGCTGAGCCAGTCGTATTCCTACGGCAGCAGCTACGGACATAGCTGGGCGTTGCAGCAGCAGAATTTTTCGGCGGTCGGCAGCACGTATAACCAGAGCGTGGTGGGCAAGTCGAGTCCGGATGCCGTGCAGCCGTCGCCGTCGCCCGATCCGGGGGCGGTCAGCGTCAGCGTGAACGACGTGTTCGGCGACACCTACGGCAGTTCGTCCAGCACCGGCAACGTGACGAATCTGAGTACCGTGACCGGCAATTCATCGTCCGAGAGTACGGTGACGGGCATTAGCGCGTCGAAGTCGACGATCACGGAAAACCAGTCGACCTCGCTCACCGGCAAGTCGACCAGCAGCAACACCACCGGCGTCTCGATCAACAGCAATACCACGGGCGAATCGCACGGCACCAACGTGGTCGGTTCATCGACCGAGAATTCGACCACCGGCAAATCGCACACCAGTTCGCTGACCGGCAGCCAGAACAGCACGAGCGTGACCGGCATGTCGGACACCACCAACGTGACGGGCATCTCGTCGTCGATGTCGATGACTGGCGTGCAAACGTCGACCAACATGGTCGGCGTGTCGAACTCGGTCGACATGCAGGGCGCGGTGAACTCGGTGAGCATGGTCGGCGCGTCGAGCCGCATCAACATGTCCGGCGTGACGTCGGACGTGACGCTGGCCGGCATTCAGAGCCAGGTGACGATCTCATCGGAGAGCCACACGATTTCGCTGGCCGGTCCGGGCTTGCGGATCTCCGAGGAGGCCGCCGTGCCCGAGATCAAGATGTCGAATGCGACGATCACGATCGTCGGCGTGATCCAGATCTACCTGTGAGCCGCCGATGAAAATCGTCAAACCGTTAAGCCTCGGCACGCTGACCCGCTCGTATCAGATCGGCGGCGAGCGGCGTTTCGTCGTGTCGGCGCTGGGCTTTTTCCCGCTCGGCGACGCAGCGGTCCAGCGGTTCGCGATGGAAAACGAACAATGGCCCGGCGTGCTGAAGACCCTGGCCACGCAGGGCGTCACGCAGCCGCTCGACGAAGTGCTGCCGAAGTCGCGCGCGGAACTGCTGCTGTGCGGCAATGCGTATGCGTCGCAAGGTAAGCCGGTTGATCGGATGCAGGTGAGCCTGAGCGCGGCCGGCGTCGACAAGACACTCGACGTGATCGGCGAGCGGGTGTGGCGTTACGCGCCGTGGTTGCGGATCGACGCGCCGAAGCCGTTCGTGTCGATGCCCCTCGCGTACACGCAGGCGTTCGGTGGCGCGCACCATCCGGACAATCCGGTGGGCTGCGGCTACGAGCGCAACCGCTTCGCCGCGCTGGCGGGCGTCAATACACGGCCGATGCCGAACCTGGAACTGCCGGGCACGCCGGTGCGGCGTCACTGGGTTCGCTATGCGCCGGCCGGCTTCGGTCCGCTCGCATTCGACTGGCAGGCGCGTTCGCGTCACGCCGGGCGCTACGGCGCGAAGTGGCTAGCGCAGGAAGCGCCGGGGTTTTCGTCGAGCGCGACGCCGGCCTTGTTCCAGCGCGCACCGGTGGACCAGTGGCTGGCCGCGTATCTGCAAGGCGGCGAGCCGTACCGTTTGTGCGGCATGCATCCGCAGCGCGCGGTGATCGAAGGGCAGGTGCCGCCGCTGGTCGCGCGGGGTTTTATTCAGCGCAGCGGCGCGGCGTCGCTCGAAGAAGTCGCGCTCAGGTTCGACACGGTGTGGTTCTTTCCCGATCTGCTGACCGGCGTGGCGATGTATCACGGCGAGACGGCGCACGCGCATTCGCTCGGTTTCGATATCGATGCGGTGATGGTCGGTTACGAGCATCGCGACCGGCCGCGTTCGTTCGCGCATTACGCCGAGGTGTTCGCGCGGCGCACCGATCCGGCGACGGCCGCCGCGCATCTGTTCAATGAGTCGGATCTGGCCGCGGATTTTGATGCGCCGACCCGTATCGCGCGTGCTGCGGCGAGCGCCGCGCGCGCGGACCAGGCTGCCGCGGCGGAACAGGCGCAGCTCGATGCGCAACTCGCTGAGTTTCACGCGGTGAGTGGGATCACGCCGACGGCTGCGATCGTGGCGAAGGCTACGGCCGGGACGGCTGCGACGGGCGCGGCAACTGCCACGGCCACCACGGCCACCACGGCCACGATGACCACCACGGCCACGACGATCGCCGCCACCGCCGCCCCAACCTCGCCCGCCAAGCCGACCCGTCTGCCGCGCCTCGACAGCGTCGCGATAGCCGAATCGGATTTCGACCTTGCGCCGATGCTGGACGGCGCGCGGACCATGATTGCCGAAGCACGCGCGCAAGCGGACTGCCTGCGGGCTTCGCTACCGGAACTGCCCACAATGACCACCGCCACGCAGGACCCCGCTGCGCGCCGTGAAGCCGCCTGGGCGCGAGTCAGCGTCGCGGCCGTCGACCTCGTGCCGCTCGATCCCGTGATCGGCCTCACACCGCCGAGCCGCAACGCAGCGTCCCCGGTTCCGCTTGCCGCCGCCGCACCGGAAAGCACCGGCGTCCCGCAACTCGACGCCGCGCTCGCGGCACAACCCGCGCAAGCGCGCGCCGCACGCCGCGCGAGCTTGCGCTACACCGATCCCGACGGTCCGTTGCCGCCCGACCTCGCGCGCTGGCTCGGCATGCAGGTCGAGCAATGGCATCGCGCCGGCGTGCTGCTCGCGGGCCGCGACCTGGCCGGCATCGACCTGTCGGGTCTCGATCTGTCCAACGCGGATCTGCGCGAGGTGCAACTGGAAAACACCGATCTGCGCAATACGCGGCTGAACGGCGCACGCCTCGACCGCGCGGTGTTGAGCGGCGCGCAACTCGACGGCGCGGACTTCACCCGCGCCACGCTCGCCGACGCGAACCTGTGTCATAGCAGCGGCGCGCGGATCGGTTTCGGCGGCGCGGATCTGACGCGCGCGTGGGCGCTCGACGCACAATGGCCGCAAGCCGATCTGAGCGACGCCTGTCTCGATCATTGCCTCGCCTCGGGCATCGGTCTCGCCGGTGCACGGCTGCAACGCGTGACGGCGACCCAGGCGGTGCTGCTCAATGCGAACGCGCCGTCCAGCGACTGGCAGGCCGCGCAACTGGCGGCTACGGTGCTGATGCGCGCGGACCTGAGCGGCGCGAGCTTCGCCAAAGCGACGCTGCGCAAAACCGTGCTGATGGATGCGAAGCTGGTCGATGCGTCGTTCGAAGGCGCGACGCTCGTCGACGTGCCGGCGGGCGGCGCCGACGCCGATTGGTCGAACGTACGCATGGCCGGTCTGCGCGCCGAACATTGCAGTTGGCAACGGGCGACGCTGCGCGGCAGCGACTGGCGCGGTGCAACGCTCGCCACGTGCGATCTGGGTCGCACCGATCTGTCCGGCGCGCAACTGTCGGACGGCCAGTTCAGCGGCTGTCTGTTCACCGCGGCGACGCTGACGGGCGCGCGTGCCGAGCGCGCGAACCTGTTTCGCGCCGTGTGCCGCGAGGTGAATTTCACCGATGCGTCGCTGGTCGGCGCCTGTCTCTATCAGGCCGACACCAGCGACGCGCTGTTCACCCGCGCCGATTTACGCGACGTCCAACTCGAAGCGGGCAGGAGGGCGATCGCATGAGCGCACAGCCGTTGCCAATTGGCGCGCCGATGTCGGCCGCCGCGCTTGCAGTCGCCTTCGCCGCGATCGCGAAGCAGCGCTCGCTCGGCCGTCCGGTGACCGACCTCGATCTCACGCGCGCCGATCTGCGCGGCGTGGACTGGTCCGGCCTGGTGTTCAAGAACGTCTGCCTTGCCCGGGCCGACCTGAGCGGCGCAAACCTGAGCGCCGCCAGGTTCCTGGACTGCGATCTGTCCGGCGCGCGGCTCGGTACGGCGACGCTGATGCGCACCGCGCTGATCGGCTGCGATTGCGCGGCGCTGGAGATGGCTGGCGCCAGCGCGCAGTACCTGACGCTGATGCAATGCGACGCGTCCGCGTCCGACTGGCGCGGCGCGACCCTGCAACAGTCGACGCTATCCGCCACCACGCTGACCGGCGCGCGCTTCGACGGCACGATGCTGCTGCGCAGCGTGCTGTTCGACTGCAAGGTCGGGGGCGCGAATTTCAGCGGCGCGCGGCTCGATCAGGCGGCGCTCGCGAAAACCGATCTGCGCGCCGTGACCCTGAGCGGTCTGAGTGCGGAAACCTCCGTGCTGATGGACTGCGACTTCTCGGGCCTCGCGTTGCCCGCGATCAGTCTGGTGCGCTGCACGCTGCAAGGCTGCAATTTCACCGACGCCGATTTGCGCGAGGCCACGCTGACCGAGGCGAATTGCCGTCAGGCGATTTTCGCGCGCACGCGGGTGGACGGTTTGCGTGCGGAACGTGCGCTGCTGCTCGACGCGCAACTGAGCGACGTCGATCTGTCGCATACCACGCTCACTGGCGCGATGCTCGCGAAGGCGCAGCTCACGCGAGTGCGTCTGAACGGCGCGCAACTCGAACAGACGGTGTGGCACAACAGCCGCCTGATCGACGTGAGTTTCGACGACGCGCGGCTCTCGTACGCGCAATTCGATCATGCGCGCGGCGCGCGCGTCTCGTTCGAGCGCGCGTGGCTCGAACACGCGAGCCTGCACGACGCGTGCTTCGAGCAGGCGTCGTTCGCGGGCGCGCATACGTACCGGATGAAGTCGACCGATACGGCGCTGCTCGATGCCGAGCGCCCTACGTTGCAACTGGAGACCCTTAGATGAACGACGAGTTGCTGAAACACCGGCCGGCGGCGCCGCTCGCACCGCATCTGCAGGAGGCGGCGGTCGCGGTCGAACTCGACAGCGGACGCGTGCTGCTCGACGACGGACGGATCGCGTCGACCGCGCTCACCTGCCTGATCGAACCGCGGGTCGGCGATGCCGTGCTGGTGGTCGAGCGCGCGGATACGAGCCGCTACATCGTGCACATTCTCGCGCGCAACGCGGAAGCGGGCTCGGCGGAAAGCGAAGCGACGCTGAGCGTGCCGGGCGCGCGGAAGTTGACCATCGCGCAGGCGTCGATCGATATCGTCGCGACCGAGCGGGCCGCGTTGCGCTCGATGAAAGACGCCGACATCGTGGCCGCCACCGGCAAGCTGAGCGTCACCGCGAACGACCTGTTCCGCAGCGTCGCGCAGAGCGTGGTGGACGCGTTCAAGGACTACGTGGGCCACGGCGAACACTATCTGCTCGACGTCGATCAACTGCTGCGCCAGCACGGCAAGCAGGTGATGGTCACCGCGGAAAAAGACGTCAAGGTCGACGCCGACCGCATTTCGATGGGTTGATGCCATGTTCGCCAATACCAATCTCGGCGTGCTGAATTTTGCGTTCCCGGACGTGTGCAAACTGCTGCCCATTCCGATCCCGTTTCCGTTTCCGAATTTCGCGCTGTCGTTCACGCATATTCCGTCGGTGTTCAACGTGATCTTCGGCGGGGGTCTCGCGGAAAATCTGATGACGCAAGGCACCCTGAGCCTCGGCGACATCTCGGCGGGCGGCGTGGTGTCGCAGATCGAAATGGGCCCGGACCGGCCGCTGCTCGGCAGCTTCAAGGTGATGGTCGGGGTGATGTTCGCGACCCGCCTCACCACCATGACGATGCAGAACGGCATGCCGCCGAACGCGGTCGGCATGTCGATCACGCCGGCGCAGTTTCGCGTGATCCTGCTGTCATGAAGCGCCGGTGGACGCCGCGCGCGAACGGGTGGCCGATGGTCCGCCTGCTGGTCTGTTCGTGCCTGCTGTTCGCGGCCGGCTGTAGCTGGTTCGGTCCGACGAAGACCGCATTGCGCGGCGTGACGGTGATCGCGCAGAACGGCGCGAACAACGCCAGCGCCACCGCGCTCGACTTCGTTTTCGTGTACGACGCGACCAGCGCCGCCCTGCTGCCGCGTACCGGGCCGGACTGGTTCGCGCATCGCGCGGCGCTGTTGACCTCGCTCGGTCCGAAGGTCGACGCCGTGTCGGTGCAACTGCCGCCGAACCAGAGCAGCGCGCCGGTGCCGTTGCCGGCGCGTTACAGGAAGGCGCTGGTGGTCTATTGCTATGTGAATTTCGTGGCGCCCGCGGGCCAGGGCGTCGCCGATCTGACGCAGTACAAGCGCGTGGTGATTACGCTGGGTCCGCAGGCCGTCACGTATGACGGCGCGCAGTGATTGCGCGCCTCGCGCCGTTGGAATGGTGAACCGCTGAACCGCCCATAATGAACATCGTCGCAGCACTTGCCGTATCGAGGAAATGATGACCCAGTCGAGCTCGCCCGTAGACCTGCCGTATGGCATCCAATGGTCGGAAGGGCTGTTGCTGTCTCCGCAGCATCTGCAACAGAACGATCGCTTCTGGCATGCGCAACTGCGCTATCTGATCGAGCGCGCCAATCCGGATTTCGTCGGCGTGCGGCATCTCGAACTCGACGAGGGCTTGCTTGGCAAGGGACGCGTGACGGTGCGCGCGCTCGAATGCGTGCTCGACGACGGCACGCCGATCGTGCTCGACAAGACCCGCGACCACGCGCTCGAACTCGACGTGAGCGGCACGCTGACCACCACCGGCGACCGCGCGCAGATCGCCCTCGTGCTGCCGCTGCGCGGCGACACGGCAGCCACCACGGGAAGCCTGAACCGGCGCTACGAGTCGGTGCCGGGCACGGCCGCCGTCGATGAAAACACCGGCCGCGTGCCGGTGCTGGTGCCGCGGCTGAAGCCGGCGCTGCGGCTCGACACCGGCTGGACGCGCGGCACCAATCTGCTGGCCGGCTGCCCGCTGTTCCAGCTCGAACGCACGTCGCTCGGCACCTATCGCTGCACCGACTATCTGCCGCCCATGGCGTCGCTCGGCGCTGCGGAATTCTTGCGCGACAGGAGCTTGCAGCGCCGGGTCGGCGCGCTGCGCGACAGCGTGCGCATGAAGCTGCGCGAGATCGCGCAGGTCGGCGAGGGCGCGTTTCTGAACGCCGCGATCGGCGACGCTTTTCTGGCGCTGGCCGCGCGCCGGCTCGCGGCGATCCTGCCGGATCTCGACGTGCTCGGGCTCGGCACCGACGTCGCGCCGCGCGCGCTGTATCTGTCGCTCGCGCGCGCGGCCGGCGAGATGGCCGCGCTCGATCCGCTGCCGGATCCGCCGGTGCTGCCGCCGTACGATCATTTCGACTGCCGGCCGGGGTTCGACGCCGCGCTCAGCTTTGTCGAAGATCACGTGAAGGCGATCCGTCCAAGTTTCGAGCGCTTGCCGTTCCTGCGCGACGACGGCGGCGAATTTTCGCTGCGCCTGCCGCTCGACGCGGGCGATATCCTGCTGGTCGAAGTGGTGCCGTCGGCCGCGCAGAGCCGCGCCGACCTCGAACGCTGGCTCGAGAGCTGCACGATCAGCCAGCCGCAACTGCTCGATCCGCTCGACAGCCGGCGCATGCCGGGGGCGTCGGTGAAGTCGTCGGACACGCGCCGCAAGGGCCTGAATCCGGCGGGGCTGTACTACGAGATCCGCAACGCCGCGTTCGATTTCGACAACGTGATGCGCAACATGTTTACGCCGGGCGAGACGCTGACGATCCGCGGCGGTGGCCGCTATGCGGCCACGCATGCGCCGGGCGGGATCGTGCTGTATCGCGAGCCGGGCGGCGCGCAGGCGAGCCACGACGCGCGGGGCGGTCGCGAAGGGCGCCATGGCGGGCACGGTACGCACGGCACGCACAACGACCCGGCGCGGCAGATGGCGCAACCGGCGCAGCAAGGGCAGCAAGGCCAGCCGCAGCCGCCAAGGGCAACCGGCAACGGCGAGGATGCGGGGCATGCACACAACTGAGCGCGAAGCGCTGCGCACGCGGCTGCCGCTCTACACCTATTTCTGCGATTTCTACGGGCTGCTGGTGGAGATCAAGCATGGGCTGGCGGCATTGCCGGCCGGCCATGCCGTGCCCGTGGAACTGACGGCGGCGGTGGTCCACGCACGCCTCGTGGAATGTTTGCGCGAGCAAACCAGCACGGTGCAGCGCGATTGCACGCCGGATCTGCTGCAGATTTATCGCGACGCCGAATACGCAATGGCCGCGCTCGCCGACGAGCAACTGCTGCTCGAAGTCAGCTGGGCCGGCAGCGGCGAATGGCTCAACCTGATGCTCGAAAGCACGCTGTTCGACACGCGCAATGCGGGCGTGCGGTTCTATCGGTTGATCGATAGTTTGCTGGTCGTGGCGCTGCCGACGCAGGCGCACGCCGAGTTGGGACTGGTGCTGCTCGGCGCGCTCGAAGTGGGTTTTCGCGGCGCGCTGCGCGGCGATCATGAAGCGGCCGCGTTGTCGGCCCGCCGTGACGAACTGGTCAAGTTCGTCACCGACGTGCGCGGCGACGACGCCGGCGGCCACGCGTTCGAGCAGGCCTACGAACACACCATCGGCCCGCAGGATCCCGAGCCGGCGAGTTGCCGGCTCGCGCCGCTGTCGCCGTGGTTCAACGCGGCGCGGCTTGCGCTGGTCGCGTATCTGCTGGTGTCGGCGGCGATCTGGTTCATCGTGATGCGTCCGTTCACACAACTGGTCGCCGACGACCCTACCGCGCAGCGCGTGCGCGCCGAACAGCAGATCGGTAAAGCGGCGGTGGCGGATGGCGAAGCCGGGTCCAGTCCGACCGAGACGTCGGGCGCGATCAGCGCGGCGCCGGGGAGTGCGAATGCGGGTGCAAGTGTGGGTGCAAACGCGGCGGCGTCGAAGCCTACGCCACGGGGAGATGTGTTGTGAGTGCGGTATTCAAAATCTTGCTGGTTATCGGCCTTGTGCTCGGCGTGATCGCCGCGCTGCTGATCTGGCGCGCGCGCAATGCGCCGCGCACGGCCGCCGCCGCGTCGTCGGCGGATGCGGACAATAGCGTCGCGCCTGGCTGGATCAGCACCGCGCTTGCTGCGATCGATTACGCGCGCACGCGTCGCGAGTGGCGCTATCGCATGCCGTGGATCCTGATGCTCGGCGAACGCGATGCGGGCAAGACCAGCTTCGCGCTGTCGGCGGCGGTGCGGCTCGCGCAGTCGAATCCGGACCGGCGCTACGCGTCGCTGCGCATTCCGGGCAGCGCGGTGTCGGTGATGAATCGCGGCGTGCTGATCGATATCGACGGCAGCGTGTCGTCCGAGGGCGCGCATGCGGCGGTGGCGACGAGCGTTGCGGCAACGGGCCAGGCAAGCGCGGGCGCCACCTTAAGCGCCGCCTCAGGCGCATCCGCTGCAAACGTCGCCGCCACCGCCTCCCCGAGCACGCCAGCAAGCCGGCCCGCAAGCCCCGCCGCGAGCGCATCGCCAACCCCGCCCGTCACCACCCGAAACGCGAAGAAAGCACGTTCGCGCTGGGAGACGCTGCTGCGCACGCTCGTCGATCTGCGTCCCGAACGGCCGGCCGACGGCATCGTGCTGACGGTATCGGCGCGCAGCCTGCTGAGCGCCACGCCCGATCAACGGGAACGACTTGCCGCGGACGCCTACCGCCAGTTGTGCGACGTACAGGACGCGTTCCGCTTCGTGCAGCCGGTCAGCGTGGTGGTCACGCAATGCGACCGGATCGACGGCTTTGCGCCGTTCTGGCGTGCGCAGCCCGACGCGCTGCGCCAGCAGATGCTCGGCTGGTCCGCGCCGGTGCTGGCCAGCAACGACACGCCGCAGGACTGGTGTCATGAAGCGTTCCGGGTGGTGATCGAACAATTGCGCGCGTTGCAGATTTCGACCGCGGCCAGCGTGCAAGCGGTCGCGAACGACGTTGACCGCGACGGCATGCTGCTGTTTCCCGCCCGTCTCGAACAACTGCGCACGCCGCTCGCGCAATGGCTCGCGGGCGCGTTCCGTGCGACGCTCGACCGGCCCGGCCACCTGTGCCGCGGCGTCTATTTCACCGGCGACCTCGACGGCGCCGGGGTCGGCGCGAGCACGAACGTCTCGTTCGTGGCCGGCCTGCTCGACGACAAGGTGTTCGCCGAGCGCGGCAACGCGCGAGTGGTGCGCGCCTCGGCGTGGTCGCGCAATCGCTATCTGCGGGGCTTCCAGGTCGCCGCGCTCGGCGTGGCTGCCGCGCTCACGATCGCGCTGGGTTTTGCCGGCGCGCGGCTTTACACGACGGTCGGCCAGCTTGATCGCGCGCTGGTCCAGTTGCAAACCATCCGCCCATACAGCGGCGGCGTGTGTCCAAGTGCGAGCGAAATCTCGACGGTGCTGATGTCGGTACACGAACTCAATACGCGCTCATTCGACCTCGCCAATCCGTGGTCCTGGCCGTGGTTCTGGCATCCGTTGCGCGACGGTGCGGCGCAGGTGGTGGCAGGGCGCGTTTTCGCGGGCCTGGTGCTGCCGGGGCTCGGTTGCCAGTTGGCGGTTCGCGCCAAAGCGTTGAGTTTGCGCGGCACGGACGCGCCCCGCATGACCGGCGACCCCGGCGAAGACGCCCGCAACGCGCGCAGCCGCCTGAACCGGCAACTGCGCGAGGTGACCGATCTCGAAGCCGGGCTCGGCACCTTCTACAAGATCGCCGAGCCGTTTTCCGGCGCCTCGACCGAACAGGATGTGGTGCGCTTCGCGAGGCTCGTCAACTTCGCGTACGGACTGCCGGTGTCGCTCGTGATGCGCGACGGCGACAGCGGGTTGCTGGCCGCGTCGCTCAGTTCGGCCTCGACCGATTACCGGCCCGATCTGCCGGAGAATCTTGCCGCCGGCTACCGGAACCAGCTTGCGCAGATGGAAACGGATCTGCGCGACGCGCTAGTAACGCAGGCCGGCTCCGGCCAGCAACTGCTGGTCAATCTGCAGACCGGCCACGGCGACCCCGCCGCGCAGACGCGCCAACTGGTCGCGTGGCTCGCGTGGACGCGCGACAACTGGCTCGGCGCGGTCGAGCAGGAAGCGCAACGCAATCTGTGCGGGCAGATTCGCACCGACCTGCGTCAACAGATCCGTCAACTGGTACTGGTCGATGCGTCGTCGGGACGCTATGTGCCGGGCACCACCGCGACGGATGCCGCGCGCGCGTCACCCTACGCCGCACTGCTGGAGACGACCGCGAGCACCTTCTCCGCGGCCGAATGCGACGACGAGGTCTATCAGAAGCTCGACGCGCTTTCGGTGCCGCCGTATAACCCGCTGATCGTGCGGGACCAGGGTCGGCGCGCGTTCAATGCGTCGTTCATGCAGGAATTCGCCGGTCTTGCCGCGCTGTCGCAACTGCATTTCATGCAGGTCACGAAGCGCCGCACGGCATTCGCGTGCTCGATCAACGGCGCGGGCGCTACTGGCGCGCGTAGCTGGAATGCCGGCCCGCTCGGCGATGCCGCCACCTACATCGACGAATACCGGCGCTTCGCGCAGCGGTTTGGATTTCAGCCGGCCAAGGTGCCGACGTCGTCGGGTGGGACGTCTTCAGCGGGGCCGCGTCCGCTGTATGCGCAGATCGCCGCCACGCAGTTGGAAAACGCGCTCAACGACGCGTTGCTCGAAGCGCAAAGTCCGCTGCCGCCGGGCCCGGATGTGTGGCCGGCCGCGACGACGTCGAACGCGTTGAGTGCGGTGCCGTTCGACGAACAGGCGCTCGCGCAGGCCAGCCGCGATCTGTCGCGCACGCTCGGGCCGTTGATCCAGGTGGAGCGCGCGTACAGCGAGTTCGGCTTCAGCAAGGGCTTCAGTGCGTTGTCCGGCTGCCTGCAGCAGTATGCGGCGGACCGCTTGTCCACGGTCGGCAGTCTCGCGGTGCAGAGCCAGTTGTACCAGCCGCAGAGCGACACGACCGGCGGCGAATTTTTCGATCTCGGCACGGTGCCGGTGACGCGCGATTATCTCGCGCGCCAGGTCGCACGCTCCCAGGTGTTGGCCGCGTACGCCGCGCCGTTCGCGACGCTTGCGCAAAACTCCGGCAATGCGCCCGCCAACAGTCCGAACGTGCAGACCGCCGCGTACTGGGGCAATTCGATCGCCGAAGTGAATCGCTACGTGCCGTCGGCCGATCCGGCCAGCCAGATGGGACAACTGGCGTCGCTGTTCGTCGACCGGCTGAACGGCATGACGACGCAGAATTGCAACGCGCGTCTGCAGGACCCCGCCAGCTCCACCGACGACGGCGCCAACGATCTGTTCGCCGCGCGTCGCCGCGACCTGGTCAAGGTGGCGCAATCGCTGTGTCAGGGTAGCGACGCCGTGGCGTTCCAGAACCTGTTCTCGCTGTTCGACGCGACGTTAGGCGGCCGTTATCCGTTCGGTCTCGCGGGCGCGCCGGAAGCGTCGCCGCTCGCGGTGCGCGACTTTTTCTCCGTCTATGCGCAACAGAGCGCGGCGCTGCGCGCGCAGTTGACCCGGCTGCCGAAAACGCAGCGCACGGCGGCGAGTGCGTTCCTCGGCCAGCTCGACGACGATCAGAAGTTTTTTGCGCAGACGCTGCGCGCCGACGGCAGTCTCGGCGTGCATCTGAATGTCGCCTTCAACGTGCGGCAGAGCGTTGAACGCGGCGCCGATCAACTGGTCGGCTGGATGCTCAGTTCGGCGAATCAGTCGGCCGCGTATCCGAACGGGCAGACCGGCATCGACTGGGTCGCCGGCCAGCCGCTCGCGCTGGATCTGACGTGGGCCGAACTGTCGCGCTGGGCGCCGTACGTCAATCCGGCCGTGCCGAATTCGCCGGATGTGGAAGGCCGCACGGCGACCTTCGGCGCGGGCGGCACGTGGGCGCTGATGCGGCTGGTCCAGCAACACGCAATGGAGCGCGGCGCGGCGGCCGCCGATGGCATCACGTTGCGCTTCAGCGTGCCGGTCGCGAGTGCGGCGAGCGTGGCGGCTGCGGCTTCGGTGGCGACGGCGGGCGCGGGGGTAGCGGGGGCGTCGGGTACATCGGGTACTTCGGGTGCTGCGACGAGTGCGGGCGCGGCGCGTGCCGCGACGCCGCCGCTGTCGTCGGCCAGCACCGCGCAGTTGTTGATCAATCTGCAATTGCAGGGCATCGATCCGGTGAGTCATGCGGCTGCGCCGCTGAAACTCCCGGCGTTCCCGACCGGTTCACCCGCGCTGCCGGCGTCGTCGCGGACGTCGCGCGGCGGCGCGGCGAGTGCGCAGATTTCGACCATTCCGTCGATCCCGCCGCTGCCGCCGGGCATGGATGGCCCCGCGCCGGTCGCCAACGCCGCGGCAATGTCCCCAGGCAGCCACTGAACGTGAAGGAGTTAGACATGGAGCATCCACTCGATTATGCGAACGGTTTTTTGAGTGCGGCGTACGGCATGACCTTCGCGACGCTGCTCGCGCCGGTCAGCATCGCGCAGCCGCAGGGCGAGACGCTGCGCGGCACGCCGCTGTGGCAAGCGATTCGTCGCGCGCGCGAAGCCGATGACGCGTCGCTGCCGCTCGGCGCGTGGGTGCGGCAGCTCAAGCGCGCGAACTGGGGTGAAGTCGCGTCGGGTTCGCTCGATGCGCTCGCGTATCGCAGCAAGGATCTGCATCTGGCGGTCTGGCTTACGGAAGCGTTGCTGCATGAGCACGGTTTCGCGGGACTCGCGGCGGGTGTCGCCGTTGTCGATGCGTTGTGCGAGCGCTATTGGGACGTGCTGTATCCGGGTGCGGCGGACGGCGATTTTGAGCATCGGGCGAATCTGTTTCGCTGGCTCAATGAGAAGTTGATTGCGCCGGTGAGGCTGGTGCCGCTGACGGTGGTGGGTTCTGCGGCTCTTGCTGCGAATGGTGCGGGGTTCGCGTCTGCGGAGTGGCCGGGCGGAGCGCAGCAGCAGTCGCCGATGGGCGAGCCGGAACGGCTTTATGCCTGGACCGATTGCGAACAACTGCGACGCCAGCAACAGTCGCCACAGAGCGGCTCGCGTGGCGGCGACGACGAGGGTGGCGTCGATGCCGCCGACTTCGATAAAGCCCTCGCGGCGACATCGACGGAAGTGTTCATCGGTCATCACGCGGCACTGAGCCAGGCCCTCGCGGCGCTGGCCAAGCTGGGCGGGACGCTCGATCAATGCTTCGACGGCGACCCGCCGGGCGTCGGCGCGCTGCGCGGCGTGCTCGAACAGATTCATGCTTTTGTCAGCGCGCAACTGGTGCAGCGGGGTATGCCGTTCGGCGTCGCCACGCGTGTGGCGAGTGTGGTCGCTGCAGCGCCGACGCCGGAGCAAGGACATGGCTATGGGTCGCATGCCGAAGCGGGTGTCGTACCGTTGACCGAGACGATTTCCGTGGCGGTGTCGATGGCGGCGCCAGTCAACGTGGATGGCGGGGCGTATTCGGCTGCGACTGCTGCGAATGGAAATGGCGGGGCGTATTCGGCCACGACGTCATACGCCGATGGCGGGGCACATTCGGCGGCGGTCGGATACGCGGATACCAGCACGCACCCGGCGGCTGCGGCGAACGTCGACAGCGGTACGCAGGCGGCCGGTCATCACGCACCGGACCACGCGGCGACACCGACGCTTCGCGACGAAGCCAGCGCATTGCCGCATTCGGTCAGCGCGCGCAAGCGTGCGTACGCGCAACTGGCCGATGCTGCCGCCGCGCTGGCCGAACTCGAACCGCATAGTCCGGTGCCGTATCTGATTCGCAAGGCGGTCGAGTGGGGCACGCTCAATACCGCACAACTCTACGACGAACTGTTCATTCAGGGACGCGGGCAACTGAACGTCTTCGATCTGCTCGGGCTCGGCGTGCCGCAAACCGAGGAGCAGGCATCGTGACGACGATCCTTGCAGCGCCGGCGCGAACTGCAAGGAGCCGCTGATGGCGCGTATCTACCAGGCTGAGACGATGGGCGAAGCGGATCTGCGCGTGGCGCTGGTCACCGATCGAGGACGCGCGGATCTGCTGGTGAATCGCGTCGGCAGTTACGGGTTGGCGGTCGGCGATGCGCTGTGGTTCATCACGCCGCAGCGGCAGAGCGCGAATGTCATCGTGTTCTTCTGCAGCGAAGGATTCGCGCAATTGAAGGTGTTTCGTGCCGACGCGCGGCGAAGCGGGCTGGGTGCATGACCGGCCGCATCGGTGGAGAGGGCGGCTCGGGCGGTGAGTTGGGTGTGTTATGGGCGTGCTACGGGCGATGCGAGTGCGGTGCGGGCTGAGGCTGACGGAGGGGCACGGTGCGCAATGGGCGATGGACGACTCTCCGCGCTCAACGCGCTGGCGGCGGCAACAGGACAACCGGCGGCAACGCAGTCGACTTCAACTGCCGGCCGACCACCAGTTGATCGGCGCTGGCGGCTTCCGGCGACGGGTAGTCGCCGACCGCAACGATCAGCGGCTGGCCGCTATCAGTGATCGGCACGATGGTCGCCTTGTAGCCCTGCTCGCTGACCGAACCGGCGAACAGCGAGGCGGCGTCGCTCGACGTGAAAGTCGCGGCTTGCAACGCGTAATGGCCATGCGCGGGAGGCGGTGCCGGCACCAGCAGACTGGCGATCGGCGTCGATGCGGCAACGACCGGGCTGGCAGGATTGGCGGCGCCCGCGGGCGTGGCGCTCTTCGCGATCACCGCACCGCCCGCGACGGTCGAGCCGCCGTTGGAAGACGACGCTGAAGACGACGTAGCCGCCGCTTTCGAAGACTCACCAGGCAGCAGCGCGGCGGCCTGCGCGGCGAGCCGCTCGATCGGCGCTTTGAGGTTCGAAGGCGCGAGGGTGCCGGCGGCGAACATCACGGCGCCGAAGGCAACCAGCAACAGCAGAAAGAAGACTTTAAGCATTCTGGTAGCGCAATAAGCGGGCAAGAGGTTCGTTAGAACAGCGGCCTCAATCATAGACAGTGACGTGCCGCTTGGCGAGCGTGATCGACGCGGAGCCACTCGACCGGAACATTTTGAAACACACGCACAAGCATTCAACGCATCAGCTTCCGGAGACGCATACATCATGAATGGATCGCGCAAAGGTTCGAAGCCGTCTCGCATGCCGATCAAGCAGTTACCATCGGCTGCGGACAGGCGGGCGGAGCGGTTCAAGCAGGCGGTCCAGCGCTCGTCGGACCGACGGCAGGAGTTGATCAACGCGCGACGTTACTCAGCGCCTGTTGCGCCGAACCCCGTGACATCCCATTCGCCGTTTCCGCCGTCGCCGTTCTCGATGCCACAGCACAGCATGACGTCGCCATCGCCGTTCTCCATGCCGCAGCCGTCGCATCAACCGCTGCTGCAATCACCGCACCCGTCGTCGGCGATGGATGTCGAGATGACGCCGCACAGTGCGCCGTCGAGCGCGCCGTTGTCGCCGATGCATCTGCCGCAGGCCCACGCGCAACCGCACGCGCCGCAACTGGCGCTGCCGCCGACGCCCGAGCAGACGCTCGGCATGCCGCAGAAAACCTGGGCCAAATTCAGCGAGACCTCGGCGACCGAGCGTCGCCGCGACGTGATGGGCCTGCCCGCGCCAGTCAACCGGCCGTCGCCGGAACTCAGCAATTTTCTCTACGACAAAGGCGGCGTGAAGCTCGAGCATCAGGTGAAGTACGGCCCAGGCGCCGGCATCGAATCGGTCGATCAAAGCGGGCTCGATACGCACTACGGCGATAAAACCAGGCCGCGTTTGTCGCAGTATTCATCGAACCGCGAGCACTATGTCCGCGCGGCGAACGAGGCCGGCCGTCCGCTCACTCACCAGGAGTACGACGTCAGCCAAGGCATCGCCCCCGGTCCCACCAGCATCAATCATGTGATCGCGAGCGGGACCGGTCAGAACCTGATGAACCAGATGACGTTGCAGTTCCATCAAGGCGTTTCGCGTTTCGGCACCGCGAAGTTCGGCAAGGACCAGGGCGGCATGCTTAACGGCATCGCGGAGCAGGCGGCGGCGGTCGGCCGGATGACCGGCATCGGCCGTGCGATCCAGAGCGAGGAAGCGCCGCAGGGCCCATTTGCCAGAGCGGTGAGCGGCAACCCGGGCGGCGCCAGCGGTTCGGCTCGCGATGAGCATCTGGTGAAGCGCGACACGATGATGAAAAACGTGCTGACCGCATTTCAGGGGAACACACCGGACAAGCGCTTCGGCGGCTACAAGAGCTACCTGAAGAACACCTTCGATTCGTTCGGCAATCTGCGGCTCGGGCACGGCACCGGTAATGGCCGTGTCAGCACCGGCCTCGATGTGCCGTTGACCAGCAGCATGACGCCGACCGCGCGCGGCGAACGGCTGTATCAGGCGAACCTGACGTTCGGCATGCCGTCGATGGAGACCGCACAGAAGGTGCAGGGCGGAGGCGGCAACTACCGCTCAGGTATTTTCACGACCACCACGACTGGGCTGAAGTTGACCAGCAGCACGGAAAAATAACGGGGTGAGGAGGGCGGCATGAGGGACACGGATCTGCGGGTCGAGGACAAGTTGGCGCGTGGTGTTGACGGCGGCGATGATGGTAACGACACGCAAGTTGCGCACACCGGCCTGCGTTTCGCCGACGTTTGCGCGACGCTGCCGGTGGCCGGGCCGCTCGCCGATATGCTGGCGGGACCGCGATGGGCCAATGCGTGGGCTGATGCGATCGTCTGTTTCTGGGAAACGGAGTCCGCGCTCGGCACGCTCGATTCGGACCAGTCGCTTTATGTGCTCGATGTCTCGCCAGGACGCGGGGTGCTGGCGTGGTTGCTGGTGCAGGCGATCGAAGATCGTCTGTCTTCGAGTGATGTGGCGGGAGTCGATTGGCGTTATCTCGTCTGTGATGAAGGATGTGACGAAGGGCGTGAAGCGGGTGAGGTGAATGCTGTTGCGACAGCGAGTCCAGTGCACGAAACGCTGCAGCATCTGCGCACGCATTCCCGCTTCGCTTCACTGATCGAAACGGGACGTCTCGACACAGCGAGCTGGTCACTCTTCACCGATGGCGCGTTACGACCCGATGGCCAGCAAACCGTGATCGAACGACTCGTTAACCCAGTTGTCGCCGTCGCGGCCGGCTGGTTTTCGCGGCAGCCTGCCGACCTGTATGCGGCGCATTACGGGCAATGGCTTGAGGCCTACGTAGAAGCGGACATCGACGTCTCGGCAGACGCCGCCGCATACACGCTGTCCTATCGATGGCAGCCGGCGTCGACGGATGATCTTGCGCCACTGTGGGGGCCGCTCGCCGAACGTTATGTCGCAAGTCTCGTCAGTGCCAGCGTGCTGCTGCCGACCGGCGCGATGGCGCTGGCGGATGCCTTGCGACGATTGAGCGGCGAGCGCTATCTGATGCTCGCGTGCGACATTGGCGCATCGAGCGAAGCGGACTTGCGCGACGGTGCGCTGAGCGCGCCCGACACGTGGCTGCCCGGCGACACGAGGGCGCCCGTCAACTTTCACGCGCTTGCCTGGCGGCAACCGTCCGCATGGGTGGTGCAGCGCCAGACCGACGCGCACGATCTGGCGGTTCAGGCAGGCTGGTCGCGTGCCGGCAGCGAACCGCCGATGACGGCACGGCTGAAGCTGACAGACATTATCGAACGATGCGAGCCGTGCGACGCGCGACGACTTGCGCAGGTTGCCGAGTCGGTTGCGGAACACGCGCCGCTCGATACCCTGGCCACGCTGTTGCGCGCCTCCGCTTATGACCCGGCCGTGCTGGCCGCCATGCTGCCGCATTGGCCGGCGCGCGCCGCGCAACTGTCGGGTGCGTCGAATCAGACGGTGCAGTTGTGGCGGCACGCGTTCGCGCAAACGTGGCGGCATCATTTGCCCGACACGCAGACCGTGCAGTTCGATGCGCAACTGGCGAGCGCAGCGGCCGCGTCAGGCGATTGGCAACTCGCGAAGGAGATCTGGCGCAGCGTGTTGGCGGTCGATGAGAACGCGCGCCTGGGGAGCGTGGGAGATGCGGGTGAATTGCGGCGTTGGAGCGAAGTGAATGGCGCGAACGAAGCGCAGACAGTGAACGATGCGAAGGCAACGTTCGGCGCGCAAGCAGCGAACGAGACGCAAGCAACCCACGAAGCAAACGAACAACACCATGCTCGCTGGCGCGCTTGCGTCCACCTGCATCTCGCGCATTGTCTGGCATCGAGCGGCGAGCTTCCAGCGGCCTGCACGCACGTCGAGCACGCACACATGCTCGATCCCGACGACCCGGACGTGCACGCGTGGCAAATTGAACTCGAAGCACGCGCGACTCGGCGACGCGCGCTACCGTGGTATCGCCCCGACCTCGCACGCGACGCCGCACTGTCGATCGAGCCGCTCGGCGTCGAACATGCCGACGCGCTGCTCGCGGCCTTCACCGATCCGCATCTCGCCGCGCTGGCAAATCTGCCGTCGCTGAACGAACCGCAAGACGTGCAGAAGTGGCTCGAAGCAGACGCCACCGAAGCGGGCCGCATGAGTTACGCGGTGATGGACGCGCGGTGCGGCTTCATCGGTGTCGTGAGTCTGTGCCGTGCGGGCGACGCCGCGCACTTCTACTTCTGGATCGATGTTCACGCGCAAGGGCAGGGCTTCGGCACGCGCGCGGCGCAATTGTTGTTCGAGCAGGCGCGAGCGGATGGCATCGCGGATATTTTCACGGCGTCGTATGCGGAAAATGCGCGCTCGCACGCCGCGTTGCGGCGACTCGGTTTCAACCGTCTGCCGGTGCGCCCGGCGACTGAGCCCGAGGTCGGCTTCTTCCATCTTTGTACTGCGGTGGCCGGCGCCGCGGCGCACGTGTCGTTACAGGACACGATCGCGCGCTTCACGAATTTATGCGAGGCGATCGATGCGCCGGTCGAACTCGCCGCCGAAGCAGCGTGACATGCCACGACAAGGACACGCCGATCTGAAATCACATCAACGATAGACGTACAACGGGGAAGCTCACCATGCATCACGGAAACGGCGGCACGGGCTCGGCCGAACATACGGCCGCGGTTGCTTTCAACGGTGGCTTGCAGCGACGGAACTCGATCACTCAGGCGCACGAGATTCACGCGTTGCAACCGACCGGGACGGCGACGCACGTCTCCAGGGCTCAACTGGAAGGCGTGCGGCACGGTGGTTCGATCGATGCGAACGCGTTGATGGGACTGCTCCATCCGTCGACCGAGGTCCCTTGGGACCCGAATAAGAGACAAGGCCGCCAGCAGATACGCACGGGACGAAATTTCTCCGTGCCTCAGACAGGTAGCACGACCCCTTTCGTTATCCGTATCCATACGCGCGATAACAAGCAGGCGGCTGTCGACCCGACATCGAATGCTTCGGTGGGCTCGGTCGTCCGGGTTGAGGAGGGCAAGCGCACCATGCTCTCGGAAAAGGTGGTGAGTAAGGACAAGATGATCAACGGCGCCGACTGGATCGGGGCGAGTTCGAAGAACCCTGTTCTACAGAACTCCGCCCATATTCCCGCCGTGCTGCCACCGGTTCCTGTGCCGACGGCGCCGACATCTTTCACCATGGCGCCGGTCGTTGCGTCGTCGTCGGTATCGGGATCGACACACGCCTTGCCGCCGGTCGCTACGCCTCCCCGAAGCCGTGCGTGGGAGGCAATGGGGCAGATATCCGGCATGGCCGGCACGGCGCTTTGGCATGGCTCGGGCGCTTCGTCGATCGTCGGCGGCACGCGGCAGTTCGTGCAGAACATGCAGTTGGGCGGAACATGGACCGGAGCGGGAATCGGTGCGGTCCGAGCGGTGGCGGGCGCAGCGGTGATGACGTCTCTGGCGACTTCGATGCCGGTGCGCGCCGCGGCTACCGCGGGGATAGCGGGGTTGTCCGCGATGGCGGGGATGCTGGGAGGCAGACGGTAGTGAGACCGGCGAGCGACCTTCACAGATGAGACTTGTGCCTTGTAGGGCTTCTAAATTATCTTGAGACAGGGTTTTCCTCCGGCAAGTTGTTCTAAACTCTCCAACTCTCACAGTCCGTCGTCCCGAGGAACAATGGAAGCTAATAAAGACGCCCAGACTGACTCGATCAGATCGATGATCGTTGCTCTCGTTCGAGCGACATGGAATGAGAAGCGCGTCGGCGTGCTGCTTTCACAGATTGGCTCGCTTGTTAGCGGCCATCCCGAACTTGCCAGGGCCGAAATGGGGAGCAGGAAGCTCACAAGTTATCTGGAAGAGGAACTACAGGACGAACTGAGAATTTTTGTATCTCCAGATAATCCGATTGTCCGCGTTGCGATTCCCGCGGAAGTTGGTGTGGCAGGTGACCCGGTTTTGCTTTTCCCGCACGCAGATCCAACGAAGAAGGCTGCCGCTGCAACTGGGGTTAGCGGTGCAATTCTTACGGCTTTTTCCCGCCCGCTGGCTGCGGACAAACAACGTGTGGTTCATTTGACGCCGAAAGTCCGCTTTGATGATATCGACCTTGATGCGGAAATTCCGGCGTCTGCCAAGCCAATCGCACGAGATCTCATTGTCGATCCTTCAGGGGTTGCTGATCCCGCTCAGGCTACTGCACAACTCATCGCCAATATCAAAGAATGGCGAGCCCAGTCGGAACTTGAACCAGGAACAATCTCGCCTAAGCCTAGGGTGTCCGAGCGACCAGGTAGAAAGTCGTTGCTCGAGCAGATCATCGAGACACTTTCGGAGCAGGATCTCAAGCGAGTCCAGTTACCTCTTGATATCGTCGAAAAACTTCTTAATCGTTTCTAGACGATGGACTTCGTATTTGGCTTTGCCGGTATTCCGGATGAAGTTCTGGACGGCGTGAGAAAGGAACGACAATCAATCGTCGGTCAGAGCGCGGGGTTCTTTACCGTGCAACACGGACCCAATGGCACACCGTATCAGCATAAACATCTGACCAGAACGACGAACCAGTTCGCCGAACATCTCAAAGCCAAGGTGCCATCTGTAAAACCTGATGCATCCATCGCACTTTTCTACGTACAGCGCGACGGTATGAATGCGGATGTGCTGGAGGCGGCGCTTTTCCCCCATGTTTTTATGGTTCCGATCGACTGGTCGATGACGAAAGCGGATAAGCATGGGGTTGGTCAGTCGAAGAACGAATTGGTTCAAAAGCTTCGACTCGTTTGCACTGAGGTGCGAAAGGCACTGCCCGCCATCAAGCGGGAGTTCAGTGAAGGCGCGCAGCGAACGCCGCTTCTGTTGCCTTATAGAAATTTTGAATCCAGACATCTCCTCGGTCATCTGAAATACGTGCAGTCATCGCTGCTGGCGAAGAGCGACAAGTTTACGATCATTGAACAGGCCGTGGCAAAGTTCCGGCATCTTCACCCGCCGCAAAAGATTCAGGAGGGGCATAAGGCAGGCAGACGCTACTTTGTCGATGCACGCGGAATTCAGTTCAAACCGCCAGGACATGAACTACATGGCCTGCATCATCCGAGCGGCGAGCATAACGAAATCTGCTACATCAGTGCAAAGAGGCGTTTGGGCGCAGCCTACAATCCGACGCTTCACTACGACTGCCAGAAGGGCGAACCTTTTAGCGCACTGTTTTTTGATTGCCATGAAAACAAGAGGGAAGCGCTGTCGGTCAAAAAACATATCAACATTGCGCCTAACGATAACATTCGTCTTTCAAGCTGAGATGGGTTAAGCGCCGCGTGTGCTGCGCCTTCGAAAGGACGCTTTATCCGCTCGGACCTTCGTCGCCAAGGCATGCTTCTGCGCCGATTGCGACCTGGGTCGTGATCGCAGGGCGGCTCATACGATCGAGGCAAATTGAAACTGTCAGCGCGATTGACGGCATGTGCTATAGTCTTTGGGTTGGCACCAATATGGTGCGCCATGGGTTCCATGTGTGCTTACCTTGTTTCTTCAAGAAACCGGCGATGCACCTCGCGAGTAGCCAACTTCGGGATTTGCGCCCAAGTAGGCTTGATGGGAAGACTAGACGGTACGGCATGGCGTGGCATTGCCCCCCGACCGTGGAAATTCCATCATTAGACATGAGTGAATAGTCGTTAGACTACTCTGAGCCTTTAACGCAAATTGCATTTTTCACCTGCTTTCAGGTGCGACCGGCCCACGGCTAACCCCGTGGGCCGTTGTCGTTTACGCGCCTGGAGTTGACGCAATCTGGCAGGTGCAAGAGGCTTCCGCGGTGTTCCGTAGCGCTAAAGCGGGATGGCCCACGCGAAAGTGATTTCCTGTAGAAGCCCGATAGAAACCTGGCGTTTCTGATCCCTATTGTGCGACGCACAGATTGCCGATTGACCGATGACCCGAGTCGCATGTCCATCCGTTCAAAGTGTCGGCAAGATGCGCGTTTGGCGGCATATTGATGGCGACGCAAACGTTCCCAAGACGTCGATACCCCGTGTTGCATTCCCAGTTGCTGCCTGTGCCTGTCAGATGCGCATTCGGCGGCGTCTGCATTGACATGCACACCGCGCCGAATCGCAGATAACCGTCGTCACATTGCCACTGGCCATCCGGGGATACGCGATGCGCGTTTGGCGGCATCGCTGTCGGCACGCAGCCGTACGGGCCTGGCCCCATCCCGGCAGGACAATCTGTGCGAGCGCTTTGACTTGTCCCGGCCATTTGGGCTTGGGCTGGACTCGGGGTTTGCGGCTCTGTCGATGCGATAGCCGCGGGAGGCGGCGAGATCGGCCCAACAGGCTTGCCGCGGAAAGCGTTGAGAAACTGGTCAACCTGGTTGGATGCATCCTGTGCGTGAGCTGGAATGGTGTTCAAACCGAGAACAATACTGAAGCACCACGCAATGAGTATTTTACTTTTCAACTCAATGGGCCTCGTCATTTCCGCGCCTGCATAATGGCGACGTCGGCTTCTGCCTGCGCGAGTGCATGCGAGGTTGCCTCAAGCGCACTCCTGGCGCCGTTCTGTCTTGCGACAGTATCGTTGCGGATTTCTTGCAGCCGGGCCGCGCCATCCTTGAGTTGTTGTTCCAGTCTGGCTCGCATCGACGCAACTCTGCTGTGCGCTGCGCTAATGTCTTGAGGCGTTGGAGCGGCGCTAGCAACGGGAGCGAAGCGCTGTTCGATTCCGCGTCTCCATGTCATAAGATTTGCTGTAAGCCCAGCGCCGAAGCCGGGAATCACAGCGATGGCGGACGCAGTAACATCCGCGGCCGATTCGATACCGAACGAGACCAGAGTCTGCTTGCGCTGCTCGCCGACGCCAGCGATTTTTGCGGCGTGAATGAAGTGACGATCCAGGAAATCGTGCAACTGGCGAGCTACCAGAGATGCTTGCAGTTGTTTCAGCTCCTGAGCCAGGACCTGCGGTAAGCCGTCGAGTTGGGCCTTGATTTGCCCAAGTTCGCGCGCTTTATCCGAGAGCCTTCGGTCGGTTCTCAGACTCTCGTAGTTGGCCAATGCCTGCTCATATGCACGCTTTGTGCTGTCGGCAACGCTTTTCCGTGTGACGAGTTCGACGGGTATCGGTACCTTTACGCCGTAGATGGCAAAGGCGCCAATCAGGAACCATAGAGGCCAGAGCGTGGGGACAACGAGCGCCGCGAGGAACGCAAAGAAACAGATGGCCGCGTAGGTCAGCCGTGTTTTGGTGATGCCCTTGCCGACGGATGCCGGCGCGGGCCGCCCACTAACGTTGAAAGACTGTGGGCTGTAAGCGGGTAACGGCGGCAGGGCGCTTAGCGCCTGAATCTGCGACCAGAGCGCGCCGATGTTCGCCCCGGCAACCTGAAAGTTGATGGTTGGTCCGGTCGCGGATGCCGGGGTGAAGTATGGCGTTCCGAGCTTGTCGCGTTCACACCACACGCAGGACTTGAGGTGGCCCGGATATTTGTGACGAGGCTCGGTGCTGCATGACCTCAATGAGTGCAACAGGCCGTCGAGCGCTGCAACCCATTCTTTTGCTTTGGGGCGACCGTATTGCGCGCCGGATTCGGTGAATGCACGCCAGAAGAGGTCACCCATTGCCGGTGGCAAGTAGTCGAGGCCCAAAGCTCTAGGCGGCATATCGATCAACCGCGCAAGCCGGTCAGCGCCATACGCGAAGCGGAATTCCTTGATGGCCCGATCCAGCGGCAAGTCGCCGGTTAATTTCGGCACCCCCGAAAACGGATGGCGCGCCATAAACAGGAGTTGGAAAACAAGGACGGCAAGGCCGAAATTGTCATGATTCGCAGTGCGGGTCACGCCGTGAAACGATCCAAGCCCCTGCAGTTCGGGCGGAGTGTAGTGGGGAACGCCGACGGTGCATGGAAAGCTGGTCGTCGCGGTATTCACATGGAACGAGTCGCAATCGAGTAATTTGATTGTCCCTTGATGGCTGACGATGATGTTGTTTTCGTTGACGTCGCCAATCGCGTGCCCGTGCGCGTGTATGGCATCGAAAGCGGCGGCGATGTTTCGTGCGGTTCCCACCAGGAACGAAAAATCGACCTTGGGAAAGGTCTGGCGTCTGCTTGCCACCCCATAAAGCTGATGGACGGGTTCGTAGCCGGAGAACTTCGGCATCGTGAACCCGGCGACTGGCCCGGGCTTATGCGCCAGCAATACGCTGATTGGCCATGCTGCAATCTGCTTCAGATAGGTGTCGCCGACCTGTGCCATGGCGCGCAGTTTGGCTTGTCGCTCCGGCGGAAGCGCATGAGAATATATCTTCGCGGCAACATTTTCGCCGTTGTGCATGGCGTCGAAGACGGCGCCTTCGCCGCCCTCGCCAAGCTTTTTGCCCAGGTTCAACGGGTTTCCAGATTCGTCAAATGCCACTGACATCGACCACTCCCAGCGCACGGGTGGCAAGAATCAGCGTCTTGTCGTCGTCAGTTCGTTCGTTGATTGCGTTGCTCCCCAGAAACCGCTCAAGCGCTGAGCATAATGAGTCGGTCTGTTCATCCGTTGAAGTGCGCAGCGCCTTGAACATAGGCTCGAAGAACGGTTCGTGCGCTGTTTCATTGGAGAACACAAGGGCAAGGCGCTGCAGGCCATCGCTGAACAGGGCGGCCTCTTCGGTCGTGTTTCGAACTTCGGCGCGAAGATGGTCCTGGGCGTCGGCGTCCGTGACGAAGAACGTCATGTTTGCGTATTCGCCAGATTCCGGCCAGAAGACAGGCGCGAGTCCGTCTTCATTCCGCGTGACGATCGCACCATCACCTACCTGAAAATAGAGGGCCTGCGTCGGCCCGATGACCGCACCGAGCAGCGTGCAGGCAAGAGCGCGCGTTGCGACGTCCAGCGCGTTCGCAGCCTCCGAAATGTCGGCACGAACGCGCTGGAGCAACTCGCCAGCCAGTTCGACAGTTAGCCCAGCTTCGCCAGACGCTTCGACCGCTGCGAGCAGGAGTTTGCCGCCAGCTTCGCACGCTATCTCCGCGCCGACTTCTCCGAACTGCGCGCTGCCCGCCCCGTCGGATGCGAGGGCGACCAGATAACTGGCTCCTTCGGCGTCGGTCGCGACATGGTAAAAGCAACTGTCCTGGCAGGGCGCGGATGTTTGAAGATGTGAACTGCCGACAACGGAAGCGCCGATGACTCGCCAGCTCACACCGAAGCCCAACCTGTGGGAGCTGTAAGAGGCACCTCCGTGCCCGGCGTCGAGCGCGAGACCGCCGCCATAGAGGCGGATAGCCATTGGAAAAGCTCGCGGAATTTCAAGCCTTGCAGTTCCAGTGGTTGGCGAGCAGTCGAAATCTGGCCGAGCGTGTCCATATTTGCGCCTTTCACACCAACGGCAAAGAACGCAAATTTCTTGGAGGCTTCGCCTTCGCGGATTCGAGCCGCGGCCGATTGCCAGGCATCGGTCGGGCCGCCGTCGGTAATAAGAAAGACCCACGGGCGGTAGTATGAGATGCCGTTGGCTTTGTACTCCGCCTTGCGCGCATCGAGTGTGTCGAGCGCCAGATTGATCGCCGCGCCCATTGGCGTATCGCCTTGGGCGGTCAGCGTGGGCGGGAAGAAATTCGGTGCTGTGTGAAAGGGCATTTCAAGAGCGGGAGGCCCGAAACTCACAATCGCCGTGTCGACTCGTTTCATGGCGAGCGAGTCAGCCGCAAGTTCGTCTTTAAACGTTGTCAGCCCCGCGTTCAACAGAGCGATTGGCTCACCGGCCATGGAGCCTGAACGATCCAGAAGAAGCACGCATGGACAGCGTTGCTCAGGATTTTCGGCGAAATTGTCCGTGCCGAATGCTACTTGCGTAGCGAAGTCGTTGTTCTCAGTCATGGTCTTCTCGCTATGCGGCGCTGGCTAAGCTCGGATCCGCGCGTTAGTATTTGAGCCTTCGATAATAGACCATGATCATGTGGACAAGTAAAGCGCCCGCTTATTTTGCTTTGGTTTGCGCGGTGGCAATCGGGGTTTTGCTGTCCGGCGCGAACAGGAGTTCGAAGCCTGATGCAAGCGCGCAACTGGACGTCCCGAGTACATCGGCAACGGTAGCGTCTTCGCCTGCCGAGTCGCCACCCGTTCCAGTGATTGAATGGAAGTCGCAGACGCTAAATTTAGGAAGCCTTCGTTTGAAAGCAAGCCTTCCATCGTACGGCGTCAATGCAAAATGCATGCTTCCTGGTCCCGCGGACGACGAAGTTGCGATGTGTCAGCCGTCAGTGGGAACGACGGATACCTCCATTTGGCAAATCCGGACAGTGAGCCAGCGCGACAGGTATGTACCGATATCATGGTTCGATAGCGCCATTCAAGCGTTACGTGTTTTGCCGCCTGACGTGCTGACGCGTCAGTTGGGTAACGAGGCGAACCGCGTGTCCAAGGCCGGTTTCACGAATGCCGCACTTCTTTCACCTGTCGACTTGCCGGGTGCTGTCGGTATTCGAGGCGCCGCGGCGGCACCCTCGTCGTTTTCCGCTACTGCCTCACAATCGTGCGTGTATGCATTCTTCCTCGCCGCAAATAAGCCGACCACGCTTCTGTACTGTGCAACGGACGAAGCACAATCTTTGGCGGGGTCTCAGAAGATTGTCTCTTCATTGCTTAAACTCAACGTGTCCGGTGAATATAAGCGCGGTAGCGCGCAGGGAACCGAGCATGCCTTGTATTTGAAGCGGCTGAAGGCGGCCGGTGGCGCAGCGGGAGCACCCGAACTCGTGTCCTCCGAGCAGTCTTTTGAGCAAATGACCGCTAGTGAATGCGAAAAGTACCCGGTGATATCTCAAGAGCGATTTCAGTGCTACGAAGGATTTGCGGCTAGCCGACTGTCGGCGTTGTGATTCCGCGATCTTTTTCAGATTAAATAAAAGTAAAAAGACATGGACAATATCGGGGTAGTGCTAGTTTTTCTGGGCGTTGTCACCGGGCTGGTGGGGATAGGCGGTTTCTTCGATACTCGCAAGGTCGACCGTCGCTTTAAGACGGGCTACAAGAACAACGAACCTGATACCAGAGACTTTGGTCGCTCAGGGAAGCGCATTTTGTGCGGCATTGGGATATGCATTGCGGGCGCCGCGGTTAACCAGTTGACCTCGCCATCCCGACCTTCATCGGAAGTGGCGCCGGTTAATACGGTGAGTTCGCCACAGGACGCTACCGTTACCTCTGCTGCAACGGTATCGAATCCGGTTGTCGCGCTTGACCCACAGCAAGCCGAGCAGAAGCCGGACAGTGGATCCGCGCTCGGATCAAACGAGAGGGTTGTCGCTGCTGACCCGGTGGCGACGGTTCCGAATCCGGTTCCAGATGCCCCTCCTGTCCAGATTCAAAGCGCCTCGACGCAGGCGACCTCAGAGGCTGTCAGTTGCTCTGACGACGGGACTTTTTTTGGTGCCAACATTTGCAGGAGCGCGACGCTAGCAGCCGCCTACGATCAGGAAATCAAAGAGTACGAGGCGGCGCAGAGCCGTATAGGGGGCAAGGACGTTGGGGTCCGCATCGAACAGCAGAACTGGCTCGATCAGGTAACGAAGCAATGTACCGATATGCCGTGTCTGACTAATGCGTTCGATGCTCGAATCGCCAACCTTCACACTCGATATCGGAAAGAAGGTTAGGGTAGCTGGTGCGTTGGCATTCGGGCGCCGAATGCGTATCCCCAGCTACCTTCAGCCACGCCAGGACGTTCGCCACTCCCCGGCGAACGTCTCAGTCACACTCACTCAGCCGTTCACACCGTCACAACGATCTTCCCAAACTGACCATTAGTCTCCAGATACCGGTGCACCTCGACCATCTCATCGAACGAGAACGTGCGATCGATCACCGGCTTGAGCGCGCCACTCGCCAACCCTTTGAGAACATAATCCACCGCCGCCTTACGACGCGTCTCATCCCCACTCGTCAACCAGATGTTGTGCGCCTTGACGGTGATCATCTTCGCGATCATCTCGAGCACCGGCAGCGGCGTGACTTCATCGCTAAGCGCACCGTAGATATACGCAATGCCCTGAAACGACAGCGCCGAAATCAGTTTCGCAAAGTTCGGCCCGCCGACCGGATCGAACACCACGCGTGCACCCTTGCCGTCCGTGATTCGCATCACTTCGTCGAGCAGATCGGTTTCGTCCGTCACCACCACGTGAGCGGCGCCCGCGTCGAGCAACTGCTGACGTTTGGCCGCACCACGCGTCAGCGCAATAGAAGTCGCACCGGCGTAATTCGCAAGCTGGATCGCCGCGAGTCCAACACTGCTCGACGCCGCCGGCACGATCACGAAGTCGCCTTTCTGCACCTTCGCATCTTCGATCAGCGCGCCGTACGCCGTCACGAACATCATCCACACCGAGGCTGCCTCGGCATGCGACAGCGACGGCGGATGTTTGACGACAGCATAGTCCGGCACGACGATCACTTCGCCATAGGTGCCGTACTGATTCATCGAGAACGACGGGATCACGTTGACCTCGTCGCCGGCCGCGAAGCCGCTGACGTCTTTGCCGACCGCATCGACAATCCCGGCGGCTTCATAACCGAGACCCGCCGGAAACTTCACCGGTTCGATGTACTGGTCGATGCGCCACATCGCTTCCGCGCGATTGATGCCGATCGCTTTCACCTTGATACGAATCTCGCTCGGACCCGGTTCGGGTGTCGCTGTGTCGACGAATTCGAGAACTTCCGGCCCGCCGGCCTGGGCGAACTTGATAGTGCGTGACATGAAAACCTCCTACGTTGATGGATAACGAAACACGAATCGACTCAGACGGTCGCTTCGGCTTCTGCGACAGGCTGATAGGCGGGAAAATCGGAGTAGTGCGTTTCATCGCCGCCCCAGAATGCGGCGCGGACGTACGGCGTGAGCGGCAGCTTGTGCTTCAGACGATACGGCAAATCCGGGTTGGACGAGAAATGGCGGCCAAAAGCGACCAGGTCCGCGTCACCGCTTGCAACGATGGCTTCGGCGCTATCGCCGTCAAAGCCACCCGCTGCGATGATCGGCCCGGAAAAGTGCGGACGAAGATACTTCACCGCAACCGGCGGATGACCTTCGTGCAGCGTCTCGTCGCCCTTGATGCGCGGTTCGATCACATGCAGGTAAGCGATCTTGTACTCGTCGAGCACTTTGGCGACATGGCTGAAGGTGGCTTCGGGATTGCTGTCCGAAATGCCGCCCCATTCACCCGATGGCGAAATGCGCACGCCGACCCGATCCGCACCCCACACCGAGATCAGCGCTTCGACTGCTTCACGCAGAAAGCGAACACGGTTTTCGATCGGGCCGCCGTAAGCGTCCCTGCGTTGGTTGGTGCCGTCCTGAATGAACTGGTCGACCAGATAACCGTTCGCGCCATGCAGTTCCACGCCGTCGAAGCCGGCATCGAGCGCGCGTTGTGCCGTAACCCGGAATTCCTCGATGACGCCGGGAATCTCGTCGATAGCGAGTGCGCGGTGCGGGGACGCGGGCACGAAGCCATCCTTCGTCAACGCGACGCCGTCGAACGGAACCACCGACGGTGCAACCGGGTCCACGCCACCTGTCATTTCAACGTGGCTTTGACGTCCGCCGTGAATCAGTTGCATGAATACGCGGCCGCCTTTGGCGTGAACGGCATTGGCGATCGCTTTCCAGCCGGCCGTCTGGCCGTCGTGGTAGAAGCTCGCCGCGCCGAGATAGGAGCGGGCGGTGACGGAGATGCTGACGCCTTCGATGATTTCGAGTCCGCCTTCGGAGGCGCGCTGGCCGTAGAAGTCGGCCATCATCGGGCTCGGAATGTCGCCGGGTTGAATGGTGCGCAGGCGCGTCATCGGCGCCAGCGCAACGCGATGCGAGAGGGGGTAAGCGCCGACGGTGATCGGAGCGAACAAGCGGGCCATGATCGTTTCCTTTGCGGTGAAGTGAGTAACAGAATGCGATCCGCGTTGCCCCCATTTCAAAACCTGGCGATAGATCGAATGCATGGCCGAAGAGTGGGGGGTGCTCCGTGTTGCGGGGTGGAGCGACGCGTCGCTGCCGTCTGATGGGTAATTTAGGCCTGGCCTGGAAAATTTAAAAAGACTTTATAAGCGGGGTGGCATGCCTATGAGGCATGGGGTGGGGCGGCCGCAGGCTGGCTGGACGGCGTTGTTTCCGTGCTGCCAGATTTCGCTTGCAGCGAACGGTTAGAGAATTCCGCGCCCCATAGAACGACGGAGCCCCCGATCCACTTTTGTTATCACCCCCTCCAATACTCGGATTGTTAGCACATCGCCCCGCTCGTATATTGGCCGGACAGTGAGCAGCAAGCTCGCCCAGCCCATAGACATAGACAAAAACACAACGGCAAGCCGCCCGGCCTGCCCAGGAGCACAGCGATGAATCGGATCGATCTGGACGGACGCGTGGTCGCCATTACCGGCGGCGCGCGCGGTATCGGCTACGCGGTGGCGCAACGGGCGCTGAACTCGGGCGCGTCCGTCGCGCTCTGGGACATCGACGCGGACCGCCTCGCGCGCAGCCAGCGCGAGTTGAGCGAACTCGGCAAAGTCACCGCCGTCAGTGTCGAACTCACGCAGGAAGCCGCCGTTGCTGAAGCGGTCGCGCAAACCGTCGCCGCGCACGGCGCGATCGACGTGCTGATCAATTGCGCCGGCATCACCGGCGGCAACGGCGCGACGTGGGAACTGGAGCCCGACGTGTGGCGCCGCGTGATCGACGTGAACCTGATCGGCCCGTATCTCACCTGCCGCGCGGTCGTGCCGCAAATGCTCAAGCAGGGCTACGGACGCATCGTCAATATCGCCTCGGTGGCCGGCAAGGAAGGCAATCCCAACGCCTCGCACTACAGCGCCTCCAAGGCGGGGCTCATCGGCCTGACCAAATCGCTCGGCAAGGAACTCGCGACGAAGAACATTCTCGTCAATGCCGTCACGCCCGCCGCGGCCAAAACCGAAATCTTCGATTCGATGTCGCAACAACATATCGACTACATGTTGTCGAAGATCCCAATGAACCGTTTCCTGTTGCCGGAAGAAGCGGCCTCGCTGATTCTGTGGCTGTCGTCGGAAGACTGCGCGTTCAGCACAGGCTCCGTGTTCGATCTGTCCGGCGGCCGCGCGACTTACTGAGCCGCGGCAACATGGCGACGGTCGCCATACACGCATTACCCGTACTAGCCGCATGACTCGCCGTACTCAAGATAAAAGCGCATAGCCGCCGCCCGTCGGCGAGCTTCGCGAAGGAGACGACATGGACCCGCAGGCGAACAGTTCGCTGGAGGCGATCAACAGCAAGGTCATGCGCCGGCTGTTGCCGTTTCTCCTGCTCATGTACGTGCTGGCGTTTCTCGACCGCGCCAATATCGGTTTTGCGCAGAAGGCATTGCAGCACGATACGGGTCTGTCGAACGCGGCGTTCGCGTTTGGCGCGGGCGTGTTTTTCGTCGGCTATGCGCTGTTCGAGGTGCCGAGCAATCTGCTCTTGCATCGCTTCGGCGCGCGGGTGTGGATGTGCCGGATCATGGTCACGTGGGGGCTCGTCTCAGCCTCGATGTGTCTGGCGCACTCGGCCACCACGTTCTACGCGCTGCGCTTTCTGCTCGGCGTCGCCGAAGCGGGTTTCTTTCCCGGCGTGATCTATTACCTGACTCACTGGTTTCCGCAACGCGCGCGAGCGCGGGCGGTCGGCGTGTTTTATTTCGGTGCGCCGCTGGCGTTTATTTTCGGCAGTCCGTTGTCGGGTTCGCTGCTCGAATTGCATGGCGCGTGGGGTCTCGCCGGCTGGCAATGGCTCTTTCTGGTGGAAGGCGTGTTGGCGTCGGCGGTGGGCGTGTGGGCGTTCTGGTATCTCGACAACCGTCCCGACGACGCGCAATGGCTCGATCCGCAAGAGCGCGCCAGTCTGCGTGCCGCACTCGAAGACGATGCGCGCGCCGCGTCGGCGCATGGACCGCATCGCATTCTCGCTGCGCTAGTGGATCGTCGCGTGTTGCTGCTGTCGGCGATCTATCTGCTGATTCAAATGAGCGTGTACGGCGTGATCTTCTATCTGCCGCAACAGGTCGCCGCTTTGCTCGGGACAACCGTCGGTTTGCGCGTGGGTCTCGTCGCCGCGCTGCCGTGGTTGTGCGCGCTGGCTGTCACCTGGTACGTGCCGCGCCGCGCGGATCGCACAGGCGGACATCGGCGTTGGGCCGTCGCATTGCTGGTGCTTGCCGGGCTCGGCATTGCTGCGTCGGGACTCGCGCACAACCCCGTGCTCGGGTTGATCGCCTTGTCCTGTGCGGCGAGCGGCTTCATCGCGGCGCAACCGCTGTTCTGGACATTCCCCACTCGCCATCTAACGGGCGCTGCTGCTGCCGGCGGCATCGCGTTGATCAATTCGCTCGGTGGACTCGGCGGCTTCTTTGCGCCGAGCTTGCGGACTGCGGCGGAACGCGCGTTTTCGTCGACGTCGGCGGGACTGGTGGTGCTAGGCGTCTCCAGTCTGCTCGCCGCGCTGCTGATCGGCACGCTGTTGCGCCGCGACGCGAGCGGGGCGAACGATTCTTTCCAAACCTTATTGCATCGCGCCCGCTAGGCGCATTGTCGGCCGGTTCGTCGACGCACTTATAACGGAGCCTCTCTCATGGCCATGCCCACTATCCGGCACGTGCGTGCCTTCACTGTTCGCGGCGGCGGAGCGGACTATCACGACCAACCCGGCGGACATTGGATCGACGATCATATTTCCACGCCGATGGCGCGTTATCCGGAGTACCGGCAGAGCCGCCAGTCGTTCGGGATCAATGTACTCGGCACACTGGTCGTGGAGATCGAAGCCAGTGACGGCACCGTCGGCTTCGCCGTGACCACGGGTGGGGAGATCGGCGCGTTTATCGTCGAGAAACATCTCGCGCGTTTTCTCGAAGGGCAACTCGTGACCGATATCGAGAAGATGTGGGATCAGATGTACTTTTCGACTTTGTATTACGGCCGCAAGGGCGTGGTGCTCAATACCATTTCAGGCGTCGATCTCGCACTGTGGGATCTGCTCGCGAAGGTGCGCAAGGAACCGGTGTACCAACTATTGGGCGGACCGGTGCGCGACGAACTCGTGTTCTACGCGACCGGCGCGCGTCCGGACCTCGCGAAGGAGATGGGGTTCATCGGCGGCAAGCTGCCGTTGCAACATGGACCCGCCGAAGGCGAAGCGGGTCTCAAGCAGAATCTCGACAAGCTCGCCGAAATGCGCAGCCGCGTCGGCGACGACTTCTGGCTGATGTACGACTGCTGGATGAGTCTCGACGTGCCGTACGCCAAGCGGCTCGCGGACGGGGCGCACGAGTATGGCCTCAAGTGGATCGAAGAAGCGCTGCCGCCCGACGACTACTGGGGTTACGCCGAACTGCGCCGCAACGTGCCGCGCGGCATGATGGTGACGACCGGCGAGCATGAAGCGACGCGTTGGGGTTTTCGCATGTTGCTGGAGATGCAATGCTGCGATCTGATTCAACCCGATGTCGGCTGGTGCGGCGGCATGACCGAACTGATCAAGATTTCCGCGCTGGCCGATGCGCACAATGTGATGGTGGTGCCGCACGGTTCGTCGGTGTACAGCTATCACTTCGTCGTCACGCGGCACAACTCGCCGTTCGCCGAGTTTCTGATGATGGCGCCCAAAGCCGACGAAGTCGTGCCGATGTTCACGCCGCTGTTGCTCGACGAACCGGTGCCCGTGAATGGACGCATGAAAGTACCGGACACGCCGGGCTTCGGCGTGAGACTGAATCCGGAATGCGCGCTGGTGCGGCCGTATCCGCGTTGAACGCACGCAGAGTGCGTGCTGTGCGCTGAAATCGAAAAGGAGAATGACGTGCTGCTCAAGGACAAGGTCGTGATCGTCACCGGCGGTTCCCGAGGCATCGGCCGCGCGATAGCGGTTGCGTGCGCAACCGAAGGCGCGGACGTGGCGATCAACTACTGGGGCGATAACGACGCATCGTACGGCCGCCGTTCGGCGGTCGCGGAGGTCGTCGAGGAAATCGAGGCGCTGGGGCGGCGCGTGATCGCGATCGAGGGCAACGTCGCCGCGCGCGAAACCGGCCAGGAGCTGGTGCGTCATACGGTCGAAGCGTTCGGCAAGGTCGACGTGCTCGCCAGCAATGCCGGCATCTGTCCGTTTCACGCGTTTCTCGACATGCCGGCGGAAATTCTGGAGTCGACGGTAGCGGTCAATCTGAATGGCGCGTTCTACGTCACGCAAGCCGCCGCGCAGCAAATGAAAGCGCAGGGCACGGGCGGCGCGATCGTTGCAACCAGTTCGATCAGCGCGCTGGTGGGCGGCGGCATGCAGACGCACTACACGCCGACCAAAGCCGGCGTGCATTCGCTGATGCAATCATGCGCGGTCGCGTTGGGACCGTACGGCATTCGCTGCAATTCGGTGATGCCCGGCACCATCGCCACCGACCTGAACGCAGAAGATCTCGCCGACGAAGCAAAGAAAGCCTACTTCGAAAAGCGCATTCCGCTGGGCCGCCTGGGCCGCCCGGAAGACGTGGCCGATTGCGTGGTGTTCCTCGCCTCCGACCGCGCGCGCTACGTGACCGGCGCCGCGTTGCTGGTGGACGGCGGCCTGTTCGTCAACCTGCAGTAACGCGCGATGCCGATGCCGATGCCGATACCGATGCCGCCGCCGTCAATGCACCGGAACCGAAGCGGTCGCGGAGGGCGGCGCGGGCACGCTATCGACATCGTCGCGCGCGAGCTTGCGCGAGAAACCGCGCAGCAGGTCGATGAAACGCAGCGCCGGTTCGGCGAGCGGTTCTTCCTTGCGCGTGAGAATGCCGAAGCCCGCGAGACTCTTGCCGATTTCGAGCGGCAACGCGACCAGCAGCTTGCCGCGCAAATGATCGCGCACCACCGACTCCGGCAACATGGCCACCGCGTCGTAATTCTCGAGCAATTGCAGTGTCGCGAAGATCGACGCGCATTCGGTCAGGTTGACCGGCGTGGCCAGTCCCGCCCGCGCGAGTTCTTCTTCGAACAGCACGCGCGCCGGGCTGGTGACGGGTTGCGCGACCCACGGCCAGTCGATCAGTTCGCTCAGCGTGATGCGCGAGCGCTCGGCCAGCGGATGCACCGCGCGCACCACCAACAGCAAGGTTTCGCGTGCCAGCGGTTCGAAGCTGAAATCGTTGTGCTGGAGAGGATTGGTCAGACGCCCGAGCGCCAGATCGACTTCGCGGCGATGCAGCAATTGCACGACCTGGTCGCTGGTTTCGCCGAGAATCCGCACGTTCAGCAGTGGGCTTTCGGTTTTCAAAGCGGCGACCGACATGGCGAGCAGATCGGGCGCGGCGCCCATGATCGCGCCGACGGTCAACTGTCCATGTCCGCCACGCCGTTTGACCTCGAGGTCTTCGGCGAAGCGGGTCAACTCGGCCAGTGCGCGCCGCGCGTAAGCGAGCGTCACGACACCGAGCGGCGTGGGCGTCATGCCGCGCGCGTTGCGCTCGAACAGCAGAAAGCCGAACGCTTCTTCGATATCGCCGAGCATGCGGCTCGCGCTCGGCTGCGCGACGTTGATGGCCTCGGCGGCCTGATGGAGGTTGCGGGCGTCGTCGAGCGCGACGAGCAGCGCGAGATGTTTGAACTTGAGCCGATTGACGAGTGCGACGGCAGCGGAGTGTTGGCTCATGGCTCTGTGCGATTCGGTTTGTGGATCGCCCAATCCCAAGAACGGATTGAGATGCTATCGACGCAGGAATTATAGTCGCATCAGACGCTGAGCCGCATCGCCGGACAAGCGCCCGAATACGACGGGAGACAAGCCGCAATGGAGACAATCGCTTTCCGGATGGTGCTCAACCCCGGCATGCGCGAAGAATACGAGCGACGTCACGCGCAAATCTGGCCCGAGCTGGTTGATGCGTTGCACAACGGCGGCGTGCGCGAGTACCGGATTTTCTTCGACGCGGACACGAACCATCTGTTCGCCATCCTGACGCGCACCACGCATCACACCATGGACGACCTGCCGCGACTCGACGTGATGCGCAAATGGTGGGATTACATGGCCGACATCATGCAAACCGCGCCCGATCACACGCCGTTTCAGCAGCCGCTCGAACCGGTCTTTCATCTGAACTCGCTGAGCTTGACGTGATCCGATGAACGCGCCTCTCTCAGCAGGTTCGCCACGATCAACAGCGCACGGAGAAACTCGCATGCAGGTGGTCGATTCGCATATCCATTTGTGGGATCTGAAAACGCATCGCTATCCGTGGCTGGAGAACCCGGGCGTGTCGTTCGTCGGCGACGCGCGCGAGTTGAAACACGACTACCTGCTCGACGATCTGTTAGGCGAAGCGGGCGACATCGACGTGCTGAAACTGGTGCACGTCGAGGCGAATCACGATCCCGCCGATCCGGTCGAAGAGACGCGCTGGTTGCAGTCCATCGCGGACCGCACAGAATCGCGCGGCATGCCGAACGCGATCGTCGCGGCGGTGGATCTGTCCGCGCCGAACGCACCGGCGCTGCTCGAAGCACACGCGGCATTCGCCAATACGCGCGGCATCCGTCAGATTCTGAACGTGCATGACAACAAGCTGTTCGATTACGTCGGCCGCCATTACATGCGCGAACCGCAGTGGCGTGAACATTTTGCGCTGCTGCGCCGTTACGACCTGTCGTTCGATCTGCAACTGTATCCGTCACAGATGGAAGACGCGGCAGCGCTGGCACGCGCGCATGGCGACACGCTGTTTATCATCAACCATGCGGGCATGTTCGTAGACCGCGACAGCGTGGCCGGTTATCGCGCATGGCGCGACGGCATGCGCTTGCTTGCCGGTTGCAGGAATATCGCCGTGAAGATCAGCGGACTCGCCATGTTCGATCACCAGTGGAGCGTTGAAAGCCTGCGGCCCTACGTGCTCGAAACGATCGATACGTTCGGCGTGGAGCGGGCGATGTTCGCGTCGAACTTCCCGGTCGATCGGTTGTTTGGTTCTTACGCGGACTTGTGGCACGCGTATGCGTCGATTGTCGACGGCGCGAGTGTCGCGGAAAAAGAGGCGTTGTTTCGCCGCAATGCAGAACGTTGTTACCGGATTTAAATGCATTCAAATGTAGTCAATGCATCCCGTACGGTCGGCCATGAGAAACAGGAAGGAGACACGCAGTGCAGCAATCCACATCCGCCGTGCCGAGGCTTGAATTGCGGCATGCAAGCAAATCGTTCGGCCGGGTCCGCGCGCTCTCGGAAGGCGATCTCTCGCTGTGGCCGGGGGAGGTGCATGCGTTGCTCGGCGAAAACGGCGCGGGCAAATCGACACTCGTGAAGATTCTCGCCGGCGTGCATCAACCCGATACCGGCGAGTTGCTGGTGGACGGCGTGGCGCGCCGCTTCGCGACACCCGCCGAAGCACGCGACGCCGGGCTCGCGGTGATCTATCAGGAACCGACGCTGTTCTTCGACCTCTCGATCGCGGAGAACATCTTCATGGGACGGCAGCCGGTCGACCGCATCGGCCGCATTCAGTACGACGCGATGCGTCGCGAGGTGGACGGCCTGCTCGCGTCGCTCGGTGTCGATCTGCGCGCCGATCAACTGGTGCGCGGTTTGTCGATCGCGGACCAGCAGGTGATCGAAATCGCCAAGGCCTTGTCGCTGAACGCGAACGTGCTGATCATGGACGAACCCACGGCGGCCTTGTCGCTGCCCGAAGTGGAACGGCTCTTCGCGATCGTACGCAAGCTGCGCGAGCGCGACGTGGCGATTCTGTTCATCACGCACCGGCTCGACGAAGTGTTCACGCTGACACAGCGCGTCACGATCATGCGCGACGGCGCCAAAGTGTTCGACGGTTTGACCGCCGATCTCAGCACGGAGTCGATCGTCGCAAAGATGGTCGGCCGCGATCTGGAGACCTTCTATCCGAAGGCCGAGCGGCCACCGGGCGACGTGCGGCTATCGGTGCGCAAGCTCACGCGCGTCGGCGTATTCAAGGACATTTCGTTCGACGTGCGCGCGGGCGAGATCGTCGCGCTGGCCGGTCTGGTGGGCGCGGGGCGCAGCGAAGTGGCGCGGGCGATCTTCGGTATCGACCCGCTCGACTCGGGCGAGATCTGGATTGCAGGCGAGCGTTTGACGGCGGGCCGGCCGGCCGCCGCCGTGCGAGCGGGGCTTGCGCTGGTGCCGGAAGATCGTCGGCAGCAGGGGCTGGCGTTGGAGTTGAGCATCGCGCGCAATGCGTCGATGACGGTACTCGGGCGGCTCGTCAAACACGGTCTGATTTCGACCCGTAGCGAGACGCAACTCGCCAATCAATGGGGCACGCGGCTACGCCTCAAAGCGGGCGATCCAAATGCGCCGGTCGGCACGCTGTCGGGCGGCAATCAGCAGAAGGTCGTGCTCGGTAAATGGCTGGCCACCGGCCCGAAAGTGCTGATCATCGACGAACCCACGCGCGGCATAGACGTCGGCGCTAAAGCGGAGGTGTACAGCGCGCTCGCCGAACTGGTGCGCGACGGCATGGCCGTGCTGATGATTTCGAGTGAATTGCCGGAAGTGCTCGGCATGGCAGACCGCGTACTGGTGATGCACGAAGGGCGGATCAGCGCGGATATCGCACGCGCCGAAGCCGACGAGGAACGCATCATGGCGGCGGCACTCGGCCAACCGATTCCACCGTTGGGGAACGCAGCATGATGCGCCATTCTTCCACTCATCCCGCGCCGGTTCAGCCGCCGCTGTCGAAGCGCAATGCGGGCACGCCCGGCGGTTTTGTGGCGGGCATCGCGAAGAGCCGGGAAACCACGCTGTTCGTCGTGCTGATTCTGTTGATCGTCGGTACGGGACTCGCGAAGCCCCAGTTCCTGAATCTGCAGAATCTGCGCGACGTGCTGCTCAACGTGTCGATCATCAGTTTGCTGACCGCCGGTATGACGGTGGTGATCCTGATGCGGCACATCGATCTCTCGGTGGGCTCGACGGTCGGCATCAGCGCGTATGCGGTCGGCAGTCTGTATGTCGCGTTTCCCCATATGCCCGTGCTTGTCGCGTTGGTGGCGGGGCTCGCGATCGGTCTCGTGGCGGGCAGCATCAACGCGCTGCTGGTCGCGGTGGGGCGCGTGCCGTCGCTGGTGGCGACGCTCTCCACGCTGTACATCTTTCGTGGCGCGGATTACGCGTGGGTGCACGGCGGCCAGATCAACGCGACCAGTTTGCCCGACGCGTATTCGCGGCTCGCGACCGGCACGCTGCTCGGCATTCCGACGCTCGCGCTGATCGCCTTCGTGGTGCTGCTTGGCCTTGCCGTGTATCTGAAGCAGTTTCGCGGCGGCCGCGAGCACTACGCGATCGGTTCGAATCCCGAAGCCGCGCGACTCGCCGGCGTGAACGTCGAGCGTCGCGTGATGGCAGGTTTTCTCCTCTCCGGCGCGATTGCCGGTTTTGCCGGCGCGTTGTGGCTGGCCCGTTTCGGCACCGTCGACGCGAGTACCGCGAAGGGCATCGAACTGCAGGTCGTCGCCGCTGCCGTGGTGGGTAGCGTCGCGATTACCGGCGGCGTCGGCACGATTCTCGGCGCCACACTCGGCGCGCTGGTGCTCGGCGTGATCAGCATCGCGCTGGTCGTGCTGCACGTGTCGCCGTTCTGGGAGCAGGCGATTCAAGGCGCGCTGATCGTCGCCGCCATCACCGCGGATACCTTGCTGGCCCGCTCCGTCGCCAAACGCATGATGAGGAAACGCGATCATGGCTAAACCCGATTCCGCGCTGCTCACGCGCAAACGCGAAACGCCGCTGCAATGGGAAGTGTTGCTGGTGATCGTGCTGATTGCGTCGCTGATACTCGGCCGCGCGTTGTCGCCGGTGTTCCTGAGCGGCGCGAATCTGAGCAACGTGCTCGCCGATCTGACCGAGATCGCGTTGATGGCGCTGCCGATGACGCTGATCATCGTCGCCGCCGAAATCGATCTGTCGGTGGCGTCCGTGCTCGGCGCTTCCAGCGCGTTGATGGGCGTGCTGTGGCATATGGGCTTGCCGATGCCCGTCGTGATCGTGCTCGTGGTGATTGCCGGCGCGCTGGCCGGTTTGTTGAACGGCCTCGTGATCGTCAAGCTCAATCTGCCTTCGCTCGCGGTCACGATCGGCACGCTGGCGCTGTTTCGCGGGCTGGCCTATGTGCTGCTCGGCGATCAGGCCGTGGCGGATTTTCCGGCGGGCTATACGGCGTTCGGCATGGACACGCTCGGCGCGAGTTTCATTCCGTTGCCGTTCGTGATCGTGATCGTCGGCGCGGTGTTGTTCACCGTGTTGCTGCAATCCACCGCATTCGGCCGCAGTCTTTACGGGATCGGCGCGAATCCGACCGCTGCTGCGTTCTCCGGCATCGAAGTGGCGAAACTCAGGCTGCGTTTGTTCGTGTTGTCCGGCGCAATGAGCGCGTTGGCGGGCGTGGTCTACACGCTGCGCTTCACCAGTGCGCGCGGCGACAACGGCGAAGGCTTCGAGTTGTCGGTGATTGCCGCAGTGCTGTTCGGCGGCGTGAGCATTTTCGGTGGACGCGGCTCGATGATCGGCGTGCTGCTGTCGCTGCTGATTATCGGCGTGCTGAAAAACGCGCTGACGCTCGACGACGTCTCCAGCGAAACGCTGACCATCGTCACCGGCGTGCTGCTGCTGGCCTCGGTGCTGATTCCGAATCTGGTGGCCCGCTGGCGCGCGGCGCGCGACCGGCGTTTCATCGCGAAGTCCGCGTCTTCCGTATGACGTTTTTATCCCTGTGCACGAAGAGAAAGTCCAACGACCGATAACCCGGACACCAACACGTCCAACAACAAGCAGGAGACACTTCATGTTCAAACCTCTACGTCACACCGGCGCGGCCGCGCTTTGCGTCGCGTTGCTCGCGATCAGTTGCGCGGTGTCCGCCGCGGATCTGAAAAGCGGCCTGAAAATCGCTTTCGTGCCGAAGCAGATCAACAACCCGTACGAAGTGACTGCCGACAACGGCGGCCTCGCCGCGATCAAGGAATTCGGCGGCGTAGGCAAGGTAGTAGGGCCGTCGGACGCGGGCGCGTCGTCGCAGGTGCAATACATCAACACGTTGATCACGCAACGGCAGGACGCGATCGTGATCGCCGCCAACGACGCGAATGCGGTGGTGCCGTATCTGAAGAAAGCGATGTCGCAAGGCATCAAGGTCGTGACCTTCGACTCGGACACGGCGCCGGAAGGCCGCCAGTTGTTCGTCAACCAGGCGAACGCGGAAGGGATTGGGCGCAGTCAGGTCCAACTGGTTGCCAAACTGATGGGCGGCGAGGGCGAGTTCGCGGTGCTGTCGGCCACGCCGAACGCGACCAATCAGAACACGTGGATCAAGTGGATGCAGGAGGAACTGAAGAAGCCTGAGTACGCGAAGATCAAGCTCGTCAAGATCGCCTACGGCAACGACGACGATCAGAAGTCGTTCACCGAGACGCAGGGTTTGTTGCAGGCGTATCCGAATCTGAAGGCAATCGTCGCGCCGACCACGGTGGGTATCGCGGCGGCGGCGCGTTATATCTCGTCGTCGTCGAGCAAGGGCAAGGTCGCGGTGACGGGCTTGGGCACGCCGAACCAGATGCGCGCGTTCGTGAAGAACGGCACGGTGAAGGCGTTCCAGTTGTGGGATCCGAACCAGTTGGGCTATCTGGCGGCTTATGCGGCGGCAGCGCTGGCGTCGGGCACGATCACGGGTAAGGAAGGCGAGTCGTTCGACGCCGGCAAGCTCGGTAAGCGGACGATCGGACCGAAAGGCGAAATCATTCTCGGACCGCCGACCACGTTTGATTCGAGCAATATCGACAACTTCAATTTCTAAGCGGAAAAGCCTTTAGCAAGGGACGAGGCGTGCCGGGCGATAAAACTCCCGGCACGCCTCGTACGCTTTAGTGACTATCCAAGCTGACCGCCGACTTAAAACCGGTGCTGAATCCCCGCCGTCACCCCCGTCTGCGTATCCGCGGCACCCGTCAGATCGCGCGACAGACTCACCGCCTTGTCATGCTTCGCCATCGCATAACCCCCCGCCATATACAGCACCGTGCGCTTCGACAACGCGTACTGCGCGCGCAGCGAGAATAGCGTCGGATCGGCGTCGCTCGCGTCCTTGATGTCCTGATGGTAGACCGCCGCGAACACCGAGACGAACGGCGTCACATCGTACTGCCCGCCGACCCAAACCATATCGCTGCGCTGCGTCGGCGCGGAGGTATGGAACGTACGCCGGTAATTCCGGTAACCCGCCATCGCCTTCACCGCGCCGAAGTCGTAGCTCAAACCGGCGTGGATGCCTTGAATGTAGTTGGTGCTGTCGATCGGCGTGACGCTGTCGTACGCGCCATTCTGCCGGTCGAAAGTCACGACCGCGGCGAACGGACCCGTTTCGTAGCCGAGGCCGAAGTCGTACTTCGAGCTCGATTTCAGACTGCCCGGCACATTGCCGAAGCCGTACATCGCACCGATCTTGACGCCCGAGAACATGCCGTCGTAACGCACTGCATTGGACGAACGCGAAAACAGACCGTCCTTGCGGCCGCCCGTCGCGGTCGATGAACTCGCCCACGAGTAGTTCGGCGCGTAACCCATCGGGTCGAACTGAAGCATGTAGTCGTACGTGGTCGTGAAATTGCGGCCCACCGTGATTTGCCCGAAGCGGTTCTTCAGGCCGATGGTCGCACGACGGTCGAAGATCGCGCCGGTACTGTCGTCGAACTGGCCGTTCGCGATGTTGATGCCGCTTTCCAACTGGAAGATCGCCTTCAGCCCGCTGCCCAGATCCTCGACGCCGCGCAAGCCCCAGCGCGAGGTGTTCTTGCCGCCCGACACGAGACGCGTCGCGCTGCCGTCCGCACTCGCGTGGTTCACGTATTCGATACCCGCATCGACAATGCCGTACAACGTCACGCTCGATTGCGCCTGGGCGCTGGTCGCGAACCCGGCAAATCCTGCCAATCCCGCGAGGCCGGCGCAGGTCACGCCGAGGGTCGCCTTCTTCATGCTCCACTTCATCTACTGTCTCCGGTGGTTGGTTTTTTTGCTTCGGTTGCTGCTTTTCGTGAGCGACGCGCGCGCGTCAACTCGCCTGGGCGAACGCCCAGCAATCGTTAGCGGGAAATTCGATCCAGTGACGGCCCGCCGCGCGCGGCACGGAACCGAACGCGCGCAGACGCAGATCGCCGCAATGGAACAGGTATTCCCAACGGTCGCCGAGATACATCGACGTAATCAGATCGGCTTCGAGGCGATTCGCGCCGGGACCATCGGCAACTTGCACGCGTTCGAGGCGAATCACAGCCTGCGCGTTCTGTCCCGTGGTGAGCGCTTCGCGCGCTTGCGCCTGCAATTGCCAGCCGTCGCCGGTGAGCGTCACGCGTTCGCCGTCCACGGACGCCACGCGCGCATCGATGCGGTTGTTGCTGCCCATGAACTCCGCCGTGTAGAGCGAGCGGGGCGCGCCATACAGTTCGGCGGGCGTGCCTTCCTGCTCGATACGGCCGTTGCGCAACAGCAGGATGCGATCGGACATGGCCATCGCTTCGGTCTGGTCGTGCGTCACGCACAGCGCGGAAAGCCCCAGCGACACGATCAGTTCACGCAGCCACGCGCGCGCTTCTTCGCGCAGCTTGGCGTCGAGATTCGACAGCGGCTCGTCGAGCAGAATCACCGGCGGGTTGTAGACCAGCGCGCGTGCAATTGCCACACGCTGCTGCTGACCGCCCGACAGTTGATACGGATAGCGCGCTGCAAGATCGCCGAGGCCGAGTTGATCGAGCGCGGCCTGCACGCGCTTTTTCTGCTCCGCGCCGGACACGCGCCGCAGCTTCAATCCATAGCCGACGTTATCCGCCACCGTGCGATGCGGCCACAGCGCGTAAGACTGAAACACGAGCCCGAGCGAGCGCTGCTCGACCGGCAGATCGACATGCTTCGCGCCGTCGAAAAACGTTTTGCCGTCGAGTTCGATACGTCCCGACGACGGTTGTTCGAGACCGGCCACCGCGCGCAGCAACGTGGTCTTGCCGCTGCCCGATGCACCCAGCAGGCAAACCACTTCGCCGGGGTTCAGATCGAACGACACGCCCTTCAGAATCGGGTTGTCGCCATAGCTCAGAAAGAGGTTGTCGACCGAGAGCTTATCCATGCAATTTCACTCCGAAGCGCAGAGCGACGCCGAGTCCGACGCCGACCATCGCGATGTTGATGACAGAAAGCGCGGCGACCTGATCGACCGCGCCGGTCGCCCACAGCGACACCAGCAGCGCGCCGATCACTTCGGTGCCGGGCGAGAGCAGATAGACGGCGGTCGAGTATTCGCGCTCGAAAATCATGAAAATCAGCAGCCACGCCGCGAGCAGACCGAATCGCACGAGCGGCAGCGTGACGTCGAGGCTGACGCGCGCACGCGTGGCGCCGACGCTGCGTCCGGCTTCCTCGAGTTCGGGGCCGACCTGGAGCAGCGCGCTTTGAATCAGACGCATGCCGTATGCGAGCCACACGACCGTGTACGCGATCCAGATGCTCCACATGGAGTTCTTCAGTTCCTTCAGGCCGGGCACGAACAGAAAGATCCACAGGAACGCGAGACCGGCGAGCAAGCCCGGCACCGCGCGCGGCAGCAGCACGAGGTAATCGAGCAGACGTGTCGCCCAATCGTTGCGGCGATGCCCCGCGAACGCGACCAGCGAATAGAAGCCCACCGCCAGCGCGCCGCCGAGCACACCCATGCCGAGCGTGTTCAGAATCGCGCGGACCAGGTTGTCCTGCTCGAACAGTTCGGTGAAGTTGGCGAGCGTCAGCACGTCGGCGAGATGCACGCCTTCGCCCCAGTTGGTGACGAACGCGCGCAACGTGATGCCGGAGAGCGGCACGAACACGGTCAGCATCAGCCACAGCGCGACGATCGCCAATGCGACCCAGCGCCACGCGCCGAGCGGCAACACGGTCTGACGTCCCGCCTTACCTTTGACGGTGACGAAGCGATTCGCGCTCTTCAGCAAGCGCCGTTGCAGCAGCACCAGCGGGAACGTGATCGCGACAATGCACACCGCGACCGCGGCCATCAGGTGATACGACGGCACGCCGAGTTTGTTGGTGAGCTTGTACAGATAGGTGGCCAGCACGAGGTGCCCTTCGGGGTCGCCCAGCACGAGCGGCAGGCCGAACACTTCGAAGCCGAGAAAGAACACGAGGACGCCGGCGAACAGCAGTGCGGGCAATGTCATCGGCAGGCTCACGTCGAGCGCGACGCGAAACGGCCGCGCGCCGGCGACGCGTGCCGCTTCCTCGACGTCCGAGCCGAGATTGCGCAGCGCCGCCGACGAATACAGGTACACGTGCGGCACATGCGTCAAGCCGACGATCACCGTGATCGCGAGAATCGAGTAGACGGACCACGGCGCTTCGGCGGTGCCGAACAGTTCTTTCCACCACACCGAGTAGAAACCGACCGGACCGGCCGCGACCACGTAGCCGAATGCGAGCACCATCGGCGAGACGAACACGGGGGTGAGCAGCAGCGGTTCGAGCCAGCGGCGGCCGGGCAGATCGGTACGCACCATCAGGAACGCGAGAACGCCGCCGAGCGGAATCGAAATGAACAGCATGCCGGCGGCGATCACGAACGAGTTTTTCAGCGCGGACCAGAAGTCGGGATCGCTGAAAATGAATTCGAAGCCGGTGAGACCGAGCGTGCGTTTGGCGTCGAAGAACGGTGCGTTCAACACGCTCTGAAACAGGATGAAGCCGAGCGGCAGCGCCACCGCGATGGTCAGCACCGCGACGACGAGCCAGCGCAGCAGCCCCGCGAACGGCTGCAGACCGCCGCGCGGAAGCGCGCCGATGGAGCCGCCGTCGGCCGCGAGCAACGGGGCGTCGCGGTGTCCGGTTGCGCTTGTGGAAAGCATGAGTGTCCCCCTGCGGCAGATAAGCCGCATATCGAAAGGTCGTGAAGGAAGGTTTTGTGTCCGCCCGCGCGTGGCGGCGCGGACATGTTGGTCAGATGCGCGTGCTTAACGCTTGATCGACTGTTGCCATTGCTTGAGGAATTCGAGGCGCTTGGACTGGTCGAGATAGACCAGCAGGCCCGCGCCGATCGGGATCGGCTTGAGCGAATCGCCGAGCTGCTTCGTCAGGCCGGCCATGGACGTTTCGCCGTCCACGTCCGCGCGAATCGAGAACAGGTTCGCCTGATTCGCCAGCAGCGTCTGGCCGCGTTGCGACAGCAGATAATCGACCCACAGCTTCGCGGCATTCGGGCTTTGCGCCTTCTTCGAAATCGTCACGAGGCGGCTGACCACCAGCGTGTAGTCCTTCGGGTAGACGTAGCCGATCGACGGGTCTTTCTTCGCCTTGGTCAGCGCGTACGACCCGAGAATGTTGTAGCCGATCAGATTTTCACCCGACGAGATGCGCTCCATCATCGCGCCGGTGCTCGACTGCAGTTTCGGGCCGGTGGCGCCCATGGCCTTCACCAGATCCCACGTGACCTGCGGGTTCACGCGCGCGTCTTGCGTCAGATAGTTGAAGCCCACACCTGACTTCTCGATGTCGTAAGTCGTGATCTTGCCTTTGAACTGATCGGCCCTGGTTTGCAGCAGTTTGATCAGATCGGCGCGCGTTTGCGGCACGTCGCCGGCCGGCACGAGGCGCTTGTTGTAGACGATTGCCAACGGCTCGTACGTGGTGCCGTACGCCTGCTTCTGGTATTGCGCCCATTGCGGCAAGTGCTTCGCTTCGGGCGATTCGTACGAGGCTATCAGCCCGTCATTGACGAGCTTGACCTGCAGGTCCATGGCCGAGCTCCACAGCACGTCGGCGCTGGTGCTGCTGGCCGCGTTTTCGCTGATATAGCGGTTGTATAGCTCGGTGCTGTTCATGTCGTTGTACTCGACCTTGATGCCGTACAGGCTTTCAAAATCCTTGATGAGCGGGCGCACCAAAGCGGTATCCGTGACCGAGTAGACAATCAGTTTGCCTTCCTTCTTCGCCCCGTCGATCGTGCTCTGATAGTCGCCCGGATAACCGGCAGGAATGGCCGCCCACGCGGGATTTACGGCGAATGCGGCAACAATGGCGAGAGCCTTCAAAGCGTTTTGCACGTCTTCCTCCAGAAAACTTTGTGTTGGTTTTGTGTAGGCGAATGGTAAGAGATGATCGCTTTCTGAACGCTTTCATTTTTGAAGGGAAATGCGTCACAATGGTCGAATTCGCCTCATGGATTTCCCTGGGATTCTGGTTATGCGTGTGCTGCTCGTCGAAGACAATCCGATCCTTTCCCGTTCGCTGACCGACGCGCTGACCGGCGCAAAACTCACCGTCGACTGCATGCACGACGGCGAATCCGCCGATCACGTCTTGCGCACGCAGGACTACGCGCTGGTGATTCTCGACATCGGTCTGCCAAAGCTGGACGGTCTCGAAGTGCTGCGGCGTCTGCGCGCGCGGCGCAACGCGGTGCCGGTATTGATGCTGACTGCGCATGGGTCGGTGGAGGAGCGCGTGCGCGGTCTCGACCTCGGCGCGGACGACTATCTGGCCAAACCGTTCGCGCTGACCGAACTCGAAGCGCGCGCTCGTGCGCTGTTGCGTCGCAGTCATGGGCAGGAGCCGCAGCGCGCGCAATGCGGCACGCTGCAGTACGACAGCGTGGACCGCGGTTTCACGCTCGGCGGCGAGCCGCTGGCGCTCACGCCGCGCGAGCGTTCGGTGCTGGAAGTGCTGATTCTGCGCAACGGTCGCGCGATTAATAAAGACACGCTGTCCGAGAAAATTTTCGGGCTCGACGAATCCGTGAATGCGGATGCGATCGAGATTTACGTCCACCGTCTGCGCAAGAAACTCGAACACAGTTCGGTGGGCATCGTGACGCTGCGCGGATTGGGCTATCTGCTGGAAGCACGGGGCGCATGAAGCAGCCGAATCTGCGCGTACGGGTCGCGCTGTGGTTGCTATTGCCGCTGCTTCTGCTGCTCGCGTTCGACGCGTGGCTCACCTATCAACGCGCCATGAACGCGGCTCACGACGCGTTCGACCGCACGCTCGAATTTTCGCTGCGCTCGATCCGCGACGGTATCCGTCTGCGCGACGGCGAAATCGAAGTGGACCTGCCGTATCTCGCGCTGGAAATGTTCGAATCGAACGGCGGCGGCAATATCTATTACCAGATTCGCGAGGAGGGTGGCCGCGTGGTGACGGGTTATCCCGATCTGCCGAATCCGCGCAAAGTACCGGCCGAGCCCTACAGCGTGCAGTTTTACGACGACGAGTTTCGCGGCCGGCCGCTGCGCATTGCGATGCTCAGGTTGCCCGTGCATGACGTGCCGAGCGCGCAGACGCGGGTCGTGCTGGTGCGGGTCGGCGAAACGATCGAACCGCGCCAGGCGTTGGCGCGTGAGATTCTGATCGGCTCGTTGCAGCAGGAGTGTCTGCTGGTGGTGCTGGCGCTTGGCATTGTGTGGCTGGGTGTCGCGCGCGGCTTGCGGCCGCTGAATCGTCTGTCGGCGAAAGTCGCTGCGCGTGCCGAAGACGATCCGGTGCCGCTCGATACGGTGGGTTTGCCGAGTGAGGTCACGCCGCTGGTCGATTCGATCAATCAGTACATCGGCCGCACGCAGTTGATGCAGTCGTCGCGCCGGCGCTTTTTCAACGACGCCGCGCATCAGTTGAAAACGCCGCTGGCCGTGATTCAGGCGGAGTCTGAACTGGCGTTGCGCGATCTCGACGGCGTTGAGGAAAACGCCAACGGTAACCATCGGCAAGGCGTGCATTTGCGGCGTTTGAACGGCGCGGTGCAGCAAGCGGTGCGGATCGTGCAGCAGTTGCTGTCGCTCTCGCGGCTCGACGCGGACAGCGGCTATACCGTCAAGCACGCCGCGGTGCCGCTACATAAAGTGGCGCGTAGCGTGACGCTCGACTGGTCGCCGGTGGCGCGTTCGCGCGGCATCGATCTGGGTTTCGAACAGGAGAGTCGGATCGACGTGATGGGCCAGGTCGATCTGCTCGCGGAACTGGTCGGCAATCTGATCGATAACGCGATCCGCTATTCAGGCGACGGCGCGGTGATTACCGTGCGGGTCGCGACCGAAGGCGGGCAGCCGTTGTTGCAGGTGATCGATAACGGGCCGGGCGTTGCGGTCGGCGAACGCGAGGCGGTGTTCGAACGCTTCTATCGCAGCGAAGCGACGCAGGCGGTGGAGGGCAGCGGGCTGGGTTTGTCGATCGTGCGGGAAATCGCGCGCGTGCATGGCGCGTTGATTGCGTTGACCGATGCGGAGGGTGGCGGGTTGGTGGTGAGTGTGTTGTTTCCGCTGTGTGAGGGTGAATGAGGGTGAGTGATTTCGTGGTGCGTTTCTCCGTGCAATTAACACCAACACCCGCCGCCAAACTCAACGCCGAATTGGAAAATTCGACGCATACGCGTCAGAGCGCGTGTCGCAACCCCACACCTTGCCGTCGATCAACACGCTCGGCGCCACGTTGTCACCCGGCACCGCGACGTTCACACGCGCGGCCGCCTCGCGATACAACTGCGTCTGATTGATCCGCGCCGCGATCGCGTCGTAGTCCCCGCGCGCGTCGATCATGCCCCATCGCTCGAATTGCGTGAGGAACCACGCGCCTTCGAACGCATGCGGGTAGTTCACCGCACCGTCATCGAAGAAACGCACCGGCAGGCCACGCGGCGCCGAATCTGCGATGTCGCCACCTAGCCGCGCGGCAATCAGCGCCGCATCGATACCGATGTAGTCAGGCCGCGCGAGCCAGTGTGCGATCTCGTCGCGATGCCCCGCACCGTCGAGCCAGCGGCACGCTTCAAGCAGGGTCTGCACGAGCGCGCGAGCGGTATTCGGATGCGCCTCGGCAAAATCGCGCCGACAGGCCAGCACCTTCTCCGGATGATCGGGCCATACCTCGCTCGAATAAGCCACCGTTTTACCGACGCCATCGGCTTCGGCCTGCGCGTTCCAAGGCTCGCCGACACACAGGCCGTCGAGTTTATCGTCGGCCAACGCGGCGACCATTTGCGGCGGCGGAATCGCGACGCTATCGATATGGCGCAACGGATCCACCTCTTGCGACGCGAGCCAGTAATACAACCACATTGCGTGCGTGCCGGTCGGAAAGGTTTGCGCGAACACGGGCTTGCGGCCGAGCGTCGCGAGTGCTTTGGGCAGCGTGCCATGTTCGGCGAGCGCGGCGGCGAGACGGTTCGACAGCGTGATCGCCTGGCCGTTACGGTTGAGCACCATCAGCACGGCCATGTCCGTTTGCGGTCCCCCCAGACCCAATTGCACACCGTAGACCAGCCCATACAGGGCGTGCGCCGCGTCGAGATCGCCGGACAGCAGCTTGTCGCGCACGGCGGCCCACGAAGGCTGGCGGCATAGCTCAAGGGTCAGCCCGTGTGCGTGACCGAATTCGAGCAGTTTCGCGGCGATCAACGGCGCGGCGTCGGAGAGCGCCACGAAACCGAGCCGCAAATGGGTCTTCTCGAGTTGACCCGACGAAGACGGCGCGGTGAGGGAGGAAGAAGAGTTCATGAGCGGCGCTTCATTTGAGCAGATCGGCCGACGCGACGATCGCGCGTGCGACCTCGGCGAGTTTGACGCCCTGATTCATCGCGCGTTTGCGCAGGTTGGCGTAGGCGGCGGGTTCGGTGAGGTTCTGCTGATCCATCAGCACACGCTTGGCGCGATCGATCAGCTTGCGTTCGGCCAGCTCGTTTTCGGCTTGCGCGAGGCGCTCGCGCAATTGCGATTCCTGCGCGAAGCGCGCGAGCGCGACTTCGAGGATCGGCGCGAGCCGTTCGGTGGCGAGGCCTTCGACCAGATACGCGGTGACGCCCGCGCCGACCGCGTCGCGGATCAACTGCTGGTTGGCGTCGTGGCTGAACATCAGCACCGGACGCGGCGCGGTGGCGTTCATCACCGCGAGTTGTTCGAGCGTATCGCGCGAGGGGGATTCCGTGTCGATGATGATCACATCGGGCCGCTCGCTTTCCACCACGCGATGCAGCGCTTGCGGCGTCGCCGTGCCGGCCAGCATGTCGTAGCCGAGGCGGGCGAGGGTGTCACGCAGATCGCCTATGGGCTTATCGGTATCGGTGACGAGGAGAACACGCAGCATGGAATCAATTTATCGACGACTGGCCAAGGTTAAAGCAACGGCTATGCCAGTTGTCGCAACGCGCGATGCATTCAGCGCAATCACCGCGTTGGCGTTTTCTCGGACCCTGCCTTCTGCACCCGCACGGGGCATTCGGGCGGTATGCACCGAAGCGGCGCATCGAGCCATGCGCGCAACGCGTCGGCGATTTCGTCGACGATCGGCGTCCACTCGCCCGGTTCGCGTTGGCGGAACAGGCGCATCGACGGATACCAAGGGCTGTCGGTGCGTTCGGTCAACCATCGCCATTCGCCGTAGACGGGCACCATGACCCAGACCGGCAGCGCCGCCGCGCCGGCGAGATGGGCGACGGATGTATCCACGGTGATCAGCAGGTCGAGCGAATGGAGGATCGCGAGCGTGTCCGCAAAATCGTGGATGGCTGGGCCGAGTGTGTGCAAATCGCCGTACGTACTCGCTAGCGACTCGCTGTCATGTTCCTGTTCGCCTTTCTGCAGCGAGTACCACGAGATGTCCGGAAGCACGAACATTGGCTTCAGCGCGTCGAGATGTATCGAGCGAAAACGGTCGAGTACGTGAGCTGGGCTGCCTGCCCATACGATGCCGACGCGTCTGCGTTTCGCATTCACGCCGCGTGGAGAGATTGCTTCCAGGTGAGCGTGCCAGTCCCGCGTCTTGCACGGATCCGCGATGAGGTAGGGCATGGCGATGGGCAGCATCGAGACGTCGAGTTTCATCGGCGCCGGCATGCTGAGCATCAGGCAATGGTAGTCGTAGGGACCGGGCGGCAGCGTAGCGAAAACGCTCCGCACGCCGGTCATGCTCGATGCGAGCGCAACGATCGGCTGACTGACGAGTACATCCACGGTGGCGCCTTGTCGATGCAACCACGCGGCGAATCGCAGGCACTGTATTTCGTCGCCGCGCCCTTGCTCGCCGACCAGCAGGAACTGGCGTCCTGCAACGGGCTCACCTTGCCACTCGGGAAAGCTTGGGTGAACCCGTTCGCTATCTTTGCCCGGCAGCGCGTAGAACCATCTATAACGCCGCCAGCCCGCCGCGAAATCGCCGAGGCCGAGTTGGACGCCCGCCAGTTGAAATTGCAGATGGGCGTTGTCCGGCAGCAGTCGCGCCGCTTCGAGACCGTGCGGCAAGCTCTCCGCGAGACAGCCGACCATGCTCAGCGCTCGCGCCGCGTTGTGATGCAGCAGCGGATGATGCGGATCGACCGCGAGGCCCTGTCGGGCGACGCTGAGCGCATCGCGGAAACGGTCGTGGCTGTTCAATACGAAGGCGAGTGATTTGAGCGATTCGGCGTGATGCGCGCAGCGGGTTCTCAGTTGTTCGATTACGTCGTTGAGTTCGCGGTTGCGGTTGCGATTGTCGCGGACGAGCGCGGCGAGTAGATCGAAGCCGTCTTGCAGATGTGCCGGGTTCAGCGTCCATGCGCGTAGCCAGTAGTCGGCGGCTCCTTCCGTTTTGCCGAGTTCCGCGCAGATGCGCGCTGCCGCGCGCAATGCATGATGCAGGCACGGCTCGATTTCAAGCGCTCGTTCGTAATGCGCGAGGGCGTCGGTGAGTTTTCCTGCCAGCCGTAGATTGTCGGCGAGGTTGCGATGCAGGCTCGCTGTATTCGCACTCAACGCCAACGCGCGACGGTAATACGCTTCGGCTGTGGCGTGATCGTCTTGCATCGCCGCGATCAATCCCGCGTGTTCCCATAATTCCGCGCTTTCCGGCGCGGCTCGCACGGCCTGCGCGAGAAAGTAACGCGCACGGTCCGCTTCGCCGGTATGAACACACGCAAGGGCCATGCGATGCAAGGCATGCGCGTTGTGCGGATGCAGAAGCAGTGCGCGGCAGTAAGCGTTCATCGCCGCATTCATGCGACGCGCGGAGAAAAGAACGTCTGCCTGCGCGATGAGCGTGTCGAAACTCGCGGCGGTTTCGTCGCGATACGGAATGGAGAGGCTTTGCTTCGACACGCGACTGGTGTTTCCGATGATCGATGTGCGTGGAACGCGAGTTCCCGATGCGATTGCCGCAGGCAGGCGCTCGCGTTTCAACTTCAGTGGCGCGGTGGCGAGGTGGCGAGGTTGCCTATTGGTAGTAGTACAACGAGACAGCCTTGATCGACACGTTATCGATCGCCGACGCGCTGCTCACCAGCACGTAGTAAGTGCCAACCGCCACGCCATTCACCGCGCAGACGGCCGACTTTCCGCCCGACATGACGGATGTACAACTCGGGTTGGTCATCAAGGCCGTACCGCTTTTCAGCGACATCGTGGCAACGTCGCGGGTTGTGTCGGGCGACAGCGTGAAGGTCAGGCTTTTGACGCCCACCTGCGCCACCGAACTTCTCACGCCCGGCGGAATCGTCACCGAAAAATACTGCTTGTCGGCGGCGTTCATCGGGAATCGCACCGCGGTTCCGTCGTCACTAATGTCCGTGACCCGCATGGGTTCGACTTCGAACGGGCGCGTCACTTTGCTGATGCCACCGTTGGCATCCGTTACCGTCAGCGTGAATTCGTACGTGCCGGGTTGCTCGACATCGAGCTCGGGGTTGGTCGATTTCGTGGTGACCGTGTCGGCCGCCGCCGTGCCGAAGTTCCATGTCCATGAGCGGATCGGCGCGCCGCGCGCGGTCGACAGATCCGTGCACGAGACATGCATCAACTTATCGCTCTGCTTGCAGGTGAAGTTCGCCGCCGCCGGAATTCTTCCGAGCCGTGCCGCTGTCACCGCTGCGGTCGCATCCAGAATTCCGGCGCCGATCGGTTGGTCCGGTGCGCCGCCGGTAAACGGCTGCACGTTCTGCGCGAGCAGGGTCCGCATTTCGATGGGCGTCAGCGGGGCGGGCGCCACCGACTGGATCAGCGCGATCACGCCGCTCACCGCCGGCGCCGCCATCGACGTGCCGGACGCATAGGCATACCCTTCGGTGCCGGGCTTTGCGGTGCCGTTGTTATAGGTCGACCAGATCGAGTCGCCGGGCGCGGCGATGTCCACCGTCGGCCCGTAATTCGAGTTGACCCAGCGCGAGCCCCAGCGGTTGCTGCCGCCGACGCTGATCACATTGCGACAGTTGGCCGGCGAAAAATTCGTCGCGCTCGTCGAGTTGTTGCCCGCCGCGGCGACCACGGTGGCGCCGCGCGAAACGGCGAAGTCGAGCGCATTCTGCAGCGTGGATTCGCAGCCGCCGAGGCCGCCCAGGCTCAGGTTGATGACCTTCGCCGGGTGCGTGTTGGCGGGGACGCCCGACACCGTGCCGCCGGCTGCCCAGACGATGCCGTCGGCGATGTCGGACGTATAGCCCTTGCCGCAGGCATTCATCACCCGCACCGGCACGACCTTGGCGCCGGGCGCGATGCCGGCACCGCCGTAGCCGTTGTTGGTCAGCGCGGCGGCGATGCCCGCGACATGCGTGCCGTGCCAGTCGATCGCGCAGGTTTCGGTGAGGATGCCGGGGTTGGTCCCGTTGCCGCCGCGATTGGTCGACGTGAAGTCGTAACCGGGCAGGATGTTCGCGTTCAGGTCGGCATGGCTGGTGGTGCCGTTATCCACGACCGCGATCACCGCGCCGGCGCCGTTCGCCATGTCCCACGCGCTTTCCGCGCGAATGCCCGGATAGCCGCCGGCTTTCTGGGTCGAACTCAAACTCCACTGCTTGCTGTAGTCGGGGTCGTTCGGCGCCATCGTCGTGGACATCTCGCGGTCGGCCTCGATATAGTCGACGTTCGGGTCCGAGGCGATGGCGCGCATGAACGCCTTCGCCTCTTTCATGGTCAGCTTGCGGTCGGTCGTCACGACGTCGGCGCCGATGCCGGTACGGCGGAAATGGTGCGCTTTCGCGGGGAACGCCCCGGACAGTTTCTGCAGTCTCGATTGCACCGCCGAAGTCGAGTCGCGTTCGGTTGTGCCGTCGCGGTATTTGATGATGAAGCGGTCGTTGCTGGCGTCGGCCTCGAGTCCGTCGGTATTCATTTTCAGCGACAGCGCGAGCGGCACGGTGGTCGATGCCGCGGCGAATGCGGCCGAGGTTTCGACGTCGGCTTTGGCGTCGGGTGTTGCGGCTTCGCTGTTCGCACCTGAACCGATTGCGCTGCTGCCGTTGCTTCCGCCGCAGGCGGCGAAGGTCAGCGAAAGCGATAGCGCGGCGGCTTGGGCTAGCGTCCGGCGTACGGTGCTGGTTGATCGCGGCGTGGCCATTGCCTTGATCGTTGTGCGGGAAGCTTTGCTCCCGCTTTCGTGTCTCTCTTTTTGCATCTTGTTCTACCTCGTACGACAAATGAAAATGACTGTCTCGCCTGATGTGGTCGTGTTGCGGCTACGTCAGGATGGCTAACTAATCGATGCTGCTAACGCCCGTTGTGAATTCCTTTTTCGCCGCGATGAACTGGGTGAGGTATCGCGGTTTTTCTGGGCAGTTGAAAAATTAGCTCGAACAGGAGATTAAATAGCCTGACGAGGTTAGGCAATCAGGTGTTTCTATTTGTGTGTCGGAGGAATTACCCGGCGCGTAGGACTTCATGCGCGACGGGCCGGGCGAGCGTGCGTAAGCCGCGTCTGGAGTGGGCGCGGCGGGAGGGCGGGGGATTGGGGCGGGCGGAAATGAGTCGGCTTTGAGTCGGCTTTAAGTCGACTTTGAATCGGCCGGCGTGGCGTTGGTCAGCTAACTGCCGGCCACTTGTTTCGAGTGCGCGGTTTTAGCGGAATGACGACGGACCGACCTGCCTCGTCAATTCCACCGGTCATAGCTCCGTGGCGAAAACAGCAGACTTAGCCCGATCATCGCGACGACGCACGCGGCGAGCATCACCCACGCGGCCCCGAAGCTGCCGGTCCAACTGCGCACCATGCCGGCGAGCATCGGCGCGATCGCGGCCACCACGAAGCCGACTCCTTGCGTGAAGGCGACCAGCTTGCCGGCGACGCGATGGTCGGCGGAATGATCCATCGCGGTGACGAGCGTCAGCGAGAACGTGCCGCCGAGCCCCGCACCGGCGACGCCGACCCACAGCCAAGCGGCCGTGTCGGGGCACGCGATCAGTCCGAGCAGTCCGACGAGTTGGGCGGACAGGCCGAGCACCAGCCACGGCCGCCGATCCCGGAACGACGCGGCGGCAAGCGGCAACAACAAGGCCGCGGCGGCCTGGAAAACCGTCATGCCGGCAAGCAGCGAACCGCTATCCGTGACGCTGACGCCACGCTGTTGATAGAACGCCGGCAGCCACGCGACGAGGCTGGTGTAACCGCCGTTGACGATGCCGAAGAACAAGCCCAGCGTCCATGCGCGGCGTTTGCGCCAGAGTGGGGATTGCGTCGTGGAGGCGTAGGGATGAGTTGGCGCGGGCTGCGTCGAAGATCGGTTCGAATGCTGGGTTGAGGAACTGGTTGAGGAACTGGTTGAATGTCCGTGCGGCGAAGGCGCGGTTGAGGGGGAGTTCGAAGGCACGGCTGAGGCCGCGCCCGAGCCCACGCCCACGCCCGAGCCCACGCCCGAGCCCACGCCCACGCCCGAAGACACGCCCGAGCGCCACCGATTCAATCCCAGCCAGCAAGCCAGCGCAACCACCGCCGGCAACGCCCACACCGCGAGACCCGCATGCCACGACCCCAGTGCATTGCTCACCCACGGACTCAGGCGCGCGCCAAGCCCGCCGCCGCCCATGATCGACGCCGAGAACACGCCCATGGCGAGCGGCACACGCGCGTGAAAGCGCTGCTTCATCACGGCCGGCAGCAACGCCTGCACGGCGGCGACGCCGACCCCGGCGAGCGCGGCCGTCAGCAACAACGCCGCGCCGCTGGCCGTTACCCAGCGCGCGCCACACGCGAGCGCGATCGCCAGCAAGCCCAGCGCGACGCCGCGCGTTTCGCCGAGGACGCGGGTCAACGCGCTAGCGCCGAACGCACCGATGCCCATCGCCACCACCGGCAAGCTGGTCAGCAACGACGCGCCGTAAAAGCTCAGACCGGTGGCCGCGCGAATCGTGGTCATCAGCGGACTGATCGACGTCAGCAAAGGCCGCAGATTCACGCCAATAACGACGATCGCGCCGAGCCACAACGCGTCCTGCCAGGTAAGCGTTTGGGATGCGTCGTTCGCATGGCGAGGGGTCGGGCTGGCGCTGGAGGGCGAATTCACGATAGACCTGGAGACGGAAAAGCGGCGCCATCGCGCGAGCGAGCGCCGGTTCAAAACGTGGCGCGGCCAGCGACGGCAAGGACACTGACGTGCGATGAAAAAACCACACAAGCGAATTTTTGGTCAACCATAATAACCTGGAATGGTTAACCATTTTTGCAATGCCCGGTATAGCTCACGACGTAAGCGGATGGCGCCGGCTTGGCGTCGCCGCTAGAATGCCCCGCGCCGGCACGCGGTTTTCAGCGCGCGGAGTCGCGCTTAGTCATCGCTTAGTCATCGCTTTGTTATCGCTCAGTCACCCATCACCGAAACCATGGCCACACGTTCCCGTCGTTCACCGTCCGCCGACACCGCAACGGTCATCCCCAGCGTGCCCGAGGACGATCCTGTCAGCGTCGAACAACGCGTCTACGCGTCGATCACCACGGCGTTGCTGCAAGGCCGCTTGCGGCCGGGCGCGCAACTGGTCGAGCGGGATCTCGCCGCCGCGTTCGGTTGCACGCGGGGCGCGTTGCGCAAGGTGCTGGCGCGGCTGGGTTTCGAGGGCAAGCTGGTGCTGGAGGCGAATCGCGGCGCGTTCGTGCCGTCGCCGTCGGAAGAGGACATTCACCAGGTCTATCGCGCGCGGCAGATCGTCGAAGCGGGCATCGTCGCGGCGCTGTGCGGGGCGTTGAGCGCGCAGCACAGGCGACGTCTGCGCGCGCACGTGCGCAGCGAGGAGAAAGCGGTGCGCGGTGGCGCGATCGACGAGTCGGTGCGTCTCGCGGGCCAGTTTCACGTGTTATTGACGGAATTGGCGGGCGGCACGGAATTGTTGGGGCTGGTCGGACAACTCGTCGCGAAGACCGAGCTCTACAAGGCCTTGTTCGACCCGTCGAAAGGCTCGACCTGTTCCGCGGATGAACACCTGCAAATCATCGAGGCGCTCGACAAAGGCGACCTGCGAGCCGCGTTGGCGGCGATGCGCGAGCATCTGGCGGAGTTGGAAGAGCGCGTGATCGCGCAGGTGCGCCAAAGCGCCGCCGACGAGGATCTCGGTGCGGTATTCGGAGGGTAAAGATAGAGACGGAGACAAAAACGCCTGGCGCCGTTCAGGGCCGCGAGGGTGTGAAACGCCGTTGCCGCCGCAAGCGGCAGGTCGAGGTCAGGCTGGTGAACGAACGCCGCCGCAGCGCGCCGCTCAGGCTCGATTCAACGAGTCAAGCCGGAGAAGGCGCGCGAAAGGCTTCGCGTACAACTGACTGCAATAAATCACACCGGCGCCGTGTGGAACGCGCTCAGCGTGCGGTCCGTCTTAACGGCGACGGAATTGCGAATTGTTGCGGGCTCCGCCACCACCGCTGGCGCGCTCGTCTTTGTGACGGAAATTGATCCGGCCTTTGGTCAGGTCGTAGACCGACAGTTCCAGCGTAACGCGGTCACCCGCGAGAATACGGATGTGGTTCTTGCGCATGCGTCCGGACGCGTAAGCGCCAACCACGACGCCGTTGTCGAGCGTCACGCGGTAACGGCTGTCCGGAAGTACTTCGTCGACGATACCGTCAAGTTCAAGCAGTTCTTCTTTCGCCATGCATAACTCCTGGTCGATGGGATAGCGGGTTGCTGGTCCCGGCAAGACCGGGTGAACAGCAGGGATTACGGTTGACAGTTGGCTTTCAGGCCCACTGTCGTGCGGCATCAGCCTATGCGCTGATAGTACCGCTCAAAGATCGGCGACGGACTGGCCGTCTACACGGCCGTCGATCAGTTGTTCGGCGTGAGCCATGCACGCGATGCGCGCCTTGCCCGTACCGTCGAACGGAAACAGATACTGCAGACGGAACACCCGGCCGTCGGCCGCCGGATTGGCGCCCACGCGGCAGATGCGCACCGACGCGTCGTAGCCCGCGTCCGGATTGCGGCTCGTTTGACCGTCCGCCGGACGGCGCGGATAGACGAGCGGGTGAATTTCATAACCCTTGTACGTCTTGACAACTGAATTCATGAAGCACGTGTCCTGTATTACGTGGCCAGCGTGTCACGCGTGTTACGCGCGGCACGACAGGCCGGGCAGCGCAGCACCCTGGGGCGCGCCGCCATGGAAAAAGGTTGGCACAGGCCCGATGGCAAGGGCTTGAGCGCGGCCGCGCAAAATCGCGGATTCGATGGAGAAGAAACACGCTGATGTCGCGCGGACATCGGGCGCGTAAAAGCTGAACCACTCAGCTGCACTACTCGCGACGGCGCATGCATGCAGCGCATTGCCGGAGTGACGGGATCGCCGACAGGCGGCGGTCGAACAGTCGAGGGTGGTGCGGAGATGCGGGTTTGAGACTGCCCGGTGTTGCCTGGGTGTTACGTGTTGCTGCCGCTTTTTGCTCCCGACAATGCGAATTCGGAATGCAGCTATTCCAATATGATGCACTAAATGGGGCTGATTGGATAGCGAAAAGTTCCACGCGCGAGTCTGCCGCCCGGCTGGCGGGGCTTTGAGCGAATCGCGACCGACACGGGCGGGGTGCCCGCACAGCCGTCGCGTGCCGTCACGCGGCCGGCGCGACCTTCAGCGCGTCGTTCAGCGTGCCAATGTCGGCCGCGGCGAGCGGCGTACCGCCTCAGCGGGCGGTCTCGGCAACGCGCTTCTGCAACTCGCGCGACGCCGCCAGCGGAATGCGCGCGTCATCCCAGCCCGCCAGCCATTCGACTTCCTTCGACGTAAAGATCTGTCCGTGATTGCGCAGCGTGTACTGCAGCGAATCGATGATGTGATTGCGGATGATTTCCGGCGTGCCTTCGTCATCGAGCACGGCGCGAAACGCTTCGAGCGTGGCCATCTGTTGCTCCGTGGAATAGATGGTCTTTTATCGCACGAAAAAAAAACACTCGCCAAGCGAACAAAATTCGCCGCGTGCGATGGCGACGTTGCGCGCGCTGCCGGTTTTTGAGGGCGTGATCGGTGCGGCGGTCGCGGCGGCCGGGCCGGGTGGCTACAATGGCGAGTTGCCGCGCGAGGCCATCCGGCATGGCGGGCACGCGGCATCCTTCGAACACTGCGATTTTCCAATGCGCAAGACAACCGTGTCTCCTGTGAAAGACCTGCTGCTGGAGCGCTACGCTCCCATCGCCGACGGCATAGCGGCGCTGTTTTATCCGTGTGCCGAAGTGGTGATACACGACCTGCGCGATCAGACCATCGTCTACCTCGTGAACAATCTGTCGAAGCTCGAGGTCGGCGGCCCGTCGGTGCTCGACGAAGTCCACTATGCGGCGCGCGGCCAGACCATCGGTCCGTACGAGAAGCTGAACTGGGACGGCCGGCGCATGCGCTGCGTGAGCAACATCCTGTTCGACGACGAGCGCAAGCCGGCCGGCATGTTGTGCATCAACTTCAACATCGCGGTGTTCGAAGACGTGCGCTCGACGCTCGATCTGTTCATCAAGGGCGGCACGCTGTCGGACGCGCCCTCGGAGGACCTGTTCCGCGACGACTGGCAGGACCGCATCAATACGTACCTGCACACGTGGCTGCGCGAGCGGCAGATCGGCGTCAACGCGCTCACGCGCGAGCACAAGCGTGAAATCGTCGAAGCGCTGCATGCGCAAGGCGCATTTCGCGGCCGCAGTTCGGCGAACTACGTGGCGGCCGTGCTGACGATGGGGCGCGCCACCGTCTACAAGATTCTGAAGCAGATGAAAGAGGGCGGCTGAGCTCGGAACGATGTTTCCGCAGGGGATGCGTCGAGCGTCACCGGCCCCACGTGCTGCGGTTTTCAATTCAACGAAGGAGCATTCGAATGGTGCGTTACCGGCACTACAAAGGCGGTCTGTATGAACTGGTTTGCGAGGCCACGCTGGAGTCCGATCCCACGGTCACGATGATTGTGTACAAAGCGGCCAATGGTACGATCTGGACGCGTCCGGCTTCGGTGTTTTTCGAGCTGGTCGAGGTCGACGGCGTAAAGGTGGCGCGCTTCGCGCCGATCAGCTAGACGTTCGTGTTGGTGTTTGTGTTTGCGTTCAGTTTGGCGGTAAGGCGGTAGCGGTTGTTATCGCCATAGCCATCGTCATTGCGCTCGCACTCGAAACACGCTTGCCGCCATCATCATTACCCAGACAGGAATTTCGAATGCGTCTCTTGCTCGCCATCGTTTTGCCGTGGTTCCAGTTCTTCACGATCGGCCGTCCGTTCGCGGGGATCATCTGTCTGTTGCTGCAACTCACGGTGATCGGCTGGATTCCGGCCGCGATCTGGTCGGTGTATGCGCTGAGCCAGTACACCACGGATAAAAAAATCGCCCGGGCAATGGGCAACTCGCGCTAAGCCAGGTTAGCGCGCATCGGTGCTCAAGATGCCGATGGCGCTGCATTCATTTCAGTGGCGCCAGCCCGAGCGCATCGGGGACGTGCAGCACCACATCGGTTTCCGCGATCGCCACGCACGGCAGGATATAGCCTTCGGTCTTTTCTTCGCGGCTCAGCCCCGGCCATTCGATCGTGTAGCGCACGCGTCCCGCCGTCATCCGGCACATACACGTGCGGCACGTGCCATTGCGGCACGAGCGCGGCAAACGCAGATTCGCGAACCCGGCGGCTTCGAGAATGGTCAGAGAATCGGGTGCGTCGAAGCTCTGGCCGAGCGGTTCGACGCGAACCAGCGGCGGGCGGGTGGAATCGGACATCGTGTGAGTCTGTGACGGATTGCGTCACACTTTACACGGTGCTGGTTCTGTTGACTGTGTTAACAAGCCACCTCAATGCCCCACCTCAATGCGTCGTCCCGGTGCGCCGCAAATACCTGTACACGGTATTACGCGCCAGTCCCAGTTCGCGTGCCGCCGCCGACACATTACCGCCGAGCCGAGCGAGCGTCTGCGTGATCAACGTGGCCTGCCACTCCTCCATTCGCGCGGGCGATTGCGTCGCAACACGCGCGCCGCGAGCGTCGCCATCATCGCAGCGTGCCACCGCCGCCGTCACCGCCGCCAACGGCCTCACCCCCTCACCGCCCGCCAAATCGACGCAATCCTGCAAAAAGTCTTCCGGCAAATCATCGAGCTCGATCTGCTCCGCGCCTTCGGCCATGATGCTCGCGGTGCGCAGCACGTTGGCCATCTGCCGCAAATTGCCTGGCCAGCGACACTGCGCGAAACGCTCGAGCACCGCGGCCGACACACGGCGCGGCAGACGCTCGCCATCCGGCTGCAACGCCAGGATGCGCGTGACGAGCGCCGCCAGATCGCTGCGCTCGCGTAGCGCCGGCAACGTGACGACGAGCCCGTTGATCCGGTAATACAGGTCTTCGCGGAAGGTGCCCGCTTCGATCATTTCACGCAGATTGCGGTGCGTTGCGCAGATAACGCGCAGATCGACCGGAATCGCGCGCGTGCCGCCGAGCGGCACGACGGTGCGTTCTTGCAGCACCCGCATCAGCCGCACCTGCTGCGCAAGCGGCATATCGCCGATTTCGTCGAGGAACAGCGTGCCGCCGTCGGCCTGCACGATCTTGCCGATGCTGCCGCGCTTTTTCGCGCCGGTAAACGCACCGTCTTCGTAGCCGAAGAGTTCGGCTTCGATCAGCGTGTCCGGCAGCGACGCGCAATTCAACGCGACGAACGGCGCGCTCCGTCGCGGCGAATCGTGATGGATCGCACGCGCGAGCCATTCCTTGCCGGTGCCGGTCTTACCGAGCACGAGAAGGGGAATATCGCGGCCACGCAGTTTGGCCACACGCCGCAGCACCGTGGCCATGTGCGCATCGCCGGTGTCGAGCGTTTCCAGGGTCGCGAGCGGGACGGGCTCGCCTCGCTGCTGTGCCGCCGTGAAGGTCGCCTGCGCCGACCCGGATCCAAACTCGCGCGACGAACCCGCCCGACTCTCCGCCGGCGCGACATAACGCGGCGTCGCGTACTCGCCGCGCGCCACCACGCGCACGCCGCTCGGCAATGTCAGTTCAATGCTCTCGCCAGGCGCGCGCGTGATCTGCTGCAACAGCTTCGCGAACGCGATTCCGAACAACGCATCGATCGGTTGCCGTTGCAGATCGGTGAGCGGCTGCCCGAATTGAAACAGCGCGCTGCGATTCGCCGACAGAAACCGGCCGTCCGGCGCGAAGGCCGCGAGCCCTTCGAACAGCGTGCCGATGAATTCCGCGCGCGCGTGAAAGTGAACCCGGATCGCATCGGCGAACTGGTTGGAGAACAGATGATTTTCGATCATCTGCGCCGACATTCTGACGAGCGCGAGCGTGTGCTTATGAAAGCCGCGCGTGTCGCCGCTCACGTCGAGCGCACCGATGGTGCGTCCGAACGGATCGGCGATCGGCGCGCACGAACAGGTGAGAATCCGGTTGGCATGCAGAAAATGTTCGCCGCCATGCACGACGGTGGGTTGTCCGTCGACCAGCGCGGTGCCGATCGCATTGGTGCCGCGATCCGCTTCGGCCCACGACACGCCCGGACACAACGCGACGCGATTGGCTTTCTCGACGAAGTCGCTGTCGCCGAGACTATGCAGGATCACGCCGTGGCTATCGGTGAGCAGCACCATGCTTTGCGTGTCGACGATCTGCGCGTGCAGCGTCTCCATGACCGGCAAAGCATGCGTGTAAAGCGATTGATTGCGCTCGACGAGCTCGCGCAACACCGGCTGACGCAGCGGATGAAAATCCGGCGTTTCCGACGCACGCAGGCCGATCTCGACCGAGCGGGCGTGAGCTTGCGCGATGACATCAGGCCGACCGATGCTGGCCGGCGAGGCTGGGCGTTGGGTCAATGCGTGTCTCCGGTGATCGGACGCGACGGGTGCGTTGCCCGTCGCTCGATGCCGCATCGCAACATATGCGTTTGCGGCCCAACAGCGATATTACAGGACGAAGCGCATCGTGCGCGGCACCGGAAAGAACCGGGTTCGCGCCCACCGCGCGCCCTAAAAAAACCGCAACAGGCACCAAAATCAAGCAAACGAAAAGGAAAACTTGCGCCGCGCCAGAACTCGTCTAGAGTGAATCAAATCACCTCCGCGGGGCGCGAATTGCGCGGCCGTCGTCATGGGGTGACGAGCCCGCGTCGCCGGCAATCGAACAAGGAGGAGGCAACGGCAGGCGCGATCGGACGTAACCGGCGTGCGCATAACCCGGCGGCATCATGCGCGGCGCCCAACCTTCCAGGTGAACTCCCATGCAGATCCTATTCCCGAAAGAAACTCCTGAATATTCAGGTCGCGAACTCACTTTGGCGTTCCCGGCGATGGTCGACGGGCAAAGGGTGGAATGCATGATCACCGCGGAAGCGCTGGAAGACCACTACGGCGCGGCATCGCCGCGGCTGGAAGACATGGTCGGCGCATTCGACGCGCATCGCACCCGGATCGAAGCGGCCACGCGGCGTTTGCTGTCGGAAACGCGCGCGCAGTGCCTGGTGTTGCGAAGCGGCTATGTGCGCTTCTACGAAGCGAACTGGCGCAACTGAGGCGCCAATGGTCTGACTGCCGGAAGCGTGGAGGGTGAAGCAACCGCGCCAACCGGCGTCCCAAGTAATCGAGCCTGAACGAGTCCAATCGTGCTTGAGCTTGTCTGAGCGTGCGGCTTTGCGCCGCATCGACTCATGTCGTTGCCGCATCGCGCGGCAGCCGACTTTTTAGATATTCAGATCAGGCGTCGCCATTATTCGCTGCCGAGATAGAAGTAGCGGAACAGGAAGATCGCGGCGATGATCCACACTACCAGCTTCACCTTGCGCGCCTGGCCCGTCAGCAGTTTCAATCCCGCATACGAAATGAAGCCGAACGCGACGCCGTTGGCGATCGAATAGGTGAACGGCATCAGCAGCGCGGTCAGCGCGGCCGGCACGACTTCGGTGGCGTCGTCCCACGGCAGGTCGAGCATTTCGCGCAGCATCAGACACGACACGTAGAGCAGCGCCGGCGCCGTCGCATAGCCGGGCACCACGCCCGCCAGCGGCGCGAAGAACAGCGCCGCGAGAAACAGCACGGCGACGGTGATCGCGGTGACGCCGGTGCGTCCACCCGCCTGCACGCCCGACGCGCTTTCGATATACGCGGTGGTCGACGACGTGCCCAGCATCGAGCCCGCCAGAATCGCCGTGCTATCGGCGAGCAGCGCGCGGTTCAGTCGATGCATCTTGCCCTCCACCAGCAGCCCCGCGCGATTGGCCACGCCCATCAGCGTGCCGGTCGCGTCGAACAGTTCGACGAGGAAGAATACGAGGATCACGTTCAGCACGCCGGTGGACAGCGCGCCGCGAATGTCGAGCTGGAACAGCGTCGGCGTGATCGACGGCGGCGCGGAGACGATGCCGTGAAACTGGTTGCCGCCGAAGAAAAAGCTCAACACGGTCACGCCGACAATGCCGATCAGAATCGCGCCGCGCACCCGCAGATAGTCGAGTGTGACGATCGCGAAGAAGCCGATCACCGCGAGAATCACGTGCGGGCTGTGCAGATCGCCGAGCGTGACGAGCGTGGCCGGATTGCCGACCACCACGCCGGCCGTCTTCAGCGAAATGATCGCGAGAAAGAGGCCGATGCCGCCAGTGATCGCGATGCGGATGGAGTGCGGAATGCCGTTGACAATCACCTCGCGCACCCGAAACAGCGTGACGATCATGAACAGGCAGCCGGAGATGAACACCGCGCCGAGCGCGGCCTGCCACGTGAAGCCCATGCCCTTGACGACCGTGTACGCGAAGTACGCGTTCAGGCCCATGCCGGGCGCGAGCGCGATCGGGTAATTCGCGTACAGACCCATGATCAGCGAGGCCAGCGCGGCCACGATGCAGGTCGCGACGAACACCGCGTCTTTCGGCATGCCGGCGTCGCCGAGAATCGCCGGGTTGACGAAGATGATGTAAGCCATCGTCAGGAAGGTGGTCAGTCCTGCGAGCACTTCGGTGCGCAGGTTGGTGCCGGCGGCGTCGAAGCCGAAGTAGCGGTTTATGGCGTCCATGAGGCGGGTCTCTCGTCGTTCAGAAAGCGTTTCTTGTGGTTGAGGCGGTGAGGCTGAAAATCGGGCGATGCGGCGCTCGGCGTCGCTTTGTTTGTGTGGCTCTTGCGTCGGCGCCGCAACTGCCGAGCAGCACGGCGGCGCTACGGCCGGATTGTAATCACGATTGACGGCGGCACGGCGTGTCGGGGCTTGAAGTCATGCGCAAACGCTTAGGCGGTGGACGATTCGTCGGGCGACTGTGGCGTCGGCGCATCAATTGGCGCGGCGGGTTTGGGTTGCCGCGCCAGCCAGCGATCCAGCTCGCTCGCGAAGCTCTTGCTGTCGCGCGGGCTGAAGGCGGCCGGGCCGCCGGTGTCGACGCCGCTGCCGCGCAACTGGTCCAGCATCGACCGCATGCGCAGCCGTTCTTCGATCGTGCCGGGCGTGTACCACTCGCCGCGCGGGTCGAGCGCCTGCGCGTGTCTGGCCAGCACGGCGGCGGCAAGCGGAATGTCGGCGGTAATCACGAGATCGCCCGCGACGACGCGCTCGGCGATCAGATTGTCGGCGGCGTCGAAACCGGCCGGCACCTGGATCGCGCGGATCAGCGGCGAGGGCGGCACGCGTAGAAACGAATTGGCGACCAGCGTCAGCGTCATGCCGGTGCGGCGCGCGGCGCGGTACAGCATTTCCTTGATCACGACCGGACAGGCGTCGGCGTCAACCCAGATTGGCATCGTGCGGATTCCCACTGCGGGGTGTGTCGAAGGGGCGAGATGATACCTTGCCAGCGAGCGAGGCGGCGCGGCAAGCGGATTTACGATGTTGTGGGGAAGTGCGGAAAACGCGAGCGTGGAGCGTAGACGCAGGCAAGCGGACCAAGCGGACAGGAAAGACACGCCTAACCCACAGCGCCCACGACCGTTGCAGTCGCGGGCGGCCCGGCATGCCGCGTAACGGCGGAAGCCGCTTACTGCGTCATCGTCCCGCCGGCCGCTTGCGCGCGCCGTGCCGCGACGATGCGCCCCGCGCGCTGCGCGTTGTCCGGATAGTCGATCCAGTCGAGCGGATCGTATCCGGCGGCGCGCCAATCGGCGAGATCGGCCCGGACCTCGGCGCGCGTTTTCGGCGCTGACGGGTCATTGGCGCGAACCGAAGTCTGCGCGAACGCGCTGCTCATACTCACGGCGGTCAACAACGCGCCGAGTCCAACCAGAGATGCAATTTTCATGACGAGCTCCCAGGGAGCGGTTAAAAACAATCCCCGTATTCTAGTTTTGGCCTCTATGTCGAGTAAGGCGATTGAAGGCAATGCACCGTTTCACTTCGCGGCTCAATCGGGATCTCGCGACACGGTCGCTGATGAAGCCGCTGATAAAGCCAACTAGGAAGCCGACGGTTTGCTGAAGCGATCCAGCACCGCGCTCAACAGATCGATCGGCAGCGGAAACACAATCGTCGAATTCTTGTCGGCGGCAATCGTGGTGAGGGTTTGCAGATAGCGCAGTTGCATGGCCTGCGGTTGCTGCGCCAGCGTTTGCGCCGCTTCCAGCAGATGCTGCGAGGCCTGCAATTCGCCTTCCGCGTGAATCACCTTGGCGCGCCGCTCGCGCTCGGCTTCGGCCTGACGGGCGATCGCGCGAATCATCGTTTCATTGATGTCCACGTGCTTGATTTCGACGATCGACACCTTGATACCCCACGCGTCGGTTTGTGCGTCGAGCACTTTCTGGATGTCGGCGTTGAGCTGCTCGCGATCGGCTAGCAGTTCGTCGAGTTCATGTTTGCCGAGCACCGCGCGCAGCGTGGTTTGCGATAACTGGCTGGTCGCCTCGAAGTAACGCGCCACCTGAATCACCGCCTTCTCCGGATCGACGACGCGGAAATAGACCACCGCGTTGACCTTCACCGAGACGTTGTCGCGCGTAATCACGTCCTGCGGCGGCACGTCGAAGACGATCGTGCGCAGATCCATGCGCACCGCCTGCTGCACGATCGGAATGATCAGCACGAGGCCCGGCCCCTTGACCTTCCAGAAGCGCCCGAGCATGAACACGACGCCGCGTTCGTACTCGCGAAAAATCCGTATCGATGAAGCAATCAGTGCGGCCACCAGCAGAATCAGAATGCTGGTGAAGCCGAATGTGAAACCGATCATGAGCGTTCTCCTTGTTGTCGCCCTTCCGTCGGCACCACGGTGAGCGTCAGGCCGCGCCGCGCGATGACCCGCACGGTGTGGCCCGCCGCAACCGGGGCCGCGCTGGACACCCGCCAGCGCTCGCCATGCACTTGCGCCCAGCCGGCGAGCGGGGCGTCGGCGGGGGTTGTTTCGGGGAGGGTGGCGGTGCGGTTGGCGGCGCTGACCGCGCTCCTCGTGGGGCCTGGGGTTGCGTTGCCAACTGTGTTTTCAGCAGCGCTTCCAGCAGCGTATTCAGCCGGGTTTTCAGCTGGGTTTTCAGGCAGCAAACCCCCGTCGAGCACCACGCCGACGCTGCCGATCAGCGCCTCCGCTCCCGTCACCACCGGCCGCCGCCGCGCGCGCAACGCGAGCCGCGATACCCCGAGCACGAACAGCACGCTGAACACGACGACGGCGGCGATCATCGGCAGGGGAATGCCGTAGCCGGGTACGTCGGTATCGATCAGCATCAACGCGCCGATCACGAACGCGACCACGCCGCCGAAACCGAGCGAGCCGAAGGTCGGCAGGAACGCCTCGCCGATCAGGAACGCGATGCCGAGAAAGATCAGACCGAGGCCGACGTAATTGACCGGCAGCATCTGCATCGCGAACAGGCCGATCAGCAGACTGATCGCGCCGACCACGCCCGGCAGCACGAAACCCGGGTTGGCGAATTCGAAGAACAGGCCGTACATGCCGATCATCAGCAGGACCAGTGCCACATTGGGATCGGTGATGACGGCGAGGAAGCGGCTGCGCCAGTCGGCTTCGAGTGTGACGATCGGGGCGTGGGCGGTGTCGAGCGTGACGTCGCCGCTGCGGGTGGTGACCTTGCGGCCGTCGAGTTGGCGCAGCAGGTCGGGGAGGTCGCGCGCGTTCAGATCGACCACGTGTTGCGCGAGGGCTTCCGCGGCCGACAGGCTGACGGCTTCGCGTACCGCGCGCTCGGCCCAGTCGGCGTTGCGCCCGCGCATTTGCGCGAGGCCGCGGATGTAGGCGGCGGCGTCGTGAACCTGCTTGCGGAGTTCGGTCGATTGGGTGTCGAGGGGGAGGGTGTTGGCGCTAGCCTTGGCAGCGGCGGACGCGCCTGATGTGCCACTGGCACTCGTTGAACCGGCACCGGCACCGGCACCGGCACCGGCACCGGCACCGGCACCGGCACCGGCACCGGCACCGGGCAACCCCGGCATTCCACCACCCGCGGGCGGCTCCGCACCGCCCATGCCCATCTGAATCGGCGTCGCCGCGCCGAGGTTGGTCCCCGGCGCCATCGCCGCGATATGGCTGGCATAGACGATATACGTCCCGGCACTCGCGGCCCGCGCGCCGCTCGGCGCAATGAACGTGGCCACCGGCACCGGCGACGCGAGAATCGCCTTGATGATCTGCCGCATCGACGTATCGAGGCCGCCGGGCGTATCGAGTTGCAGCACGGCGAGTTGCGCGCGCTGCTCGGCGGCGCGTTGCAGGCTGCGCACGATAAAGTCGGCGCTGGCCGGACCGATCGCGCCATCCACCGGAATCACCACCACGCTGCCGGGCGCCACCGCCGCTTCGGCCCGCAACGGCGCCATCGATTCGCACGATGCGAATCCAATGGTCAAAAGCACGCCGAGCGCGGTCATGCCGCGCATCAACCGGCTCACGGCACCGCCACGGATAAGCGGCATGCGCGAGCCAGACTGCCGGAACGGGAGACGCGGATACGTGCTCATCGCTGACGGCTGCCGCGCCGCGTCGACAGGATGCGAGCGGCGCGGGCCGAACCCTCTGGTAAGGCAGGCCTGCTTCTTACAGCTTAGTCCGATTCCGCGCGCCGCGTGAAATCGCCGCGCGCCTTGCCTGGCGTCTTCACCGCCTTTACCGCCGTACTACCCGTGCTCGCGGTACCAGCCGCACCAGCCGTAGCCGCACCAGCACCCACCCCACCTCCCACCGGCCGATAATCAGTCGGCCGCATCCCCGTCCACTTCCGAAACGCGCGATGAAACGCGCTCGGCTCGGCAAAGCCCACCGACGCGGCAATATCCGCAATCGTGCGGTCGGTGTCCTGCAACTCGCCGATCGCGATGTCGCGCCGCAGGTCGTCCTTGATCGACTGATACGTATAGCCTTCCTGCTTCAGATGCCGCCGCATGGTCGCCTCGGCCACATTCAGCCGCCCGGCCATCCGGTCGGCGGCGGGCCAGCCAGACATCGGCAGCGCGCGCAGCATCTTGCGCACGCGCGCCGCGAGCGAGCCAGGATTGCGATACTTGACGATAAAACTGCCGGGCGCATCGCGTAGAAACGGCTTGACCGATTTCGTCGTCTGAATGATGGGCAGTTCGAGAAACGCCGGCGATAAATCGACATAAGACTCGGCCTGATCGAAGCGCATCTCGTCGCAGAAAATCAGCCGGTATTCGCGCGCGGCGGGCGGTTCGGCGCAGCGAAAACGCGCCTCGAACAACGGAATACGCCGCCCGACCAGCCAGCACAGCAGTCCATAAACGAGGATGAACCACGTCGCATAGGCAAACATGGCCGGCGGCGGCGCGCCCTCGCGCTCGACGAAACGCAGCCTCACGCGCTGCGCATCGGTTTCGACGCGCGCGCCGAGATCGTCCAGCACCAGCCGCATGAAGCCGACCGCCCGCGCGAGCGCCTGCGCGCCGTTGCGCGCGGTCAACACGGTCTGCGTCATCGCGATAAAGCTGCCGCTTTTCATGCGATGCGAATCCTGGCCGAAAAACTCGTCGTCCAGTGCGCGCGCGATGCCGGCCCACAGCGCGCCGTATTGCGCCGCCGACACACGGCTCTTCGGCGAAGCCAGCAGCGCCGCCGCGATGCCGGTCGCTTCGGCCAGCGGCAGCGCGTCGAAGCCGCTCGCGCGCGCCAGCGCCAGGGTTTCCCCGACCATGCTGACGGAAATCGTGCCCTTGTCGTTTTTCATCTGACTCTGCTCAAGCTGGCAAAAGCGCTCAACATTTTCCTTGTGACGATTCGCCAAGCCCTTGAACTTGCGGCTCGAATCGGGCTTGCATAGTATCAGTATGGCAAATGCGCTCAGCCAGAATGATCGGGCTGAGCATCGAACCTGTCCAGCGGCTTGCCTACACTTGTCTTTTATGAGATCGCGGGCGCCCGGGAGACAGGGCCTTCACCGTGATCAGACGGACCAGACAGGATCGAGCGCCATGGACAGCTTCTACACCGAAGACCAACGAATGATCCGCGACGCCGCGCGTGACTTCGCCACCGAACAACTCGCACCGCACGCGGCGCAATGGGACCGCGAAGCGCAATTGCCCGCGGAGGTCGTCACGCAGATGGGCGAGCTCGGCTTGCTCGGCATGATCGTGCCGGCGGAATGGGGCGGTTCTTACACCGACTACGTGGCCTACGCGCTCGCGATCGAAGAGATCGCGGCTGGCTGCGCGTCGTGCGCCACGCTGATGAGCGTGCATAACTCGGTCGGCTGCGGGCCGATTCTCAACTTCGGCACCCAGCCGCAGAAAGACCGCTATCTGCAAGACCTCGCGGCTGGCCGCAGTATCGGCGCGTTCTGTCTGACCGAGCCGCAGGCGGGTTCCGAGGCGAACAATCTGCGCACCCGCGCCGTGCTGCAGGACGGCAAGTGGATCCTCAACGGCAGCAAGCAGTTCGTGACCAACGGCTCGCGCGCCGATATCGCGATCGTGTTCGCCGTCACCGATCCCGAGCTCGGCAAGCGTGGGTTGTCGGCCTTCATCGTGCCGACCGATACGCCGGGCTTCAACGTCGGCAAGCCGGAGCACAAGCTCGGCATTCGCGCGTCCGACACCTGCCCGATCTCGCTCGACGATTGCGCGGTGCCGGAAGAGAACCTGCTCGGCGCACCGGGCGAGGGCTTGCGCATCGCGCTGTCGAATCTGGAAGGCGGTCGGATCGGCATTGCGGCGCAGGCGGTTGGCATTGCGCGGGCCGCGTTCGACGCCGCGCGCCTCTATGCGAGCGAACGCATGCAGTTCGGCAAGGCGATCAAGGATCACCAGGCCATCGCTTCCATGCTCGCCGACATGACCACGCAATTGAACGCCGCGCGCTTGCTGGTGCATCACGCCGCGCGCTTGCGCACGGAAGGGTTGCCGTGTTTGTCGGAGGCGTCGCAGGCGAAACTGTTCGCGTCGGAAGCGGCCGAGCAGATCTGTTCGAAGGCGATCCAGATTCACGGCGGCTACGGCTATCTGGAAGACTATGCCGTGGAGCGTCACTATCGCGATGCCCGCATCACGCAGATTTACGAAGGAACCAGCGAAGTGCAGCGTATGGTGATTGCGCGCAATGTTTAAACGCGAGGCAGACCGCGTTTGAGCGCAAAATAGTTTGACCGCGGAGCCGACGCGCGAGGAAGTCGGCGCGTGGGTGTAAAGCGGCAAAGAACCAAAGTGGCAAAGAACCAAAGCAGCAACGCAGCAAAGCCAAAAAAATGGAGCGCATAGCGCGCCACCAATGCGACCCGAGTCGGCGCCCACCGCCAACCCGGATCGACACAGGAGACGACGATGACGGCAGCGAAAGGTTTCTTCGACGCGCGCGACTTCCTACTGCGCCACCGAACCGACTACGACCGGGCGTACCGCGAATTCACGTGGCCGGCGTTGGGCGAGTTCAACTGGGCGCTGGACTACTTCGACGTGATCGCGCGCGACAATCACAACCCGGCGCTGTGGATTGTCGACGACCCCACCAGCGACGGTCTGCGCCTGTCGTACGCGCAGATGTCGGAGCGCTCGTCGCGCATGGCGAACTATCTGCGCAGTGTCGGCGTGGGCCGCGGCGACCGCTTGCTGCTGATGCTGCCGAACCGCGTCGAACTATGGGACGTGATGCTCGCCGCGATGAAGCTCGGTGCGATCGTGCTGCCCGCCACCACGCAGTTGTCAGCCGACGACGTGCGCGATCGCGTGCAGATCGGCGGCGCGAAATTCGTGGTGGTCGACAGCGCGGAGTTGAGCAAATTCGACACGCTCGACGTGCCGCTCACGCGCATCTCGGCCGGCGCACCGCGCGACGGCTGGCTCGATCTTGCCGCGGCCTACGAAGCGTCGCCGCACTTCGCCCCGCAGGGCGTCACGCTCGCCACCGATCCGCTGCTGCTGTACTTCACGTCGGGCACGACGTCGAAGCCGAAGCTGGTCGAACATACGCATCAAAGCTATCCGGTCGGGCATCTGTCGACCATGTACTGGATCGGCCTGCAACCGAACGACATCCACTGGAACATCAGCTCGCCGGGTTGGGCCAAGCACGCGTGGAGCTGCTTCTTCGCGCCGTGGAATGCGCAGGCCTGCGTGTTCGTGTTCAACTTCCCGCGCTTCGTGCCGAAAGACACGCTGAACGTGCTGGTGCGTTTCAACGTCACCACGTTGTGCGCGCCGCCCACCGTCTGGCGCATGCTGGTGCAGGAGCCTCTGACCGACTATCCGGTCAAGCTGCGCGAGATCGTCGGCGCGGGCGAGCCGTTGAATCCGGAGATCATCGAGCGCGTGAAGCACGCCTGGGGCATTACGATCCGCGACGGTTTCGGCCAGACCGAAACGACCTGCCAGATCGGCAACTCGCCGGGACAACCGGTGGTGGCGGGATCGATGGGACGTCCGTTGCCCGGCTACAGGATCGAACTGGTCGATGCCGACGATCAACCCGTCACGGAAGGCGAAATCGCGTTGCCGCTCAACGGCGCGCGTCCGCTCGGCCTGATGACCGGCTACGCCAATAATGCCGACGCCACCGCGCAGGCCATGCGCAACGGTTTCTACCGCACGTCGGATGTCGCATTGCGCCGCGACGACGGCTACTACGTGTATGTGGGCCGTGCCGACGACGTCTTCAAATCGTCTGACTATCGTCTGAGCCCATTCGAACTCGAAAGCGTGCTGATCGAACACGAAGCGATCGGCGAGGCGGCGGTAGTGCCAAGCGCCGACGCACTGCGTCTGTCCGTGCCCAAAGCATTCGTCACCGTGCGACAAGGTTACGAAGCCGGCCCGGAACTCGCGCGTGCCGTGTTTGCGTTTTCGCGCGAAAAGCTCGCGCCATACAAACGGATTCGCCGTCTGCAATTCAGCGAGCTGCCGAAAACCATCTCCGGCAAGATTCGCCGCGTCGAGTTGCGGCGCCGCGAAATGGAGCGCGAAGCCGAACCCGCGCGCTTGCCGGACGAGTACTGGGAAGAGGATTTCCCGGACCTGCGTTGATTCTTTTCATTCCCAGTTACTGCCCGGCCGCCGCGCGGCCACTGCACAGGAGTTTCAGCATGAACGCAATTGCTTCGAACCAGGCGGCGCACGAAGTGGCCACCGTCAAGTTGCTGATCAACGGCGAGTTCGTCGAATCGAAGACCACCGAATGGCGCGATATCGTCAACCCGGCCACGCAGGAAGTGCTGGCGCGCGTGCCGTTCGCCACCGCCGCGGAAGTGAACGAGGCGATCAGCTCCGCGCACGCCGCGTTCAAAACGTGGAAGGACACGCCGATCGGCGCCCGCATGCGCATCATGCTGAAGTACCAGGCGCTGATCCGCGAGAACATGCCGCGCATCGCGAAGACCTTGAGTGCCGAACAGGGCAAGACGATTCCGGATGCCGAAGGCGATATCTTCCGCGGTCTGGAAGTGGTCGAGCATGCGTGTTCGATCGGCACCTTGCAGCAGGGCGAATTTGCGGAAAACGTGGCGGGCGGCGTGGATACGTACACGCTGCGTCAGCCGATCGGCGTGTGCGCCGGTATCACGCCGTTCAATTTCCCCGCCATGATCCCGCTGTGGATGTTTCCGATGGCGATCGTCTGCGGCAACACCTTCGTGCTGAAGCCCTCCGAACAGGACCCGATGTCGACCATGCAACTGGTCGAACTCGCGCTCCAGGCCGGCATTCCGAAGGGCGTGCTGAACGTCGTGCACGGCGGCAAAGACGTAGTCGACGCGCTGTGCACGCATGAGCTGATCAAAGCGGTGTCGTTCGTCGGCTCGACGGCGGTCGGCACGCACGTGTATCGCCTGGGCAGCGAACACGGCAAACGCGTGCAATCGATGATGGGCGCGAAGAACCACGCCGTGGTGCTGCCCGACGCGAATCGCGAGCAGACCCTGAACGCGCTGGCCGGCGCCGGCTTCGGCGCGGCCGGGCAGCGTTGCATGGCGACCTCGGTTGTGGTGCTGGTGGGCGCGGCGCAGCAGTGGGTGCCGGAGATCGTCGCGAAGGCGAAAACGCTCAAGGTCAACGCGGGCAGCGAGCCGAATACGGATGTCGGCCCGGTGGTCTCGCGCGCGGCGAAGCAACGCGTTCTCGGCCTGATCGAAGCGGGCGTGAAAGAAGGCGCCACGCTCGCCCTCGACGGCCGCGACGTGAAGGTGCCGGGCTACGAGCAGGGCAATTTCATCGGCCCGACGGTGTTCACCGACGTCACAACCGAGATGCAGATTTACACGCAGGAAATCTTCGGACCGGTGCTGGTGATTCTGAATGCCGCCACGCTCGACGACGCAATCGCGCTCGTCAATCGCAACCCGTTCGGCAACGGCGTCGGCCTGTTCACGCAGAGCGGCGCGGCGGCGCGCAAGTTCCAGAGCGAGATCGATATCGGGCAGGTCGGCATCAACATTCCGATTCCGGTGCCGGTGCCGTTCTTCAGCTTTACCGGTTCGCGCGGCTCGAAACTCGGCGATCTCGGCCCGTACGGCAAACAGGTCGTGCAGTTTTACACGCAGACCAAGACCGTCACGGCCCGCTGGTTCGACGACGACACCGTCAACGACGGCGTCAACACGACCATCAGCCTGCGCTGAGCGCCTGGTTTAATCAGCGATCACGCGAACACACGGAGACGACATTATGAAAATAGCTTTCATCGGACTCGGCAACATGGGCGCGCCGATGGCGCACAACCTGCTCAAAGCCGGCCACGCGGTCAATGTGTTCGACCTCAACGCGCAGGCGGTGCAGGCGCTGGTCGACGCCGGCGCGAAAGCCGCCGCGTCGCCGCAAGCGGCGGTGACCGACATGGAATGCGTGATCACGATGTTGCCGGCCGCCGCGCATGTGCGCAGCGTGCTGACCGCGGCCGACGGCGTGTTCGCGGGCATCGCCAAAGGCGTGACGATCATCGATTCGAGCACGATCGATCCGGTCAGCGTGAAGGCCTTCGCCGAACTCGCGGCGCAGCACGGCAATGGGTTTGTCGATGCGCCCGTGTCGGGCGGCACCGGCGGCGCGGCGGCCGGCACGCTGACCTTCATGGTGGGCGGCAGCGCGAGCGCGTATGAGCAGGTCAAGCCGGTGCTGTCGGCCATGGGCAAGAACATCGTGCATTGCGGCGACACCGGCACCGGCCAGGTCGCGAAGATCTGCAACAACCTGGTGCTCGGCATCACGATGGCGGGCGTGGCCGAGGCGATGTCGCTCGGCGAAGCGCTCGGTATCGACGCGAAGGTGCTGGGCGGCATCATCAATACGTCGACGGGGCGCTGCTGGAGTTCGGACACGTATAACCCGATGCCGGGTGTGATCGAGACCGCGCCGTCCACGCGCGGTTATACGGGCGGTTTCGGCACCGATCTGATGCTCAAGGATCTGGGCCTCGCCACCGACGCCGCCCGAAGCGCGCGTCAGCCGGTGTATCTCGGCGCGCTTGCGCAGCAGCTTTATCAAACGATGAGCACGAAAGGCGCGGGACGTCTCGACTTTTCCGCCGTGATCAAGTTGTATCGCAACGACAGCAAGGACGGGGACGCGTCATGATCGAACTCGACTACGCGCACGACGGCGCCGTCGCGCTGCTGACGCTGAAGCGGCCGCCCGCCAACGCGTTTACGCCCGAGGGCTTGCTGCAATTGCAGCAGACGGTCGAGCGATTGAACGTCGAGGCGCGCGTGCGAGCCATCGTGATCACCGGCGACGGCCCCAGGTTTTTCAGCGCGGGTGCCGATCTGAACACCTTCGCCGACGGCGATCGCGAAGTCGCGCGCACTGCGGCGGCGCGCTTCGGCGCGGCGTTCGAAACCTTGCAGAACGCGCGCCCGGTGGTGATCGCGGCGATCAACGGCTACGCGATGGGCGGCGGACTCGAATGCGCGTTGGCGTGCGATATCCGCATCGCGGAACAGCACGCGTTGCTGGCGTTGCCCGAGACGGCGGTCGGCTTGCTGCCCTGCGGTTGCGGCACACAGACACTGCCTTGGCTGGTCGGCGAAGGCTGGGCCAAGCGGATGATCCTGACTGGCGAACGCGTCGACGCAGCGACCGCGTTGCGGATCGGTCTGGTCGAGGAAGTCGTCGAGAAAGGCGCCGCGCGCGAGGCCGCGCTGAGCATGGCGGCACGGGTCGCGAATCTGAGCCCGCAAGCGGTCGGCTTCAGCAAGACGTTGATTCATCAGGGACGCAACGGCGTGCCGCGCTCGGCGGCGTTGGCGCTGGAGCGCGAGCGTTTCGTCGATCTGTTCGACGGCGCCGATCAGCGCGAAGGAGTCAACGCGTTCCTCGAAAAACGCGCACCGCGTTGGGAGGTGGCGCAGGGGCAGCAGGGCGATCACTCTGCTCAGGCCGTGCAGGAGACGAATCGATGAGCGCCGTGCAAAGCGCCGCGCTCGACACGCAAGTCGAAGCGGAACGCGAGATTCTGTTTCGCGTCGTCAATCGCGTGGCGATCATCACACTGAACCGGCCGGCCGCGCTCAACGCGCTATCGCACGCCATGGTGCGCGAACTCGCGGTGCTGGTCGAACATTGCCGTAGCGACGACGGCATCGTCGCGCTCGTGCTGAAGGGCGCGGGCACCAAAGGCTTCTGCGCCGGCGGCGACGTGCGCGAAGTGCAAAAGCTGGCGAAGAATGCCGACAGCCGCTGGCTGGCGTTCTTCGTCGACGAATACCGGCTCGACTACGCGCTGCATACGTTCCCGAAGCCGGTGGTCGCGCTGCTCGACGGCGTGACGATGGGCGGCGGCATGGGGCTCGGCCAGGCGGCGCGGCTGCGTATCGTCACCGAGCGCAGCAAGATCGCGATGCCGGAGACGCGTATCGGCTTTCTGCCTGATGTCGGCGCGACGCACTTTCTGGGCGTGATGCCGCCGGAACTGGCGTTGTATGTCGGGCTGACCGGCGCGACGCTGTCCGGCGCGGATGCATTGCGCCTGCAACTCGCCGATCTGTGCGTGCCGGCCGAGTGGCTCGCTACCTTCGAAGAACGCCTGCAGCGCATGCCGCACGACGGCGATCTGCTCGCCGCGTTGCGCGGCGTGTTCGAACCGCCGTGCAACATCATTCCGCACGCGGCGGTAGGGCCGTTTACGCAACTGATCCTGCGGCACTTCGACCGGCGCTCGAGCATCGAACGCATGGTCGCGACATTGCGCCACGATCTGGAGCGCGAGCCGCCGCGCGAGGTCAGGCAATGGCTGCAGTCCACCTACGACGCGCTCGCCGGCCATTCGCCCACCATGCTGTACGTGACGCGTGAGGCGCTGTTGCGCGGCCGGCAGATGACGCTCGCCGAGTGCTTCCGGATGGAATTGGGCATCGTCAAACGCGTGATCGACGAGGGCGACTTCTGCGAGGGCGTGCGGGCCCAATTGATCGATAAGGACCGCAAGCCGCGCTGGGCGCCTGCCAAGCTGGCTGAAGTGCGGCCCGAGCGGGTCCGGCATTTTCTGGCTTCGCAGTGGAAGCGCGAGGCGCATCCACTGGTTGCGTTGGGGGCTTAGCGGAGCGCGATTTGACAAGGTTTGACGCGGCGCCGGTCAGCGCCGCGGAATGACGCGTGAATCCTTCTGACGGCGCTGCAATGGCGCCGTATTCGTACTTTCTACCGGTTCGTCCTGAAGTTTGCTCGTATCAGACCCGGAAAAAGCGTGAAGTTTGCCGGTTTGCCCACGCGACCGGCCTGTCTCCCCTGCATCTGGTGCACTTGCATCAGACCGCCTGGTGCATTGGCTATTGGCATAACGCCGCGATTTCGGCGATTCTGCGGTCTGGACAGGCTATCGCGCACGGTTCGCGCGCGCAAAATCATAATGACCGACACGACTTCCGCTGCACCGGCGTCACTGGTGCAATCTCCCGCTTCGGACGACGCCCCGCCGCCGGACGACAAAGTGCTGCGCTCGCAGACCGATCGTCGCCAGTTGCAGCAGATCATCACCGGGCTCACCGAGGGCGTGATTCTCGTCGAGCCGGATCAGACCATCGTTTGGGCCAATCAGGCGGCGCTGGAGATGCACGGCATCACCGAAGTCGCGCAACTGGGCGCCGATGTCACCGAGTACCGCGAACGCTTCCGGCTGCGCTACCGCAATAACCATCCGCTGCCGGAAGGCAGTTATCCGATCGAGCGCGTGGTTGCGGGCGAATGCTTTAGCGACGTAGTGGTCGAAGTTTTTCCCGCGCACGACGACGAAGTGAACTGGGTGCACCGCGTGCGCAGCCTCGTGCTGACCAATGCGCGCGGCGAGCCCGACTGTCTCGCGCTGATTCTGCACGATGCCAGCGAATGGGCGAGCGCCGAGAAGCGCTTCGAAAAGACCTTCAACGCGAATCCCGCGCCGGCCGTGATCTGCCGGCTGAGCGACCAGCGCTACATCAAGGTCAACCTCGGCTTTCTGGAGATGACCGGCTACGCGCGCGAGGACGTGATCGGCCGCTCGGTGTACGAGCTCGACGTGTTCGAAGGCGCTGATAAACGCGAGCTCGCGATCGAACGCCTCAGCGAGGGCGCGACCATTCCGCAGATGGAGGCGTTGCTGCGCCTGCCCGAAGGCGGCACCAAGTTCGTGGTGGTGGCCGGCCAGCCGATCGATATTGGCGAAGAGGCCTGCATGCTGTTCACGTTCATGGATCTGGAGCCGCGCAAACGCGCGGAAAGCGCGCTGCGCCAGAGCGAGGAACGCTTCGAGAAGTCGTTCAGGATGACGCCGGTATCCACCGCGCTATTCGTCGCCGACGACTACACCACGCTCGATATCAACGACGCGTTTACCGTGACCACCGGCTTCGGCTCCGAAGAATTGCTCGGCAAGCCGCTCGATCAGAGCCCGCTCTGGACCGACGACGCCTGCGCGCGGATCAGCGCGGCGCTGGTCGAATCCGGCAGTTTGCGCAACGTCGAATTTCTGGTGAAGAGCCATGGCGGCGAGACGCTGAATTGCCTCGTGTCGGCGGAAGCGGTCAGCATTCACGGCAAGGACTGCGTGTTGATGACCTTGCTCGATATCACCGAGCGCAAGCGCTCCGAAATGGAACTGGTGACCGCGATCGAAACCGTTATGCAGGACGCCTCGTGGTTCAGCCAGACCCTGATCGAAAAGCTCGTCAACGTGCGGCGCGCGAATGCGCCCGACGCGGGCGGCCATCTCGCCGATCTGACCGCCCGCGAGCGCGACGTGTTCGCCTGCCTGTGCGGCGGTCTCGCTGACAAGGAGATCGCGCGCGAATTGGGGTTGGCGCCGAACACGGTGCGTAACCACGTCGCCACGATCTACGCAAAGCTCGACGTGCATAGTCGCGGCGAGGCGATTGTGTGGGCGCAGACTCGCGGGCACTTTGGGCTCGCTCAGGGGAGTGCGCCGCGCAGAAAGGGTGCGAAGGGCGCGTGAGCGGGTTTCAGGCGTTTTTTTTGCCGGAGAAACGGTCCGGGAATGAATCGTGCTGCTGATGTTCGCCCTGGTCTGAAGTGGATCGGGTCGAAGTGGGGCGAATGGTCAGGCGGTGTAGGTGGAGACGGCTCGTAGGAGAGGCTCAAATGCACCAGACGATCACCTGCATTCGCGGCTGTCGTCTGGTGCATTGAGCCGGGACAATGAAATCCTGAGTCGGCAACTCGTTGGCAACTCAACTTTTTTCAAGGAAACCGTCATGGACAAGAATCGCGTAGAAGGTGCGGCAAAACAGGTCAAGGGCTCCGTGAAGGAAGCGATCGGCAAGGTCACGGGCAATCGCACGACGCAAGCCGAAGGCGCGGCGGAAAAGCTCGCCGGCAAGGTGCAATCGAAGGTCGGCGAGGCCGCGGACGCGGTGCGCGACCGCGTGAAGCGCTAGGCCGATATCGCACTACCGGCACATGAGGCCGTCATGGCCGGCCGCCTTCGGGCGCCGGCCGCTTGCTCACTCTATTCAAGGACAAACACGATGAATGCCAATCAGCTCGAAGGGACCGTGAAAGACGCGGCAGGCAAGGTGCAGGACGCGGTCGGCGGCCTCACCGGCGATATGGATTTGCAAGCCGAAGGCAAAGTCCGCCAACTGGCCGGCAAGGCGCAGGCGAAATACGGCGACAGCGTCGATCATGTCGCCGAAACTGCGCGCAACAATCCGATCGGCGCGCTGCTGATCGCGGTCGGCGTCGGTTTTCTGCTGGGCAAGCTGATGTGACGCTTGCGTGTGTCGCGCCGTCCGATGCGTTCGGCACCGGCCGCGCGGCACGCTTCGCTGTTTTAACCCCGCCGGTGCCTGATTGATCCGATGGTTGTCCGATGCTCCCGGCGCGTTCGAGGCGCCGGATCTCATCGTCTATTCGAGGAAGGTTCATGCTGGGATTCGACGTTTCCACGGCCAGAAAAGTCTGGACCGCGTTTCTGATCGCGCTGCTGCTGTTTGTTATCTATACCGCTTCGTCCGCTGTGCTGGTGGTCGTGTTCGCGGTCTTCTTCAGCTACCTGATTTACCCGATGGTCGATCTCGTCGAGCGGATCCGGCCGCGGCGCGTGCCGCGCGTGGCGTCGATCGCGCTGGTGTTCGTCGTGGTGGTCGCGGTGATCGCGGTGGTCGGCTCGATCTTCGGCGTTCAGTTGCAGGACCAGGCCTCCCATCTGTTCGCGCAACTGCCCGAGCTGATGAAGTCGGACGTGCCCAATCGTCTTCCGTTGCCGCATTTCCTTGAGCCGTTGCGCGAGCGGATCGTGGATTTCGTGCGCAGCCAGATCGAGACCGGTTCCGACAAGGCCGTGCCGATGGCGCGCAGCGTCGGCCTCGGCGTCGTGCATGCGGCAAGCAACCTGATTTATCTCGTGCTGATTCCGATTCTGAGCTTCCTGCTGATCAAGGAAGGCCCGCAAATGCGCGACGCGTGTCTCGCGTTGCTGACGGACCGGCATCGTGTTTTGTGGGCGGAGATCGTCACGGATCTGAACGTGCTGTTGTCGAAGTACGTGCGAGCGTTGCTGTTTCTGTCGCTGGCTACGTTGATCTGCTACGGCGTCGCGTTCTCGCTGCTCGGCGTGCCTTACGCGTTTCTGCTCGCGGTGAGCGCGGGTTTGCTGGAGTTCGTGCCGTTCGCCGGACCGCTAGGTGCGGTGGCGATCACGCTGGTGGTGGCGGTGTTCAGCGGCTATCCGCACCTGCTGTGGCTGGTGATTTTTATCGTGCTCTACCGGCTGTTCCAGGACTACGTGCTCAATCCTTATCTGATGAGCGAAGGGGTGGAGGTCAGCCCGTTTCTGGTGATTGTCGGCCTGCTGGCCGGCGATCAACTCGGCGGTGTGGCGGGAATCTTTCTCGCCGTGCCGGTGATCGCGATGCTGAAGATCATTATCGGCCGCGCCTGGGTTTTCTACTCGGCTTCGCGTGCCGAAGGCGAAGCGGCGCGGCGTGCGCTGACGGGTAAAACCGATTGACGATGTACGTGCGTCTCGTGGATTCTTCCGGGTGAGCGAGTCGCTCCACGCTTTGGATGCTTTGGACCAGAAACGCGGAGCGGCCAGTAGATCAGCTTTCTCCGATCGCGTCGACCGGCAACGCGCTGGGCGGCGGTGCATTATGTTTCGAGCCGTGCACGCGCGAGACCCAGAACAAACCGATCGACGCAATGGCTACCGCGACCACGCCCACGGTGCCGTATCCGTCGATCCGGCCGGTCGGCGAATTGCTCAACATCAAGCCGCCGAACCACGCGCCGCAGCCCATGCTCAGCGCCTGAATCGCGCTGTTCGCACTGAGGAACGCGCCGCGCCGCGCGGGCTCGGGCACGGTGGTCAACAGCGCCTGCATCGGCACCATCCGCCCGGACAGCAGGACCATGAAGAACGGGAAAAATAGCACCAAACCGTAGAACGGCAAATCCGGCAGATGCGTGACAAACAGCACGGGCAGGAACGACAGCACCGCCATGACCCGGAATACGCGCCGCGTGCCGTAGCGGTCCGCGAGACGGCCCACCCGGCGTGACGTGAAGAACGTCGCCGCGCCACCCGCCATGTACAGCCAGGACAACTGCTCGGGCGCTACACCGTGATTGGCGACCAGCACCGGCGAAATGAACGGAATCACCAGCATGTGCGAGACCATCATGACGAGGGTCAGCGCGAACGCGTTCAGGTGGCGTGGGTTGCTCAGGAGCCGCCACAGATCTGGCAGCACTTCGGCGAGCGGCGGCGGACGCCGGCTCAAATGCTCGGCAAGCGACGGCACCTGCTTCTGGGCGACCACCCAGACCACGACCGACAACACCACCAGCAGAAAGAACGGCGCGGCCCAACTGAAGTGCGCCCCCAGCATCACGCCGGCCGGCACGCCGGCAATCGCGGCGAGCGAGAAGGCCGTCATGATCGTGCCGGTCGCGGCGCCGCGGCGATTCACCGGAATCACGTCGCTGACGATCGCCATGATCACCGAGCCCAGTACGCCGCCGGTGAGGCCCGCAAAGGCCCGTGCCGCCAGCAGCAGCGGAAAGCTGCTCGCGAGCGCGCAGGCGAGGTTCGACAGCGCGAACAGCGCATACACGGTGAGCAGCAGGCGACGCCGGTCGAAGCGGTCGATATAGGTTGCCGCGAACAGCCCCGACAGACCCGAACACCACGAATACGCCGATACGGCCGTGGCGAATGCCGCCGGCGTGATCGCGAAGGTGTGCATGATCTGCGGGCCGAGCGGCATCATCACCATGAAGTCCATGATGATGGTGAACTGCGTCAGCGCGAGCAGCCAAAGCAGATGGCGCTCGTGTTTGCTGCTGATTGAATACATCGAATGATTCCTCGTTGTAGTTGTTGTTGTCCGACACGCGCCGCTCGATGCCGAAACGCCGTGCGAATTATCGCGCGGCGCTTTGGCTCAGTCATCAAGGTTTTCGTGAACCGCCACGGCGCCCTGTTTCCAGTAGCTGGCCGCGCGAATGCGCGATTTGTCGACGCCGCGTTCGGTGCACAGGTGATAGCGCACCGCGCGCATCGTCGCCGATTCGCCGGCGGCCCACACGTAGCCTTCGCCGTCTTCGGGCAGATAGATTTCGCGGACCGCTTGCAGCAGCGGCTCGCCGCGATAACCTGTTTCGTTGCGGTAGCACCAGACCAGATGCAGTTCGGCGCGGGTGGTGAACTCGATGCGCGCGGACGGATCGGCCACTTCGATGACGGCGGCGGCACGCGTGCCGGCCGGCAGTTCCTCCAGGCGGCGAGCGATGGCCGGCAAGGCGGTGTCGTCGCCGATCAGCAGATGCCAGTCGAAGCCGGTAGGAATCACCAGCGAACCGCGTGGCCCGCCGACGCCGAGATACTGGCCGACTTTGGCTTGCGCCGCCCACGTGGCGGCGGGGCCCGCTTCGTGCATCGCGAATTCGATGTCGAGCTCGCGCGCGTCGCGGTCGAAACGGCGCGGCGTGAAATCGCGCGCGGTCGGACGCGGCTGGCCGGCCGGGAACACCGGACCGTCGGGGCCGGCTTCCGGCAGCGCCGGTCGGTCCGCGCCGGGTTCGGGGAAAAACACCTTGATGTGGTCGTCGAACGAAGCGGAGACGAAGTCGTGCAGATCGTCGCCCGTGAAGGTGACGCGGATCAGGTGCGGGGTCAGCGCATTTACCTGCTTGACCTGCAGCAGACGGAACTTCAAGGGATGCCGTACGCGCTGGACTGTCAGGTCGGCTCGGTGATCATTGGTCAGCATAGAGGGTTGCTCCTGTGTCGACCCGGGTTAGCACTTCAGCGCTGCCTCGGGTCCCATGCAACCGGGTTGTATCGATTCGAATTAGCGTTTCAGCGCTCATTCGGTGCGATGCAACAGGGTTGCGGTGGGTCGGTTGACGCGAGAGCGCGCACGGGGGCGGCGGCTTCTCGCGGGGATCGCGGGGACAAGCGTATTGCGGGGACGGGCGGTGCGATCTCAAGAGGTGGGCTGTTCGCCGCTCTGCTCGTTGTTGTCGTTGCTGGGCTTGATGTCGCTTTCAATTTCTCTCGCCGCGCGCATCAGAATCACGGCGATGCGGCGCTGTTCGTCGGCCGACGCGTTGCCACGCAGCACCAGCATGTTCTTCAGCTTGCGCCGCGCTTCGGTCAGCTCGGGCAGCCAGCCGCCTTCGCTGATGTCGGCCGGTTCTTCGCCGGCAAACGCGCGACGCACCGAATCCATCTTGCGGGCGAAATGGCTCAGCTTCGCGAGCATCAGGTCGATGCGGTCGCGGTTGGCGGCCAGATAGTCGCGGCCCGTGTCCGACAATTCGTAGCGCTTGCGATTGCCTTCCAGTTGTACCGTCACGTAGCCGAGTTCTTCCAGATACGTGAGCGCCGGATAGACCATGCCGGGGCTCGGTGTGTAGAAGCCGTTCGAGCGCGTTTCGAGCGCTTTGATCAGCTCGTAGCCGTGGCTCGGCTGCGCTTCGATCAACGACATCAGCAGCAACTGCAGGTCGTCGGAGCTGAATTTGCGGCCGCGCGGGAAACCGTCGCCGTCGCCGCTGAAACCGCCGCCGCCACCTCCACCACCTCCGCCGAAGCGGCCGCCACGACCGCCGCCGCGATGCTCATGGTGGCCGCCGACGGCGTGCCACAACGCGTGGAGTGAGAGGCGGTCGTGGCCGCGGCGGCCGTGGGTGTGGCCGTGGGCGTGGCCGTGACCATGGGTGTGACCGCGACCGTGGGTTTCACTGCGCGACTCGTGGCGGTCGTGGCGGCCGTGGCCTTCATCAGCATAGGCGTGATGGCCACGATGGCTGCGTTCGTCGCGATGAAACTCGTGATGACGCCCATGGCTTTCGGCATCGCGTTGAAACTCGTGCCGCTCGCCGCGCTCGCCGCGCTCGCCGTGGCGGCGTTCGACGCCTTCGCGACGTTCACCGCGATACTCAGGGTGCTGGCGGGTGAACGCGTGCCACAGCGCATGCAGCGACGCACGTTCAGGGCCGGTATGGATGCTGTCGTCCGCGCTGCGCGAACGGGAAAAACGGTGATGATGACGCATCTTGGGCGCTCCGTTTGTGTCTTAAGATGCATCGTAAGATATATATCTAAAGATAGTTTGTCAAACATCTTTTTTGCGATATGACCGTTCGCCGCTCCGGTCACATGACGAAATGTCATTGAAAAGGCGGCACTTATGCGTCGAAAAATCGCTTAGGCGGTCTGGAATGCTTGCTTGGGTGGTATCGACAAATTCAGGGGCAACGAACGTGTTCGTGGTAAGCGGCGGGAGCGAGGCAGGGCAGGTCGACGGCGCGCGTGCTACTGGACGCCAGGTAGCAAAGCCGGCACGTCATTTAGACAATAGATGGATTCAACTCGGGTTACACCGAGTTCGAGGACGACATGAACGAACGCGAGGGGATCGGAGGATGTTGGCGGAACGGGTGAAGCGCGCCAGATAAAACAGCGAACGCCACAGCGTGTTGCGTGATGGCGAAGCCGATCACGCCCCACGCAGTCGATAAAAATCAAAAAATCGACTGCCCCGTAAACGTGGTCAACCACTCAAGCGCCAGCACCCCCGCCAGCGAATTCCCATTGCTATCCAACCCTGGCGACCACACGCACACCGCCATCTCGCCCGGCAGCACCGCCACGATCCCGCCGCCTACGCCACTTTTCGCCGGCAAGCCGACCCGATAGACGAAATCGCCCGCCGCGTCATAGGTGCCGCACGTCAGCATCAACGCGGAAAGCCGCTTGGCCGAACTGGTATCCAGAATCCGCTCGCCAGTAGCCGGCACCACGCCATGATTAGTCAGGAACAGCGCCGCTTTCGCGAGCTCGACGCAACTCATCGAGATCGCGCATTGACGGCAGTAAGCGTCGACCACCACCTCCGGCGGCATCTCCATGTTGCCGAAGCTCGCCATGAAATGCGCCATCGCGCGGTTGCGGTGCGCGTGCTGCAATTCCGATTGCGCGACGCGCGAATCGTAGTCGATGCCGGTTTCGCCGGTCAGCCGTCGCATGAATTCGACCAGCGCGGTTTCGGCCTGCACGAAACGGCGGCACAACACGTCGGTCACGACCAGGGCGCCAGCGTTGATGAACGGATTGCGCGGTTTGCCTTGCTCGGCTTCGAGCTGCACCAGCGAGTTGAATGCGTTGCCGGACGGCTCGCGTCCCACGCGCTGCCAGAGCGCGTCGCCGAGTAGCCGGAACGCCATCGTGCAGGCGAACAGCTTGGAGATGCTTTGAATCGAAAAGCGCGTGTCGGCTTCGCCGGTGCGGAACACGTCGCCCGACGTCGTCACGATCGCCATACCGAAGCTGTCGGCGCGGACGTTGGCGAGTTCGGGAATGTAATCGGCGACCTTGCCGGTGCCCAGATAAGGCTGCAGATCGCGGTGAATCTGTTCGAGGATGGATGCGTAGTTCATTGGGCTCGGACCGTTGAAGCCGCGATTCTACTGGCAAGGGCGCCCAAGTGGGACCTGCGTGGAAGGCGCGGCCAGGTCGCAAACGCGTAGGGTAGGCCGTCGCACGGCTTATGCTAATCTTGCTGCCTTTCCGCCCATAACCGGGCAAAACGGACGCCTGATGGAAGCTTTCGATCCAGACCTCGTCGAGCCGACGCCATTCGTGGTCAGCGAGCGCCATGACGCGCTGGATGAACCCTGGCGGGCGTATCGGCGCGCGCGGTTGATTCACGTCAGCGCAGGCGTGCTGACGGTGCGCACGGAAACGGGACGTTGGGTGGCGCCGCCCGGCCACGCGGTGTGGATGATGCCCGACGTGATGCACCGCCTGTCCGCCAGCCGTCCGGTTCAGTTTGTTTCGCTGTACGCCGGCAAAGACGCCGCGCCGCTACCGTCGCAAAGCGGCGCGATCGCGCCTGATCGATTGGTGGAAGCTTTATTGACCGCCGCCGCGGAACTGCACTACGACCAACCCTACGATGAGCCCGCCAAACGCCTTCTGCAAGTGCTGCTGGATCGCCTCGCGCGCGTGCCCGCCGCGCCGCTCGGGTTGAACTGGCCGCGCGATCCGCGCATCCGGCAGATTGCCGACGCGTTGAACGCCGACCCGACAGTGTCGGCGGTACTCGACGAGTTAGCCGCGAGCGCGGGCGTGACCGCGCGCACGGCGGCGCGTCTGTTCGTCAAGGAAACGGGCCAGACCTTCGGTCAGTGGCGTCAGCAGTTGCGCTTGCTGGTCGCGCTGGAACATCTCGGCGCCGGTGCGAGCGTCACGCAGGTAGCGCTCGATGTGGGCTATCAGGACGTGTCGTCGTTTATCGCGGTGTTCCGCGATGTTTTCGGCGACACGCCGGCGCGTTATTTCCGCTCGGGTTGACGCTCACACCCTCAATGCGCGCCCGCCGCATCCGCACCGCCGCCACCCTTGGCCGGCCGCGTGATCCAGATCAGCGGAATGATCAGAATGAAGATCACCGCCGACACGAAGAAAATATCGTTCAGGCCCATCATCGCCGCTTGCGTGTTGACGGTGAAATCGAACAGCGCATGCGCCGATTGCGTATTCAGATGCAGTAGCGTCTGCGTGGATTCGATCTGCTGATTGAACACCGGGTTGGTGACGGATGCCTGCTCGGTGAGCCGTTCATGATGCAGCACCGTGCGGTTGTTCCACTCGTTGCCCGCGATCGACGTCCCCACCGCACCGCAAAACACCCGCGCAAAGTTCGACAAACCCGCGGCAGCCGGAATTTTGCTGGGTGGCTGGCCGGACAGAATGATCGACGTCAGCGGCACGAAGAACAGCGCCATCGGAATGCCTTGCAGCAGCGTGGGCAGCACCAGGTGCCACGTATCGATTTCGACCACGTATTTTGAGCGCATGTAAAACACGATCGCAAAACCGATAAACGCCAGCGTGGCGATCACGCGCGCGTCCGAGCGCGGCAGCACACGGCCCATGACCGGCGCGAGCAGCACCGCGAATATGCCGAGCGGCGCGGTGACGAGGCCGGCATCCACCGAGCGGTAGTTCAGGTACTCCTGCATCCATTGCGGCAGCAGCACGAGATTGCCGAAGAACACACCATACGCGACCGAAATCGCAATCGTGCCGCCGAGAAAATTGCGCTGCTGAAATAGCCTCAGGTCGACGATCGGATGTTCTTCGGTCAATTCCCACACGAGGAAGAACGCGAAACTGATCAGCGCGGTAATGCCGAGAATCACGATCACCGGCGACGAAAACCAGTCGAGGTCCTTGCCTTTGTCGAGCATGATCTGCAGCGACGCGACCCAGGTGATCAGCAGGCCGAGCCCCACCACGTCGATAGGCGGCTTGCGGGTGGGCGACTCGCGCGTGCGATAAATCATCCACGTCACGCCGGCCGCAAAGATGCCGACCGGAATGTTGATATAGAAGATCCACGACCAGCTATAACTGTCCGTGATCCAGCCGCCAAGCGCCGGGCCCGCGATCGGGCCGACGGTCGCGGTCATCGCCCATAGCGCGAGCGCGGTCGACGATTTCTCCTTCGGATACGAGCCGAGCAGAATGGCTTGCGACAACGGAATCAACGGGCCGGCCACCGCGCCCTGGAAGATCCGCGCGAGCAGCAGGATAGGCAGCGTCGGCGCAATGCCGCACAACCACGAAGCGAGCACGAACGCCAGAATCGCGCCGACAAAAAGCTTCACCTGGCCGATGCGCTGCGTGAGCCAGCCGGTCAGCGGAATCGACACGGCGTTAGCCGCCGCGAACACGGTGATGACCCAAGTGCCTTCATCGACCGAGACACCGAGGTTGCCGGAGATGGTTGGGATCGCAACGTTCGCGATCGACGTGTCGAGCACGTTCATGAACGTGGCGAGCGCGACGGCGATGGTCGCCAGCACGAGTCGGCCACCTTGAAGTGGCGGTGGCGGTGCGGGCGGTGGCGGTGACGCCGAGGCAGGCGCGGACGAGGGCTGGCTCAACGGATTCTCCAGATCGGGATGCGGCGACGGGGCCGCTGATGGCCTGCCGCTGATGGCCTGCCACGCCCGCGCGGCTGGCGCCGCGGCGAGACGGCCGGATGCTCGCAAAAGCATACCCGCAATCACGCCCGGGCGTCGTCGAACTCCGCAGACAGGGCGGCGGAAACAAAGCGGGCAGCGTATGCTCGCGGCTGAAGCCGTACGGGCACATGGCGGCAGGCTGCCAGGCAAGGCCGTCGCGTGCGGAACCACACAACACGAAACATCAGCGAAACAAGGGATCAGATATGGCCTGGGAGCAATTCGAACACGGCTGGCGGCGCGCACCGGCAACGGCGCCGGCCAAAGGTCTCGTCGTGCTGTTGCACGGCGTCGGTAGCAACGCGCGCGATCTGATGCCGCTTGCGGACATCTGGAGCGAGAGTCTGCCGGACGTCGCGTTCACGTCGCTCGACGGCACCGACGCATTCGACGGCGGCTTCGGCGGCCGCCAATGGTTCAGCCTGCGCGAGGTCAACGAAGGCAACCGCGAAGCACGCGTCGCCGCCGCCTATCCGGCACTGCGCACCGTGCTCGACGCGGAACTCGCGCACTGGCGCGTAGCTTTCGACCGGCTTGCACTGGTGGGTTTCTCGCAAGGCTCGATCATGGCGATGCATCACGTGGCGACCAGCGCGGAGGGCGCGGCCGGCGTGGTTGCGTATTCGGGGCGGCTCGCGTCGGTGGTCACGGTGCACAACGGCACGCCGCTCACGCTGATCCACGGCGAAGACGACGAAGTGATCCCGGTGCAGGAACTGGAATACGCCGCCGACACCTTCAGCAACGCCGGTTATACGGTCGACGCCTACGCGCTGCCAGGCATTGGTCATACGATCAATGCCGACGGCGTCGCGCTCGGCCAGGAAGCGCTGGAGCACGCATTGGGCGCTTTGTCGCGCGGCTGACACGGCCCCGATTGAAAAGTGGCCCTAAAGATTTCGATCTGCTTGCCGTTAATAGCTCATTAGCATGAAAATCACCCCCGCCGCGCGGACCGCGTTACGTCCTGCTGGGCGTGCCACGCGGCTCGGGTGACCGGGGGCGCACTTTTCAGACTGCCCGGTATGGGCGGATAACGACACAACAGAGCCTTCTTATGGCCAAACCGACGCCGCATTACCCGCTTTTCGATCGCCTGTTCCGTCATGCCGTGGCGGTGGACCTCGGCACGGCCAATACCCTGATCTATACCGACGACGGCGGCATCGTGCTGAATCAGCCGTCCGTGGTCTGCTTCGAGAAACAGCCTGCTTCCGGGGCGCAACGCGTCGCCGCGGTCGGCACTCAGGCGCGTCAACTGCTCGGCCGCGCGCCGCGCAACCTCGAAGCGGTACGGCCGATGCGCCACGGCGTGATCGCCAACTTCTCCGCCGCCGAACACATGATTCGCCAATTCGTCGACATGGCGCGGCCACGGCCGCTGTTCAGCCGCCGCGCCGCGTTCACGCTGTGCGTGCCGGCCGGCGCGACCCAGGTCGAACGTCGCGCGATCAAGGAAGCAGCGGTTGCGGCGGGCGCGTGGAAGGTGAGCCTGATCGGCGAATCGCTGGCGTCGGCGGTCGGCGCGGGCTTGCCGGTGTCGGAGGCGACCGGTTCGATGGTGGTGGATATCGGCGGCGGGACCACCGAAGTCGGGGTGATCGCGCTCGGCGGCATGGCGTACAACGGCTCGATTCGCGTCGGCGGCGACAGCTTCGACATGGCGATCATCAGTTACGTGCGCAATCTGTACGGCGTGCTGCTCGGTGAGCAGACCGCTGAGCATGTCAAGAAGAGTATCGGTTCGGCCATCCGCGACGTGCCGGCCGAACATATGAACGCGACCGGTCGCAGTGTCGACGACGGTTTGCCGCGCACGGTCCAGTTGAGCAACCACGATATCGCCGATGCGATCGAAGGCCCGCTGCGCCAGGTGATCGGCGCGGTGAAGCGCGGCCTCGAACAGGCGCCGGCCGAACTGGTGACCGACATCGCGAACAACGGCATCGTGCTGACCGGCGGCGGCGCGCTGCTGAGCAATCTGAGTCGCCGCCTGACGAATGAAATCGGACTCGAGGTGCGCGTCGCCGACGAACCGCTCACCTGCGCAGTACGTGGCGCGGGCGCGGCGGCGAGCGCCGGTTTGCTCGACGATCTCGCGTACGAATGAGCCGGCGCGGGCCCGCCCGCGTCGTTGCCATCGCGATTGCCGGTGGCGCAATCCGGACCCCACGCTGAGTGCAGCACCGCTGCATCGCGTTGAACACCTGCCACGCGGTTCGAGTGGCTGTGTGACAATACGCCACGCGTCCCACTTGCAGGGACGCGGACTCGCTTTTTCTTTCAATTCAATTTCAAGCCGGTAACGCTGAATCCACGCGTCGCCGCGCTGTCCGTGAACCACCCGTGAATCAATCTGTTTCCGCTTCGTCCCCGTCGTCGTCTTCCTTTGTCGAACTCCAAAGCGGTTTGCGCATGCCTTACGTCGAAGCCGGCGAAGGCGAGTTGCTGCTGTTCGTGCATGGCTCGCTGTGCGATCTCCGTTACTGGCAACCGCAACTCGCGGGACTGTCGAAGCATTACCGCTGCGTCGCGGTGAGTCTCACGCATTACTGGCCAGTGACCGATACCGAACCCGACTTGCCGTTCAGCTGGAGCGAACATGCGGACGAAGTCGCTGAATTCATCGACCGTTTCGGCATGGGGCCCGCGCACGTGGTGGGGCATTCGCGCGGCGGCTGCGTGGCCTACCATTTCGCGCGACGTCACCCTGGGCGAGTGCGCACTTTGACGCTCGCCGATCCGGGCGGTCCGCTGCAGATTGCCGGGCGTCCGCCCGCGAGCTTGCCGGAAATGGTCAACGCGTTACGCGCCAAAGCCGCGCAATTGATTGAAACGGGGGAAGTGGAAGCCGGCTTGCAACTGTTCGTCGACTCGGTGAGCCGACCTGGCTTCTGGGCGATGAGCACGCCGGGTTTCCGGCAGATGGCGACCGACAACGCGCACACGCTCGCGCGTCAATTCCGCGATCCGTTGCCGGCGTATGTGCGCGACGAAGCCACTGAAATTCGCTGCCCGGTCTTGCTGATCGATGGCGAAAAGAGCCCGCTGATGTTCCGCCGGGCCGCCGACGCATTACAGGAATGGTTGCCGGATGCGCGCCGCGAGACGGTGCGCGGCGCGTCGCATGGGATGAACCTGGCGCATCCGTCCGCGTTCAATCGCTATGTGCACGAGTTTATCGGTGCGATCAACGCGGGTTGAACGCGCGGCAAGCCTGCAAAAAACTCAAGCTTTGCGATGGGCGTCTTTGTCGAGCGCGAGTTCCGCCGCTTCGCCAACCAGACCGTGGTAGTACAGATGCACGCCGATCGCGAGCGAGTCGTTGCGGATTTCGTGGAACGCTTTCCACGCTTTCACCGGGTCTTTGAACAGCAGATAGTGCGCTTCCTGCGCGATCAGATCCGCGACTTCGTGCAGGCCGTGGCCGTGCAACACGTCGACGAGCGCGTCGAGGCTGCGATGGGTGCGTGCGTCGGTGCGCGGGTAGAGCATGTGCAGTACCGCTACATCTTGCGTCTTCAGCGCTGCTGACAACGCGACCACGATGTCCTGATGATTCAGCGCAGTGACGATGTTGTCTTCGTTGTGGACATGGTCCGGAAACAGCGTTTCGAGAGAGGCGTTCATCGGGTCCTTCCTTTGTTCTGGCCGATTAAAAAGGCCCGCCGTCAACCGGCGGGCCAAAGACAGCATGTGTTCGCAGGGGAAGCAAAACACGAAGCCAGTATCGCAGATGGATTCCGCCCGCGCAGCTTGACTACCGCAAAACATTGTTGCAACGAGCGCGCTAGCTTTCATTTCAGCGGCGCTTGTAAATAGTTGCACGACGCGTTTTCGCGCAGCCTGCCGGCGTGCGTTTCAGCGCCGTCCGCGGCAACGAATGTTGCGCCAGTCGAGATGGATTGTTGCGGCCAATCGTCGCAATGAAGGCCCCTCTGGACCTTAGAATGCGAAGCGGAGCCTGAGCATGCCAACCCGGTCATAGCACGCTGTGACGATCGAGCATGCCGGCACGTGTGCGATGTGACAGTAAAAGGAACGTGTAGATGAACTCGAAGACACACGCAACGCTGAGCTTTTCCGACAGCGACCAGACTATCGATCTGCCGATCTATCAAGGCTCGCTCGGGCCGGACGTAATCGACATCCGCAAGCTTTACGGCCAGACCGGCAAGTTCACGTACGACCCGGGCTTCATGTCGACGGCGGCCTGCAATTCGGAAATCACGTATATCGACGGTGACAAGGGCGAGCTGCTGTATCGCGGTTATCCGATCGACAATCTGGCGCAAAACGCCGACTTCCTCGAAACCTGCTATCTGCTGCTGAAAGGCGAATTGCCCACCGCGCAGCAGAAGGAAGAGTTCGTCGAGACCGTCACGCAGCACACGATGGTGCATGACCAGATGCATTTCTTCTTCCGCGGCTTCCGTCGCGACGCGCACCCGATGGCGATTCTGGTAGCGGCCGTCGGCGCGCTGTCGGCGTTCTATCACGACTCGCTCGATATCAACAATCCGCTGCATCGTGACATTTCCGCGGTTCGCATGATCGCGAAGCTGCCCACGCTGGTGGCGATGGCGTACAAGTACACCGTCGGTCAGCCGTTCGTTTATCCGAAGAACGAGCTGTCGTACAGCGCGAATTTCATGCGCATGATGTTCGCCAATCCGGCCGAAGAGTACGAGGTCAACGACGTGCTGGTGCGCGCGCTCGACCGTATCCTGATCCTCCACGCGGACCACGAACAGAACGCGTCGACCTCGACCGTGCGTCTGGCTGGTTCGTCGGGCGCGAATCCGTTCGCGTGTATCGCGGCCGGTATCGCGTGTTTGTGGGGGCCGGCACACGGCGGCGCGAACGAAGCCGCGCTGAACATGCTGGAAGAAATCGGCTCGGTCGAGAACATTCCCGAATTCATCGCGAAGGTGAAGGACAAGAACTCCGGCGTGAAGCTGATGGGTTTCGGTCACCGCGTCTACAAGAACTACGATCCGCGCGCCAAGCTGATGCGCGAAACCTGCTACGAAGTGCTGGAAGAACTGGGCCTGCACGACGACCCGCTGTTCAAGCTGGCCATGGCGCTGGAAAAGATCGCCCTGGAAGACGACTACTTCGTGTCGCGCAAGCTGTACCCGAACGTCGACTTTTACTCGGGTATCGTGCAGCGCGCGCTGGGTATTCCGACCGCGATGTTCACGTGCATCTTCGCGATGGCGCGTACGGTCGGCTGGATTGCGCAGTGGAACGAAATGATCGCCGATCCGGAACAGAAGATCGGTCGTCCGCGTCAGCTGTTCGTGGGCGAGACGCAACGTGAAGCGAAGCCGCTGGCACAGCGGTAAAGCAATCGTGTGGTGCATGACGATTGGCTGAAACAATTACTTCCGTTCACCGGAAGTAAGCCGATGAAAGGCGCGAGCGATCGCGCCTTTTTTTATGGCCGCTGCCGGCGCTGCGTTGCGTCGTTGCCGCCGCCGCCGCGAAAACCCTGCACGTCCTGTGCCACGGAAAAAAATCCGAAACTCCGCCGTGATAAGTTCGTCTGACGCGGGTAGACCCTCTACAATCGGAAGCGACCGGGCTGGTCCCAGCAGCAACCGGATGGGACACCGAACGCACCATGAACGCACAAGCGAACCCATAGGAGTGACTCTGATGCAGCAGCCAGAAGCCCTCGGCGGCCTTTCGGGCGGAATCGATCATCACGAACCCGAGCCGGACGGCGCATTCATCCCGACGGAAAATCTCAACGTCGCGAGCGCCGCCCAGCATGTGCTGAAGTCCGGCGACACCTTCATCGTCAACGATCCGCTCGGCGATATCACGGGCCACGACGACGGCCTGTTCGTCAACGACACGCGGGTGCTGTCGCAACTGCGGCTGACCTTCGGCGGCCGCGCGCCGTCGCTGTTGTCGGGCAGTGTCAGCAGCGACAACACGTCGTTCACCGCGCATCTGACCAATCGTCCGCTGCCGCCGCTCGGCGGCGACAGTACACCGGAGGGCGTGATCCACGTCGAGCGCGTGCGGGTGCTGTCGGGCACCGTGCTCAACGAAGCGATCGAACTCACCAATTACGGCACCAGCGACGCTACCGTGCCGCTGTCCATTTCGTTCGCCAGCGACTTCCGCGACATGTTCGAAGTGCGCGGCCTGAAGCGCGACAAGCAAGGCCGCATCGAACCCGCACGGATTGAAAACCGCGAGGTGCTGCTCGGCTATCTGGGTCTCGACGACGTGGCGCGCAACGTGCAGATCGCGTTCTCGCCGGAACCGGACAAGCTGTTCGCCGACCGTGCCGATTACACCGTCAAGCTGCCGGCGCAGGCGTGCGTGTCGATTTATCTGTCGGTGGCGGTGCAGGTCGTGCCGCAAGCGGGCAAGCCCGCCGCCGAAGTCTCCCAGCCCACTCACGCGCAGAGTGAAGCGCACATGTCGCAGATCGACGCGGAGCGTCCGCGCGTCGGCCGCGCCGCGGTGCGCGCCGCGCTGGTCGACGCCCACCTCGTGATGCGCGAGCGCCGTCGCGTGACCGCGAGGGTACGTTCGAGCAATCCGCTGTTCAACGCATGGATCGACCGTTCGCTCGCCGACCTGGGTCTACTGACCACGGACCTCGCCACCGGTCCGTATCCGTATGCCGGCATTCCGTGGTTCTCGACGCCGTTCGGTCGCGACGCCGTGATCACGTCGCTGCAGACGTTGTGGTTGCAGCCGCAACTGGCGGCCGGTGTGTTGCGTTTTCTCGCCGAGCATCAGGCGCGTGAAAACTCGCCGTTCCGCGACGCCGCGCCCGGCAAGATCATGCACGAAATGCGCAAGGGCGAAATGGCCGCCACGGGTGAAGTGCCGTTCGCGTTGTACTACGGCGGCGTCGACACTACGCCGCTGTTTATCGTGCTGGCCGGCGCCTACGCGGCACGCACGGGCGACCTCGCGCTGATCGACGAATTGTGGCCGGCGCTTGAGCGCGCGGCGCAGTGGGTCGCGGGCGTGTGCGACAAGAACCGTTTCGGCCTGCTCGACTATCAGCGCGAGTCGGACGGCGGTCTGGCGAATCAAGGTTGGAAAGACAGCCACGACTCGGTGTTTCATGCCGACGGCCGCTTTCCCGACGGCCCGATTGCGCTCGTCGAAGTGCAGGCCTACGCGAGCGCCGCGTTCGACACGATGGCGCACTTCGCGAAGCTGCGCGGCCTGCACGAACCGGCCGAGCACTACAGCGAACGCGCGAAAAAAATCCGTCAGTGCGTGGAAGAAAAGTACTGGATGGAAGAGTCCGGGTTCTACGGCATCGCGCTCGACGGTCACGGCGAACTGTGTCGCGTGATGGCGTCGAACGCGGGCCATCTGCTGGCCTTCGGTTTGCCTGCGCGGGAGCGCGGCGAAGCGGTGGTGCGCGCGCTCGACTCCACGCTGTTTCATACCGGCTGGGGCGTGCGCACGCTGGCCGCGAGCCAGGCGCGCTTCAACCCGATGGCGTATCACAACGGCTCGGTCTGGCCGCACGACAACGCGCTGTGCGCGCGCGGTCTGTCGCGCTACGGCGGTAAAGCGGCCGCCGTTCGGCTTCTGCAGGCGCTGTTCCAGGCGGCGGTGAATTTCGACATGCGTTTGCCCGAGCTGTTCTGCGGTTTTCCGCGGCGACGCGGCGAGCCGCCTACCGCGTATCCGGTTGCGTGTCTGCCGCAAGCCTGGGCAGCGGGCTCGCCGTTCATGATGCTCGAAGCGTGTCTGGGCATCACGATCGACGCCGAGCGCCGCGAAGTGCTGATCGAACAGCCGATGCTGCCCGAAGGCATCGACTGGCTCGAAGTCGGCGATCTGCGGGTCGGCGATTCGTCGGTGTCGATCACGTTCCGCCGCATTGGCGAGAAGGTGGTTGCGTCGGCCGAGCAGGGCGATGTGCGGGTGGTGGCGCTGTTGTAAATCGGCGGTAAAACCGTGTTGTCACTAATGTTGGATGCGATGTGCCGGGTGGTAACATTTGTTGTCATCCTCATCGGCCGTTCGCCCGGTACATCCGCATGCCAGACAGTTTCGACCAGCTCGCCGCCCTGATCAGGGCGCGCTTTTCCGAACTGAGTCCGCAGTTCCAGATGGGAGCGGGTTTCCTGCTCGATCATCCCGACGAGGTCGCGGTCTCGTCCATGCGCAAAGTGGCCGAGCGTGCGCAGGTGCAACCGGCTTCGCTGGTGCGCCTGTCGCAGCAACTCGGTTTCCCCGGCTGGAACGAATTGCGCAACCTGTTCGTCGCGCGCGTGCGCACGCGGCCCGAAGCCCTGACCAGCCGCGCCCGCTCGCTGGTCAAATCGAAAGACGCGCTGGCTATCGATCTGCTGGCCGCGCAACAGCACAATCTCGCGGTCACCGCCGCGCACAACGGTCGCGCGATCGTGGAGGCGGCGCGCCTGTTACGGCGCGCGCCGCATGTGCATGTGGCCGGTTTCCGTTCCTGTTATGCGGTGGCTTTCGGGTTCGTCTACGAGTATCGGCTGTTCCGGTCGTCCGTGTCGCTGATCAACGGTGAAGCGGGCACGCTGGAAATGCAGTTGCGTTCGGTCGAGCGCGATAGTGCGACCCTCGTCGTCAGTTTTGCGCCGTATTCGGTGGAAGCGGCGCGCGTGGCCGAAGCCGCGCAGGAAAAAGGCAGCAAGCTGATCGCCATTACCGACAGCGCGGTCTCGCCGATCGCGCTGAATGCCGACAAGGTGCTGATCTTTTCGCACGAGAGCCCGTCGTTCTTTCCGTCGCTGGTGGCGGCGACCGCGATTACCGAATCGCTGGTCGCGCATCTGCTGGCGCTGGAAGGCGCCGACGCGGTCGAGCAGCTCGCCATCGCCGAGCAGTCGTTGCACGCCAAGGGCGCGTACGTCCCTTGAAAATGTCCGTTTGAATTGAGGTAAAAACCACCCGGAGCAGCATGGCTCCGGGTGGTTCACACTCATGCTATTTGACAACAAATGTTGTAATAGTGTATAAATGCGGATCGATTGTTGAATCAGTGCTAGCCGTGCTGTGAAAGCAGGATTTACCAGGAAACCGACCACCATGTCCACCGTCTTCCATCGTTCGCCGAAGCAGTCGCTGCCGGTTGCCGTCGCGGGCGACGGCATCGAAATCATCGACTCCACCGGCAAGCGCTATATCGACGCGTCCGGCGGCGCCGCCGTGTCGTGTCTCGGCCACAGCAACCAGCGCGTGATCGACGCGATCAAACGGCAGTCGCAGCAGTTGCCGTACGCGCACACGTCGTTCTTCACGACCGAGGCCGCCGAGGAACTCGCCGACCGTCTGGTCGCGAGCGCGCCCGCCGGGCTCGAGCACGTGTACTTCGTGTCGGGCGGCTCCGAGGCGATCGAGGCCGCGCTGAAACTGGCGCGTCAGTATTTCGTCGAGAAGGGCGAGCCGCAGCGTCGGCATTTCATTGCGCGCCGGCAGAGTTATCACGGCAATACGCTGGGCGCGCTGGCGATTGGCGGCAATGCGTGGCGCCGCGAGCCGTTCCTGCCGATCCTGATCGAGGCGCATCACGTCAGCCCGTGTTACGCGTATCGCGAGCAACACGCCGACGAAACCGAAGAGGCTTTCGCGCAACGTCTCGCCGATGAACTCGAGCAGAAGATCCTCGAACTCGGCGCGGATTCGGTGGCGGCGTTCGTCGCGGAAACGGTGGTGGGCGCAACGGCCGGCGCGGTGCCGCCGGTGCGCGAGTATTTCCGCAAGATTCGCGCGGTGTGCGACCGCTACGGCGTGTTGCTGATACTTGACGAGATCATGTCGGGCATGGGCCGCACAGGCTATCTGTACGCCTGCGAGGAAGACGGCGTGGCGCCGGATCTGCTGACCATCGCCAAGGGTCTCGGCGCGGGGTATCAGCCGATCGGCGCGACCCTGGTGAGCGATCGTGTCTATCAGACGATCGTCGGCGGATCGGGCTTTTTTCAGCACGGGCACACCTATATCGGCCACGCGACCGCCTGCGCCGCCGCGCTCGAAGTGCAGCGCGTGATCGCCGACGAGCACCTGCTGCCGAACGTGCTGGCGCGCGGCGAACAGTTGCGCGGCCGCTTGCGCGAGCACTACGCGCAGCATCCGCATATCGGCGATGTGCGCGGACGAGGACTGTTCGTCGGTGTCGAACTGGTCAGGGACCGCGCGAGCAAAACGCCGTTCGATGCCGGCGTGAAACTGCACGCGGCGATCCGTCGCGAAGCTTTCGCGCGCGGCTTGATGGTGTATCCGATGGGCGGCACGGTCGACGGCAAGATCGGCGATCATGTGCTGCTGGCGCCGCCGTTCATCTGCACGGCACGCGACATCGACGAGATCGTCGGGCGATTGAGCGACGCGATTAGCGGCGCATTGGCCGCCGTGTGATCCCGGGCGACTTCTCATTCACCTTTCCGACTACGCCACGCGACCTGCGAGACCGATGATGACCGAGCGTTTGCCTCACTTCGACCCGTCCGACGCCACCCCCGAACAGAAGGCTGTGCTGGACGAGATTCTGTCCGGTCCGCGCGGCAATCTGAACGGGCCGTTTCTCGGCTGGATTCATAGTCCCGAACTGGCGCAGCAGGCGCAGCGCCTGGGTGCGTTCTGCCGCTACCGGACGGGGTTGCCGCTGCGCCTCTCGGAGCTGGCGATTCTGGTGACTGCCGCGCGCTGGCAGGCGCAGGCGGAGTGGACCATCCACTATCCGATCGCGTTGGAAGCGGGCGTGCCGGCCGCGGATGCCGAGACGATCCGCCAGGGGCATCGCCCGGATTTCGCGGATGCCGACGACGCGCTGATCCACGATTTCGCGAGCGAGCTGTACGACACGAAACGCGTGTCGGACGCGACCTATGCGAAGGCGGTCGAGCGCTTCGGGCATCAGGTGGTGATCAACCTGGTCGGCTTGCTCGGCTACTACGCGCTGGTGGCGATGACGTTGAACGTGTTCGGCATGCGGGCGGTGGGGCAGGAGAGTTTGCCGTTCGACGAATAACGGCGTTCTGAACCAGGCGCATTCGATCTTTGCGCTGCAAACAAAAAGCGCTGAGGTGGCGAGCTAATTCGCCACCTCAGCGCTTTTTTACTGCTACAGCCAGACCCCTTCGTTGCCGCCGACTGAGCGGCGAGCGTCTTACTGCCCGCGATACGTCGAGAACAGGCGTTGTTGCACCGACGTCGGCGCGCCAGCCGCCGACGACCCGGCGCTCGTCCCGCCCACATCCTGCGAACCTTGTTCAGCGACTGCGACCGGGACCGCGTTTTGCGGCACGGTCTTCGGATAGGTGGTGTCGTTCTGGTTCAGGAGCCCCGCTTGCTGCGCGGCAACCAGTTCGGCGCGAACCTGGGCGCGCGTCACCGGGCCATTCGTCTGCTGCGCAAACGACACGGCCGGAACGAGGAGAGCGGATGCAACGACCACAGCGGAAATAAGCGATTTCATGATGACCTCCGGTATTCGATTGTTGGAGAGACCGGGTGGAATGCTGTGTCCCGATCTGTTGAAATCAGTCTATTTCTTGCAAGGTCCGTGAAAAAGCCGTGTTCCAGAGAAAGATTGTTACTGATATTGATATGGTTGCTGAGGTGGGTTCCGTGCTGGACGTTTATGGCACCGTCACGGCGTTAGCACACGGAAGCGCCTATGATGAAGTTCGATTTCCGCCCGAGAGGGTACAACTCGCAACTGCGTTGCGTGGGACCAGAGTAAGCGCTGAAGCGCTAACGCTGGTTGAGCGCAACTTCGTTGCATGGGACCAGAGTAAGCGCTAAAGCGCCAACTCTGGTCGACAGGAGAAAGCGATGAAGCGCAAAGCATCAGCAGTCTGGCAAGGCGGCCTGCAAGACGGTAAGGGCTCGATTTCCACCGACAGCGGCGTCCTCAAGGAAACCCAGTACTCGTTTGCGACCCGCTTCGCGGACGGCATCGGCACGAATCCGGAAGAGCTGATCGCGGCTGCGCATGCGGGGTGTTTCTCGATGGCGCTATCGGCGGAACTGGGCAAGGCCGGCATCACGCCCGAACGGATCGGCACCACGGCCACCGTCACGCTGGATAAAGACGGCGGCGGCTTCTCGATCACCGCCGTGCATCTCGATGTGGCCGTGAAGATTCCCGGCGGCGACAAGGCCGCTTTCGAAAAAGCCACGGCGGATGCCAAGGCGGGTTGCCCGGTTTCCAAAGTCCTGAACGCCACCATCACGCTGGACGCGAAGCTCGAAACCTAAGGCGCAACCTGAGCGGAAACCTAAGCCGCAACCTGGCTTGGAACCTGAGTTCCAACCCAAGCCGCATCGCGAGTTGCCGCTTTCAAACCCGCTGTCATAATGCGGCAAGCCGGTGCGCGGGCTGACCCCGCCACCGGCTTTTCTCGTTGCTCGCAAGCCTCCTCAACGATTCACCGCTGCGCCGCGGCAACCTGCCGGGGCTGGTGGTCTTCCATGGAACCGTCAATGACAACGCAATCCGACAAAGCACGGCAATTCCAGTCGTATCACGCCGCCGGCGAAGCCTTCATCATCCCCAATCCGTACGACATTGGCACCGCGCGACTGCTCGCGCTGGCCGGCTTCAAAGCGCTCGCTACCAGCAGCGCCGGCTACGCGTTCACACGCGGTTTGCCGGATAACGCGATCGGCCGCGCGCAGATGATGCTGCACCTCGCCGAGATCGCCGGCGCTACCGATTTGCCCGTCAGCGCCGATCTGGAAAACGGCTTCGGCGACGCCCCCGAAGATTGCGCGGAAACCATTCGCCAGGCGGCGGCGGCCGGGGTCGTCGGCGGTTCGATCGAAGATTGGACCGGCCGCGACGACGACCCGATCTATTCGTTCGAGGCCGCCGTGGAGCGCGTGCGCGCCGCGGTCGAAGCCGCTCGCGCGCTGCCGTTCCCGTTCACGCTGACCGCACGCGCCGAAAACTATCTGACCGGCCGTCCCGATCTCAACGATACGATCCGCCGTTTGCAGGCGTATCAGGAAGCCGGCGCGGACGTGTTGTACGCGCCCGGTCTGAAGACGCGCGAAGAAATCACCTCGGTGGTCAGCGCGCTGGACCGGCCGGTCAACGTGTTGATGGGCCTGCAAGGCGTCGTGCTCAGCTTCGACGAATTGCGGGCGCTGGGCGTGCGTCGCGTGAGCGTCGGCGGATCGTTGGCGCGCGCGGCGTTGGGCGCATTCCAGCGCGCGGCGCACGAGATGCGCGAGCACGGCACGTTCGATTTCACGAAAGAAGCGGCCAGCGGGAGTGAGATGAATCAGTTGTTCACGGCGGCGGACCAGAAGTGGCGAAAGCCGGGCTGAGCGGCTAGCAAGCCCGTGGGTCTACGAAAACTCGACCTTGCTTTCTTGAACGGGTAGTCATAATATCCGTCCCATGAAGCAATCCGGTTCTCCCAATCAATCGGCGAAGAAAGCAGGTGCGGGGTGTCCAAGAGGCCGGCCGCGCGAGTTCGATACCAACACGGTGTTGGCGAGCGCGAGCCAGGTGTTCTGGAACCACGGCTACCACGCCACTTCGATCGACGACCTGTGCAAGGCGACCGGCCTGTTGCGCGGCAGCCTGTACGGCGTATTCGGCGACAAGCACGGCATCATGCTGGCCGCGCTGGATCACTACGCGGAAGGTTCGGTCGCGCGGCTCGCCGAGCGGCTGAACGCGCCGGTCCCGGCTGAGGAAGCGCTGCGCAACGCGTTGCTGCATTACGCGCGGGTTGCCTGCGCATTGACCGGCGAACGTAGCTGCTTCATCACCAACACCACGCTCGAAATGCAACCGGGCGACGACGAGCTGCGCACCCGCGTCGCCGCGATTCAGCGGCGCATGGCGACCTTGCTCGCGGCGTCGGTGATTCGCGGCCAGGCGAGCGGCGGATTCAATGCCACGCTCGACGAAAAAGCCGTCGGCGATTTCCTGCTGTGCGTCATGCAGGGGTTGCGCGTGATGGGCCGCGTCGCCCATCAGGAAGACGCGCTGATAAAAATCGTGGACGTCGCGATGCGTGCGCTCGTCTAAATTTTTTTGCCTAATTTTTGAACGATCGGTCATGAATTGTGAAGCAATCAAGTCCGCTGCGGCGGCAACCCCGAAGCAAACCGCGCCGCGCGGTGAACGGCAGGGGCTCGCGCTGGCCGTGCTGTTCGTCGGCGCGTTTCTCGCGCCGCTCGACTACTTCATCGTCAATCTCGCGCTGCCGTCGATTCACAGCGGCCTGAACGCCACTAACGCGCAGTTGCAACTTGTGGTGTCCGCGTACGCGTCGTCGTATGCGGTGCTGCTGATCACGGGGGGGCGGCTCGGCGATCTATATGGCCGCCGTCGCATGTTCATGACGGGCATGGCGGCCTTCGTGATCGCTTCCGCGCTGTGCGGCTTCGCCACCAGCGGCCACATGCTGGTGATTTCGCGGATCGTGCAAGGCATCGCCGCCGCGGTGATGGCGCCGCAGGTACTCGCGACGGTGCGCGCGGTGGTGCCGCTGCATCGGCAGACCAAGGTGATGAGCCTGTATGGCTTCATGTTCGGGCTGTCGTCGATCGTCGGGCAACTGGGCGGCGGGGCGCTGATCACGTATCACCCATTCGGACTCGACTGGCGGATCATCTTTCTGATCAACATTCCAATCGGCATCGTGGCGTTCATCGGCACGTGGAAGTTCGTGCCGGAAAATCAGCCGGCCACCCGCGCGGGCATCGACCTGAAGGGCGTGGCCTTGCTCTCCGCGGTGCTGCTGCTGATCATTTACCCGTTGACGCATGGCCGCGAAGCCGGCTGGCCGGTGTGGACCTTCGTGATGTTCGCGCTCGCCGTGCCGGTCTTCGCGCTGTTCGTGACGACCGAGCGGCGGGTGGAGCGCAGCGGCGGTTATCCGCTGGTGGATCTGCAATTGTTCCGCAATCCGGCCTTCGCACTGGGTCTGGTGCTCGCGTTCCTGTTCTATTGCAACAGCGCGTTTTTCCTGACGTACGGGATCTTCCTGCAGACGGGTCTGCACTGGACGCCGCTCGCCTCCGGCATGGCGATCATGCCGTTCGCGCTGGGCTTCGTCGCTGGACCGTTGACGTCGCCGATGGTGGTCAAGCGGATCGGCAGTCACGTGCTGACGCTCGGCTTCTCGATGATGACCGTCGGCTTCGCGATCACCGGCTGGGCCTCCGCCCACTCCGTGACGCCGGATCTGCCGTTCTATCTGGGGCTGGTGTGCGCGGGCATCGGCAACGGTTTGCTGCTGCCGTCGATTGTGCGCATCGTGCTGCTGGAAGTGCCGCCGGAGAAGGCCGGGCTCGCGTCGGGCGTGGTCTCGTCGACCTTGCAGATCGGCTCGGCGTTCGGCACGGCGGCGATCAGCGGCGCGTTCTTTGGTGTGATCGGCGGTCATTCGACGGCCACCGCGTACGCGCATGGCTTCCAGTTCAGCCTCGCGATCAATGCGCTGCTGATGTTCGTATGTATCGGTTTGAGCGTGCTGCTGGTGCGGCATCAGCAACATGCGCTGCGCCTCGCGACACAGCCGGTTTGAAAATCGCGGGCTGGTAATCGTTTTCAGCAAGCTGGCCGGAAATTATTATGCACTTTCAACAAACCGTAATATCGGGCATAGCTTATTTGCCGGTGAGCGCGTCGTTCACAGGTAATTCCGTTTGCGGCGTTTGACGGGGATCACAATAAACCCGGATAACGGTATATAAGCGCATTAAATATGACGAAATACAACTCGCATTTTCTACTGGGAAGCGAGTCGAAAGCCGTAACTCTTGCGATCGTGCGGTGCCGCATGGGCGGCATGACTGGCTTGGTGTTGAAGGGTTTTCCCTGCTTTCTGTGCGTTGGCCCGCTATGCCAAACCTATTGCAGTGCCGCTGAAAACGATGTCAATAAAAAGCGCTTGCCGGGATTAAATTCAATTGTTAATCTGGGTTCACTTTTTAGAGTCATCCCTCAGAAGTTCCAACGTCGAAAAGTCCGGTGCAATGACTTAAATGCCGCTCAACAGTTCCAGGGGATTGAATATGCTGACCGCCACCATTGACGCACTTCAGATACCGCCAGCCGCGAGCTTCAACGTCGGCGACGTCGTGACGTTGAAGGACGGCGGCTCGCGCATGACGGTCACCTATGCGGGACCGGTGGCGCTCAATCCCGGCGACTGGCTGATCTGCGAGTGGTTCGACGAACACGGCGAATTGCGCCGCGAGATGTTCGCGCCGGCCAGCGTGCGCGCCGAGCCGCGCTCCATCCCCGCCGGGTCCGTGCAATGGAGCCGGGTGGGGCGCCGGGCCGCCTGAGCGCTCGCGGCCAGCCAAATCAGGTCCGCTTCGCGGCCTTACTTCTTCAAACTATCCCGTGCGGTGGCGCGTCGTTGCACGCGCACCAGCAACGCGGTCGAAAATGCCTTCATCCGCACGATCTTGCGTGTCTCGACCACCTCGCCGGCGACGTTCTTCGGCGGGTTCGGTTGCAACGACCAGTAAAGCGCAAGCAGCCAGCCGAAACCGGTCCAACCCAGGCACGCGTTGAAGAGCGCCAGCGTCAGCACGTCGTGACGCTTGCGACGATCCGCCAGAATCGCCGGCAGAAAATACAGCGCCAATGCGAGCACGGCGGCCACAGCCTGAACGATGACATTGCCCGCCATGGGGGCACTCCTCAAACGCAACGTAAACCACGATTGTCGCGCGATTGTTTCTTTTGCGCAGCGTCCATGCGGAACGATTTTTCGTGTCGAGCGACCGGTCGCCGCGGGCCGCTGGCGGCCGGGCCAGGTGGCGAGGGCTTCAGCGCATCGGGCATCAGGACTATCATGTCCGTTTCGACCGACCAGAGCCGACACGGACGCCACCATGATCTCCGACGATACGACCCAGCAGACCCAACGCATCAACCACGACACGCTACGCGAATTCGTCGACCGTAAATGGAACGATGAGATCGTGCCGGCGTTGACGGACTACATTGCGATTCCGGCGAAGAGCCCGGCGTTCGATCCCGAGTGGGTCAAGAACGGCTATCTGGAACGCGTGATCACCGACGCCGCGCAATGGGCCGAACAGCAACCCGTGCGCGGCCTGAAGCTCGAAGTGATCCGCTTGCCGGGCCGCACGCCGGTGATCTTCTTCGAAACGGCCGCGACCCGTTCGGGCAGCGAAGAAACCATCGTGCTGTACGGTCACCTCGACAAGCAGCCCGAGTTTGACGGCTGGCGCAACGACCTTGGGCCCTGGACGCCGAAGCTCGAGAACGACAAACTCTACGGCCGCGGCGGCGCCGACGACGGCTACGCGATCTATGCCAGCATTACCGCGCTCGCCGCGCTGGACGCGCAAGGTATCGAGCGTCCGCGTTGCGTCGGTCTGATCGAAACCTGCGAGGAGTCGGGCAGCTACGATCTGCTGCCGTACGTCGACGTCTTGCGCGAGCGACTCGGCAAGGTCGGGCTCGTCGTGTGTCTCGATTCGGGCGCGGGCAACTACGATCAACTGTGGCTCACCACGTCGCTGCGCGGACTCGTGGCCGGCGACCTCGAAGTGCAGGTGCTCGACGAAGGCATTCACTCGGGCGGTTACGGCGGTATCGCGCCGTCGAGCTTCCGCATCATGCGGCAACTGTTCGACCGTCTCGAAGACTCCGCGAACGGCACGCTGCTGCCGAAGGGCTTCCACGTTCAGATTCCGGCCGACCGCCTGCGCGAAGCGGAAGCGACCGCGAAGATTCTCGGCGACGACGTCTGGAAGAAACTGCCGTGGGCCTGCGGCGAGAACGGCCGCCAGGTGCTGCCCACCACCACCAATCCGCAGGAAGCGCTGCTCAATTCGACGTGGCGTCCGTCGTTGTCGGTGACCGGCGCGGCGGGCATGCCCGCGCTCGCCGATGCCGGCAACGTGCTGCGTCCGCGCACCGCGTTCAAGCTGTCGCTGCGTCTGCCGCCGATGATCGAAGCGGAGAAGGCCGTCGCCGAACTGAAGGCGCTGCTCGAAGTCGATCCGCCGTACAACGCGAAGGTGACGTTCAAGCCGGACGCGGGCGCGGCGAGCGGCTGGAGCGCGCCCGATCTCGCACCGTGGCTCGCCACCGCGCTCAACGACGCATCGCGTCAACACTATGGCGCCGACGTCGCGTACATGGGGCAGGGCGGCACGATTCCGTTGATGAACGTGCTGAAGGCGGGCTTCCCGAAATCGCAGTTCATGGTGTGCGGCGTGTTGGGGCCGAAGTCGAATGCGCACGGGCCGAACGAGTTCCTGCATGTGCCGTACGGCAAGAAGCTGACCGCCGCGGTGGCCGATGTGATCGCCGCCGCGCCGTGAGCGTTCGTACGTTCGTGCGCCCGTAAGTTCGTAGGTCCGTAGGTCCATGAGTTCGTGCCGCTCGGTCAGACCCGACCGGCACGACTCGCATAGCCGCGGGGAAAGGCCCGCACTATGCAATTTGGGTATTCCGTCTGTCAGGCCACCATTTAAAAAATAAACATCCGCAATACGTATTTTCGATTGCATTGCCTAACCGCGCGTTATTTCCTTTTCATTCCAATTCGGCAAAAAATTCGGATTTACGCCGCCCGCTTTTTGCATGCGGCGGCATGCTCATTGGCGGGCTAATTTCGCCCATCTTCGGTGCGCAACCGTTTGCGTCCGCGGCATCGTGCGAATAGACGGCCGCCTGCCGCCGGAGCGCCGCCCGGCGTGGCTTCGATAAGCGCTTGCATTCATCTGTTGGTTACACCGCTCCCATCCGATTCCGGTCTGCTTTAGGCTCGCATTGCATTACCAGTGTTTAACCTTAAAGGACCGTTCAAAATGAATCTGCATAGCCACCACGCCTGCCGTCCGTTCATCGAAGCCGGCAACCTGTCGCAAATCTCCGCTTACTATGAAGAAGGCCGCAACATCATGTGGATGATGTTGCGAGCGCAACCGCGTCCCTGTTTCAACCTCGATCTGGTGCATGACATTCTGGGGCTCGCGCAGGCGGCGCGAGAGTCGGGGCTGCAGATCGATTTCTGGGTGACCGGGTCGTTGATTCCGACCATGTACAACGTCGGCGGCGATCTCGATTTCTTCGCCGAAACGATTCGTTCGGGCAAGCGTCAGGCGCTGATGGCCTACGCGCGGGCCTGTGTGGATTGCGTGCATGCCGCGGCGCGCGGCTTCGACACCGGCGCGATTTCGATCGCGATGGTGGAGGGCACGGCGCTCGGCGGCGGCTTCGAGGCGGCGCTCGCCCATCATTTCCTGCTGGCGCAGAACGATGCGCGCATGGGCTTCCCGGAGATCGCGTTCAATCTGTTCCCGGGCATGGGCGGGTACTCGCTGGTGGCGCGCAAGGCCGGCATGCGGCTCGCCGAGGAATTGATCGGCGTGGGGGAATCGCATACGGCGGAATGGCACTACGGCAAGGGGCTGGTCGATCAGTTGTTCGAACCCGGCGACGCCTATCTCGCCACGCGCACGTTTATCGATACGCTCAAGCCGAAGATGAACGGCATTCGCGCGATGTTGCGGGCCCGCCAGCGCGTGCTGCAATTGTCGCGTGCCGAACTGATGGAAATTACCGAAGACTGGGTGGACGCTGCTTTCACGATCGAGGAGAAGGACCTCGCCTTCATGGAGCGGCTGGTGACGCTGCAAAACCGCCGCACGTCCAACATGCGCCAGGCGGCTACCAGCGCGGCCAACTTCGCGTGAATCGCGGCTGATTCAAACGCGTCGAACCGCAACGGGCGGTCTCAATGGGACTTTCTACGGAGCGGGCGGAAGCTCAGGCAATCAGCCTGAGCTTCTGTCTATCCTGCAACCAGCGTTCGAATTCAGCGGCCGGCATGGCCTGGCCGTACAGGAAGCCCTGCACGTAATCGACGCCGAGTCCCTTCATGAACAGTTCTTCCGATTCGGTTTCGATCCCCTCGGCCACCACCTTCAGATCCAGCTCCTGCGCGACCGCCACCATGGAGCGCACGAGCGCCTGCGCCTTGGTGTCGGCGTTGATCGAGCGCACGAAGCTGCGGTCGAGCTTGATCAGGTCGAGCGGAATGCGGCCCAGTTGCGACAGCGATGAGTAGCCGGTGCCGAAGTCGTCCAGATGCACCTGCGCGCCGAGCACGCGGAACTGTTTGATGAGCTCCAGTGCGGCCGCTTCGTCTTCGATCAGGCAGCTCTCGGTGAGCTCGAGATCGATCAGGCAAGGGTCGAGACTGGCGTTCTGCAGCGCCTCGGTGAAATGACGCACCACGGCCGTATCGACCAGTTGCCGCGCCGACACGTTGATCGCGATGCGCAGGTTGTAGCCGTCTGCTTTCCACCTGGCGGCCTGCTTCGCGGCGGTGTTCATGACCCAGCGGCCGAGCACGCCGATCAGACCGGATTCCTCCGCATAGCGGATGAACTCCGCCGGCATGATCTGCCCGCGCTCCGGCGAATTCCAGCGCACCAGCGCTTCGGCGCCTTGCACCGTGCCAGTGGCGAGCGACAGCTTGGGCTGGTAGTGCAACGTTAGCTGGCCTTCGTCGAGCCCGCGGCGCAGGTTGGTGTCGAGCCACATGTACTCGGCGACCCGGCGGTTCATGTCCGGCGAGAACACGCGGTGCGTGCGCTTGCCTTCGTCTTTGGCGACGTACATGGCCGTGTCGGCCGAACGGATCAGCGATTCGAGACTGTCGCCGTGTTCCGGATAGCACGCAATGCCGATCGAGCAGCCGGTGTAGACCTCCACGAGGCCCAGTGCGAACGGCGTGCGCATGCGTTCGAGAATGCGCTGCGCGGTGGCTTCGAGTTCGTGCGCGGTGCCCTTGGCCGCGAGCACGATGAACTCGTCGCCGCCGAGTCGCGCGAGCACGTCGCCTTCGTTCAGGCAGGTGCTGATGGCCGACGACACGTCGCGGATCAGCCGGTCGCCGAACACGTGACCGTAGTGGTCGTTGACCTTCTTGAAGTTGTCGAGATCGAGGAACAGCACGCCGACCGCTTCACCGGGCGCGGCTTCTTCGATCGCGACGCGGATCTTGTCCTGGATCGCGTTGCGGTTGGCGAGGCCGGTGAGCGCGTCGGTATTGGCCAGCAGGGTGAGCCGTTCCTGCGCGAGGCGTTCTTCGGTGATGTCGGTGCCCGAGCAGATCAGGAATTGCTCTTCGACGCCGCTGCCGCTCTGGACGAATTTATTGCGGAACAGGAAGAGCCGTTCGCCGTGCACCGTCTTGATACGCCGCTCGACTTCATACGACACGCCGCGATTGAAGAAGCCGGCAATGTTCTGGCTGGAGGCGGCGCCGTCTTCGGTGGACATGAACAGCGCCCACACGTTGCGGCCGATGATGTTCTCTTCCTTGACGCCGGTGAGTTCTTCGGCCAGCCGGTTGAAGCGTTGTATTCGCCCATGCCGGTCCACGATCACCACGACCGAATTCACTTCGGAGACGACCTGTTCGGCGAACGACAGACCATGCACCAGATCGCGCGCCACCGATTCGGTGTCGTCGTACGCGGACGCGGTGCCGGCCCAGGTGTTGCTGTTGAGTTTTTTGCCGACCAGATGCAGACGCAACGGTTCGCCGAAGAGGCGCACGTCGAAGATCAGATGCGAGGTGACGCCGGTCAGGCAACGAATCTGCGAAGCTTGTTGAGGGTTCAGCGGAATCGCGACATTGGCGGGTACGTCGCCGGTAACGGGCGTGAGTTCAAGCGCGTTGCTGTCGGTCGACAGACGCCAGCATGGGCTGCTTGTGCCGAACTGGGCAAAAAGCACCTGCTCGTGTTGGTCGTCGTTCATGGGATCCCCGGGCGATGTGTGCCGTTGGCCGCCGTAAAGGCGGAAGGCGGCAGACAGTCTTCATCATACTTAAGACTCTACCCATTGTAGCTAAGCGGCTGCGCTTCGGGCTTATAAACATTAACGGTAGGACAGCCCGGAGCTTTAGGGCTTGCTTCAAAATCGGCTTTAGTGCTTCTAAATGACCCGACTGTGTAATTAGCCGGGTAATTCGCTGTGTAATTCGCGTTCAAACCGCGTGCAAACCCTGGAACCTTTTTGCCAGCCAGCCGCGTGCCCGCTCCCGTTCGACCGGGTTTTCCTCCACAGTGGGCGCGAACCAGAAAGTCCCTGCCACGAGTGTGGCGATCACCACGCCATCGCGATACAGCACCCGATTGCCGGCCACGGCGGGCACGCGTTCGCCGACAAGCAAGGTGCCCGCCAGATTCAACGGATCGGTGCCGGCGACGCACACAAAAGCACTGTCGTTCGCATGGCGGCGAACCTCTCGCAATAGGGGAATCGCTTCCGGCAACGCAAACTGTTCGCCCGCTAGACCGTTGACGAAGCGTCCGCCGCGAATCACGCCGCGCGCTTCGAGGCGCTGCAGCACGCGCAGCAGATCGCGCCACGGCGGCAGCCAGTCGGCCTCGCGTTCGAGCAGACGCCAGAACACGACGCCATAGCGGCGCAGCAGCGTCATGGCGACGTGTTCGAGCACGTCGGGCGGCAACTGCCTGCGCCGCTCGGGTGCAGGTGTGGGCACTGGCTCGGCGGCGGGCGCCGGGCGGCTGACCAGCGCCCAACGACCCGCATCGTCCATTCCTCCGATCAATGCGCTCGACCTCGCGCGCCGGTTGCTGGGGAACGCATTGCGTTTGGCCACGGGCTTCAGCAGCGCGCGTAGGCCCGCGAAACTGTCCGAGTTTACGAGACCGGCGGCCACCAGTTCGCCTAATGCGCTCTCCAGTTCCATCCGCAAAACGCGGACTTCCGTCAGCAGTTCGTCGAAGAACATGGCGCCGTGTTGCGCCAGCGCGTCGTAGACGCTTTGCGCGCGCGCCGACAACGCCGCTTGCTTCGACGGATCGATCAACGCGTTCCACATGCGCACCTGGCCGCGCGGCAACAGCACGATCGGTGTGCTGCGAACCGGTCCGGCACTACTGCGCGCACGGTCGCTCAGACGGGTCCAGACGATCTTGCCGGCCCGACATAGTTCGTCGAGCGAAGTGTTCGAATAAGCCTTCACGCGAGCCGGCAGGATGTCGTCTTCCCACGCGCCCGCGGCGGCCTGGAAGCCTTCCATCTGGTCGAGCACCGCGGCGAGCGCGTCGCGGCCCTCGCTGCGTGTGTCGGGCGTCAGGTGCTGCCATGCGAACAGAAAGCGCATGAAGTCGTGCCGTTCCACCGGCTCGATTTCGCGACGCAAGCGTTTCACCGTGTAGCGGTGGATGCGTGCGAGCAGATGGCGTTCGCACCATTCTTCCACGTCGGCGTGCGGCGTGAAGCGGCCGCGCATTACGTAGC